>NZ_QKOF01000003.1 GCF_014889545.1 Methanothermobacter thermautotrophicus | reverse complement strand
TGCGGTTTTTTGCTGTGGGAAGCCCACTTCACTGCCAGACCACCCTCATACTCATCACTTTCATCATTATCATAAATGGCATGGCGGTCATGGCGTGGGGGCTTATACCTGATCTCGTTTCGATCTCAGTAGTTAAGTCCTGCTGCGTTGTGGGTGTGTACTGCGGTTTTTTGCTGTGGGAAGCCCACTTCACTGCCAGCCACTCACTCTTAAAAATTTATATACACTGATTTTCATAGAATTCAATGTCACATCGTAACGACCGGTGCCATAGGTCCTTCTATGATGTGGGCTGATGCCTCATATGATTAGAAGAAACCCAGCATCGGACAGACTGCCTGCTTCGAGGGTTGCTCGGGGAGGGAAGGGTAATCTACCTGTGAACCCGTAGAGTTAGTACGCAGGCAAAATTATTCTATTCCCATGAGAAGGGAGCAGATAAAAGGAAGCCCTGAATTACGCAGGCAAATTTATTCTTTGTTCCATAGATCCTCAAAATCATCGAACTGCTCGCTTATCCAGTGGTAGATTGTTCTTTCAAGAACCCTTGCCTTGAGACCTTCTGAAATCTTCTTCCTTTTCCCAGGACTCATTTTTATGGCACTGTAAATCGCATCTGCAGTTTCCTTTATATCAAAGGGGTTTACACCTATTACATATTCAGAAAGTTCCTCATAGCATCCAGCCCGTTCTGAGAGTATCAGGGCACCATCTTCTCTATTGATAATCGCAGCCTCCTTTGGCACTATGTTCATACCATCTGCAATGGGATTTACAATCAGGCAGTCATAGTTCTTAAAGGCGGCTGCAACAAGTTCGTAGTCGGCACGGTAAATGTATTCAATGGGTTTCCATTCATCTGTACCATACTTCTCGTTGATCTCATCTACAGTATCTTTGACCTCCTCAGAGTAATTCCTGTATTCCCTTATCTGCTGTCTTGTTGGTTTACCGGTTGCAAGAAACTTTACCTTTCCATGAAATTCTGGATGATCCCTCAAAAATAATTCATAGGCCCTGAAACCACGTATTATGTTTTTGCTGAGATCAGCCCTATCTGTTCTATATATAAGAAACATGTTCCCCTTTAATTTCCGAACAAATTCATCCTTTTCCATGAAGGTGGGGGAGCTGACGGTCCTTTCCATGCTTTCAGGGTCAACGGATATGGGGTAACTTTTAACAAGGGTTTTTTCATCCCCGTTCCTCACGATACCTCTGTCCCTCTCAACCTCATAACCAAGGTCCTCACAGCACTCAAAGAAATTGGCGCAGTATCTCTCTATATGGAAGCCAAGGATGGTATTTGATAGAAGGCCTCCTATTATGTCAGCTCTCATCCTTTCAGGAAGTATATTGAAGTAATCCCTTTGTGGCCAGGGTATATGTATGAAATGACTTAAAAATACGTCACCAATTTCCTTTTTTATGAAGAAAGGACATAAATAAAGATGGTAATCCTGTAACATAATCAGGGAATCCTTTTCATTTCTCTCAATTTCAGATATCACCTTATCCCCAAATTTTTTATTGACATGTACATAGCCATCTTCCCAGGCACTGTAAACTTTATCATCTATCAGAGGATCGTAGGGAGTATTCCACATGTAGTGCTGGACGAACCAGAGAAGAGGATTGCTTATAATGCTGTAGTATGACTCATATCGCTCACGATCCACTATAACGAATGAAACCGTGAATCTGGGATCATCTTCAGGGAGTGGAACCCGGTTCTCGGGGTACCTTGAGGCGACCCTTGCATCTTCAACTGTCATTGCACTTGAAATCCACACACCACTGAACCTTTCAACGAGGGGCAGCAGTGTTGAGACAAGGCCGCCGGCACCCCTCTTCATGACAGTTTCATCATTTTCCCTGAAGAATTCCACGGGGCCCCTGTTGGATACAATAACAGGGTTCTTGTCTTCAAGAAACCTCATGGCACGCTTCTGAAGCTCACTCACCATACAGATCACTCATTTCATTCTTTATAAGATCTACTATATCACGTGATCTTTTCTGGGTTTCCTCTGGGGATTCTGATTCAATATAAACCCTCAGAACGGGTTCAAATCTTGAGGGCCTTACAAGAATGACCCCATCCTGATCTTCAACCCTTATACCATCGATAATTTCAACCTCACCTTCATGAAGATGCTTCAGCAGTTTTTCAATAACAATATCCTTAAACTCGTTCGGACATTCGACACTGAATTCAACCCTGCTGTACTTACCTATTTCAGATGCGAGGGCGTGGAGTGTCCTGTTCTCCTCTGCAATGATCTCGAGTATCTTTAAAAGTGTGAAGGTGGCGTCATAGCAGCACTGAAATTCAGGGAATATGTACATTCCAGGTTCATCACCGCCAAAAACAGCGTTTTTTGCGTGAACCTCATTGAGAACGTTGTTAACAGATGTCCTTATGAGACGTCCCCTGCTAACCCTCTCAAGGGATTTTGATGCAACCACAGAGGAAACCACAGGTCCATCCCCTCTTGATATGTAATACCCTGCAAATATTGATAGAACGGTCTGATCCCTTAACAGCTGTCCCCTTTCATCTATAAAGAAGATAGTATCCCTGTCATTATCCAGTATAACCCCCATATCTGCACCCACAGCCTTAACAACGTCTGAAATCAGGGATATGCTGGATGGATTTGCAATTGGAAAGTTTTTACCAAACAGGGATCCCCTGAATGTGATGTTGATGGTCTGACACCCAAGCTGGTTAAGTATCTCACCTTCAACATTATATGGGGAGCCATCATCGTATCCAAGCACGATCAGGAACTCCCTTTCACTCACAGATGGAGATACTGACTCCATGATAGATTTAACATAGGATTCAAGATAATTATCAACGTATCTCAGCTTTCCAAGTTCTTCATATTCCGCATAAAGGGTGGGGCGCTGTTCAAGGGGTATTTCATGGTTGCTGAGAATTTTAATGTTTATTTCATCAGCACGGAGAGGTGAACGGGAGACGTTTATCATGAGATGGGCATCGAAACGCTTCATATTGTGATGCATAACAGGCACCGTGGCCACACCGAAATCGATTACATCCACACCTGCAGCCATCAGCCCAGTCCCAATGGCCCTTTTTATCAGCTGAGATGGGGTGTGGGCATCCCTTCCTATGAGTACGCGTTTGCAGCTTACATAGTCACCTATCAGCATCCCGAGGTTTAGTGCAAATTGACAGTCTATATCCCGGTTAACAGAACCCCTTATATCCTGCAAATACCTTGCCATGGGGATCACCAGGGTACCAGTGGATAGTCTGAGTCCACAAGGGAGCCAGATAATATTCTGAGGTCGTTACTGACAGTGCAGTTAGACCTGATAACGGTTGAAGGACCTATAAATGCCCCGCAGCCAATTATTGCGCATCTATCAATTGCACATCTGGCTCCTATTTCACACTCTTCATCGACAACACAGTTTAGAAGCTGAGAACCTCTTCCAATTGCACAGCCATCAAGAATAACAGATCCCCTTATAAAACTGTTCTCCCCTACATTAACCTTGGCTCCGATCACTGTATTTCTGCCTATATATGCACCATTACCTATCCTTGAACCATCTCCGATAACAGCAGGTCCCACAATACGAGCCCTCTCCCCTATAAAGACGTCCCTGCCGACCCATATTTTTCCAAATCTACCTGGAACTTCATCGATTATCTCACCCTCGGGTTCAGGCATCACAGTCCCGTTTAAAGCATCATGATTGGCCCTTAAGAAGGTGTTGGGTTTGCCGACATCATTCCAGTATCCGTCGAAAAGGAATCCATACATCCCGGCATCCTTCTCTATCAGAAAGGGGAAAATATCTGCTGAGAAGTCAGAGTTTCCCCGGGGGATGTATTCAAGGACCTCTGGCTCCATTACATATATGCCTGCATTGGCGATTTTGCTGAAGACCTCTTCGGGGCGTGGTTTCTCATGAAATCTGTTTATCCTTCCATCATCATCCAGAACCGCTATTCCATAATGTGATGGATCTTCGACGGGTGTGAGCGCCACTGTGACAAGGGCATTCTTTTTCCTGTGGAATCTTACCATTTCTCTCAGATTGAGATCAAAGAGCACATCACCACTGAGCACAATGAATGTTTCATCTATTTCACTGAAGGCTGCCTTCACACCCCCAGCCGTTCCAAGCGGCTCCTTTTCGACTGAGAATTTAAAATCAATTCCAGTGTACCCTTCGAGGACATGGGATTTTATCTGATCTTTAAGGTAGCCGAGTGTCATCACAACCTTCCGGTACCCGGAATCGAGAACCCTCTGGATTATGTAATCGAGGATTGGCCTGTTTGCAACGGGTACAAGGGGTTTTGGCCTTGAGAATGTTAATGGCCTTATTCTTGTACCCTTCCCCCCCGCCATGACAACCACGGATGTCATGAACATTATTTATGTTATTTCGCACTAATAAGTATTTTTTTTCAGTAGAGATGCAATTATCTTATTAATTAGGGAACTACTTTAAGAGCCATTTGAAGAATTTAAGAACTTCAGAGACCCCAGAGACAAAAAATCGAGCGCTGTTCTTTACTTCAGCAGGTATTTCTTTTGACAGTACAAGTATCGGGACATTATTCATGTTTCTCTCTGATTCAAGTTTTCTGAGTTCCCTGAAGGCATCAGCATCTGTTGTATCATCTCCAAGGTACACTGCAGATGACACACTGGAATCCTCCAGTATCTTCCTCACTATAAAGCCCTTGTTGTAATGGAGGGGTGGCTTGAGTTCCACAAGCATTCGCCCCTCATCCACCTTCAGCCCCTTTGATTCAGGTATATCCCTCAGCTTTCTGAGTATTCTTTCACGTGATAGCATGGGATCCGAGCACTGACGGTAATGTATGGAATAGCAGATGCCCTTATCCTCGAATATGAGGTTCTCATCATGTGTTCTATTTCTAAGTTCAAGGGCACATTTTTTTATGAGGGGAAGATAGTCTTCAACTTCACTGAAACGCTGATAATTTCCATCTATGATATACTCAAGACCATGGTTTCCAACATAAATTGCACCGGGAACCCCCACCATCTGGAGTGCATCATGGACAGGTCTTCCGCTTATAAAGGCCAGGAGCCGGTATCTTGATGCAAGTTTCCCCAGAACATCCCTCATTTCATCGTCCACAAAGGCTTCTTCAGGTGTTGGTGCTATTTCACTTATGGTCCCATCTATGTCCGTGATTATGGCTGTTTTATCTGCATTCTTCAAAAATTTCAGGTCATCCAGGAAATCAAACAGATAATCAGGCATCAAGAACACCCTTAATTTTATCAAAAATCATGTAGGGGTCACTGCCGATAACAGAACTACCAAAGAGTTCCATTCCACCTATATCAGAGGATTTTGACGTGATGCTTCCCCTGTCAACGATCCTTATAATGCCTGGAATATTCATATCCTGGTTGAATGGATGTATTGAGAGGTTAAAGCTGCAGACACCAGCTTCATCTATCAGGCACCTCAAAATTTTAAAGAGGCACATCTGGAGTTTCCTGTCCCCTCCAAATTCACTCTTAAATGTTATGTTAATTTCTCTTTCCTTTACTGGCGTGATACTTGCATATACAGATACATCACCGTATTCAGCCCCAAGCCCAATGGCACTGTGCACCCTGAAGACATCGTCCTGATAAGATGACCCGTAGGTCTCAAGGTACCTTCTGGAGGCTTCTTCAAGGAATGAAACCTTTCCATAGGGCCTCTCACCGAGGAGAAGCTGCATATGCCCGTGTATCTGTGACGCACCCGCACGTGGCATACAGTTCCACACTATAAATGGAAAACGGAACCCTGAGGATTTCGCTGCCAGTTCAAACCACTTTGAAGCCGTTGAGAGGTAATCTGAAAGTTCTTCGAAGCTAAAATCAAGGGGATTATGTTTTCTGAAAATTAAAAGGCCACTCCATGCATCATACTTTGCGATGTTGGACGCTGTGATTGAGTGCTGACCCCTTACACGCCCAAAATCGTCTTCAGGAGTATACAGTTCCGGCATGCAGAAGTCACACCGGGCATCGTCCCTGAGCAACTCCTTCAGAATTTTTTTAGCATCTCCATGATCCATAACAGGTTTCTTTAGACGAAATGAATTAAATAGCGCGCCTTCACCGGTCCAGCGGTTGTAAACCCTTATAATCTTCTGTTCTTTCACGGATTCAATAAAATTTTTATCAAACCTCTTCTCAAGTCCCCCAGTCACCTTAAGGGACCCATGTGAGCACCCCACTTCATATATTCGGTTAAAGGCCTCATAGATGGATGGACACCTAACTTTAAGGGCCCCTATATATTCTTCAAGGTCTTCCATCATAATTATGATTTACTTTCTCCTGCTTTATCTGTTTTCTGAAACTTTTCAAGTATCTTCCCATAGACAATCCTCTCTTCATCAGAGGATTTCTCATAGATCATCCTTATTATAAGTTCAGGTGTGCTCCTTGCAAGGTAGTTTATGCGGGGTGTTCTATCAACTATTAAATTGTACTCATCATCAAGGCCCCTGGCCTCAATACCATCCACCCTGACATCGACATACTTCATTATCTCACGGGCCATGTGGGTAACGATGACCGCAAGGGAACTGGACTCCCCTATGAACTCTATGAATGTTGCTATAATCTTCACGGCAGCGTCAAGTTCTGTGATGGCCTCAAGCTCATCAAGGAGGATAAGCTTTGAGTTTTCACTTGTGGTGACCGGGGTGAAGGTCCTTATGAATGATTCAAATGCACCCGCATCCAGGGACCTCTTCTTCGAGATGAAGTAAACCTCATCAACGATCCTGACACGGGCCTCAAGGGCACAGACCGGCAGACCCATCTGGGCCATGATGGTGACCTGGGCCAGTGTCTCAAGGAGTGTTGTTTTACCACCACTGTTGGCCCCGGTCAGCAACACGACATTATCATGGTCACCGATCTGATAGTCAACACGCTGGGAGTTCCGGGATCCCACAAGGTTAAGGTGGAGGGCCCCCCTCAGACTTATTTCATCACCGAACTCAGGTTCGGTTAGTTCATATTCATGGGCAAAGAGTCCGAGGGCGAGGCGGTAGTCGAATTCCATTATATCCCTTATTTCACCTTCGACGGAATCCCTCAGTTCACTTAGTCTGGTTGCAGCATCAACCTTAACCTCGAATTCCCTCAGATTCCTTGAAGCAGCCTCAAGCCTCTTAACCCTTTCAACCTCTCTCTGGTCAATCTTGAGGGGATATGATCTTATGAAGGGGTCAAATTCAATACCGGTCTGCTTTCTTATCATGCTTCGCGCCTCAGAGAGGACATCATCAAATATCCTCTCAAGTTTGGCTGTCATGCCCTGGTTCAGGAGGGCCAGCACCTCATCACCGCTGAGGTCGATGTCCTTTATGAGGTCCCTGAGCCTCATATCAGCCCATGCCTTGACGGAATTCACGGCCTCGTCGATGTCAACCTCTTCCTTACCGGCACCCTGAAGCGCATCCATTATCTCAACGACTTCATGGAGGCAGGTCTCCATTCCAAGGATCCTCTTAATCTCAAGGGCGTTACGGAAGATTTCAAGGTTTTTTCTGAAGTAATTGAGGACACATTCCGGCACAATTTCATGTTTATCTGAATCAGCGGTCACCATTATGGTGTTGAATGTATCCTCAAGTTCAATCATTCCCTCAGAGTAGACATAGATTATGAGTTCATATTCATCAAGTTCACCCGGGTCCGGATTGAGAATCACCGGATGGTAACGGTTGAGTCCCATGTCTATGAGGAGGTCGTAGTCCTCCCTTGTCTCCACAAGGATGGCCTTGGATGGATTGAAGGTTATGGGGGGGTCCCGGGGTCTATCCAGATTCCTGAGAAGTTCCCTCAGTTTTTCAACAGGCAGTTCCTCCACCATTCTCTTTGCTTCCATAACCATTCTTATATGCTCCATCATGGAATCGGTGTCTGTGGAGGGATGCAGAAGCATTATACGGTTACGGGCGTAGTCTGTATGGGCATAGGACATCATCAATTCCTGTATCTCCTTGTATATCTGAAATGCTCTCTCTGTCTTTAAAAATGATGGTAATGGGTTTCCAAGAAGTCTATTGGCTATTTCAATGGCCCTGCGCTGACTTATACCCTCAATTGCAACAAGCCTGTCAATCTCAAGGTTTTTAACTGCCTTGAGGAGTTCATCCTCACCGCCAAATTCATCTACTATCTTCCTCGCCAGTCTTTCCCCTATTCCACTGACCTCTGTAAGGACGGCCTCAACTGAATCTCTGGAATTCATCATGCCAACTATGCATTTCCTTTGATATATAGGAATTCAGAGTGCATCTGGAAACTATTCTCTGCTGTGAAGCAGCTTGACTTTTATAAGTTCCAGGAGTTTTATTGGGACCATTCCCAGACAAGAAAGTTCAGCTAAACCAGCGAAGAACCCACCAGATGCACATGTGGGCCCGCATTACTCCCTGAGACCGTGCCTGAAATGTGATGCTGTTATACCGTATTCACTTTCCCCCTCAATTTTTTCCTTGATGTCAACTATCCCTTCAGGGTTTTCAAGGGCCTCAATGTATGATTCCACAAGGGCTCTTGTTCTCCCAGGAGGATATATACGACAGTCAATGGAAAAATTCCTGAAACCCCATCTCAACAGTGATGGAAGGAAGTCTATGAGACAGGTCTCTCTTGAGTTCATGATAACGGTTTCACACCCCATGAGCTGATTCATTGGGAATGTAGCTCCTCTACTGTCCCTTAAGGCCCACAGTGAGTCTGATCCTGTGTTGAAATCCTTGGGGACCAGCCTCCAGAGGTTGTCCCTTGTAACCATGGCGGTGAGGTTCCCGTGAACTGGAACCTCAAGGTTACCTTCCATCCCCATGAGGTCCTCCCCGGATAGTTCCGGTGAAACTGTTAGCATGTGGAACCTCCCCGACATCAGCATGGAGGATATGCTGTTGAATATGTTGAGGGCCGGGGATCCATATATCTTCACACCACCCCTTATCAGCTCGGGGATCCCGAACCCACCAACCATGATGTTCAGGTTCAGTTCATCTTCAATTTTGAGCAGTCTCCTTAGAAGCCAGTCATGGGTTATATCAGGCCACTTCCATACGAATTCAGCATCGTATCCCGATGCAATGTCTCTGGCTTCCCTGAGGATTGATCTGACATCATTCCAGTCACATTCCCTGAAGTCCCTGTGGATCATGGGTTCGAAGTATACCCTCCCAGCTCCTGCCATCAGGGCCGTCTCCAGGGATGGGAGGTCCTCAACATATACTGAGATGCAGGGGCTTTGATCTCCACCCCCGGCTGCAGACCTCCCGGCGAAACCCTCTGAAACCTTCTCAGACGATTTCTTCTCCTTGACCTTCTCTGATCTCTTCTCCTCAATTATTCTCTTCTCAACTCTACTGAGAAGCTCCCTTCGGAGGGCATTAAGGCCGCTGATGGGATGGAAAAGTCCTCCAGGATATCTGAATTCCGCAAAACTTAATCTGAAGGGTTTATCACCGGCTTTCAGAAGCTGTTCTCTGATTGTGTCGGGTGCCAGGGGCCTTCTGAGGGCCCTCTCGAACTTCGCATCAATGGATTCCCTCAGAGTCCTTCCATCCATTGACCATTCGGCTGTGAGATGAACTTCACCATCCTCTGATGCAATGAACCGGAGCTCAACGTCCCAGAGGTGGGGTGGATGTGAACTCCTGAGCTTTTCAGTGAATTTCTGGAGTTCCCTTCGTCCTGTGAGATAGACCCTGCTACCAGGGGTGACAGGTTTTGAGGGAATGGAGAGAATACCTCCATCCAGCAGGTGGTCACCGAGGCGGATGCCCATACTGTTTTTCTGGAAGAAGAGACCATCACCCCTCCTGGGCACAGTCTCTGAGGTCAGCCTTACGATTGCCCTGCCCATGGAGTACTTCTCAACGTATCCAATGGGAAGGCCCCTGTCACCGGGGTATTCACGCCCCATGAAATCCTCACCGACCAGGTGACCCCCCTTCAGGGTCCTGTTGAATGTCAGCATCAGCCTTTCAAACTCTTTTCTGGAAGGCCTCCACCTCCCCTCCTTTATCTCATCAAGGGCCCTCCTGTATACGCTGACCGTGGTGGCGACGTACTCGGCCGACCTCATCCTGCCCTCTATCTTGAGTGAACTGACACCGGCATCAACGAGCCTGTCAAGGTGCATGTAGGCTGAGAGGTCCCTGGTAGACAGGAGGTACTTCCAGGGGAGTTTAACAACCCTCCTTCCGGGTTTGAGCTGGATGAGTTCATACTTCTTTCTGCAGGGCTGGGCGCACCGCCCCCGGTTGCCGCTTCTACCCCCTATGAATGATGAGAGCAGGCACTGTCCTGAGTAGCTGTAGCAGAGGGCCCCATGTATAAATACCTCGATATCCACCCCAGCCTTTGAGGTTATATCCCTGATCTCATCAACTGAGAGCTCCCTTGCAAGTATAACCCTCTCAAGGCCCACATCCTCTGCCCATTTGATGCCGGCCATGTTGTGGATGGTCATCTGGGTTGAGGCATGGAGTGGGATGTCAAGTGATAGTTCATCCCTGAGAAAAAGTATGGAGGGGTCCTGTATTATCACTGCATCTGCCCCTGCTGCATGGAGTTCCTGGAGGTAATCCGATACCCTCTGGATCTCCGAGTCCCTTATGAGGGTGTTTAGGGTTACGTAGACCCTCCTGTCATGGAGGTGAGCGTAGTCCACGGCTTCCCGGATTTCCCTGAGGCTGAAATTCTCTGCATAGTACCTTGCACCAAAGTCCTTTCCTGAGAGGTAAACCGCATCGGCCCCTGCATTCAGGGCCACCCTGAAGGTATCAGGGGAACCAGCAGGCGCAAGGAGTTCAGGTATTTCCAACTGGAATTTCCTCCGACTAAAATCAGCTTTATTTAATTTCCTCGAGGACGTCTGTAACTATTTTAAGGAATTTTTCCACCAGGGCCCTGTTACGTTCCTCACTGGCCTTCAAACGATCCTCTTCCATTTTCCTGTGAATTGCGAGGGCGTATATGTCTGCAAGGCGCTGGAGTAGTTCCAGGTCGCCCTCATCATAGCTTCCTTCCTTCCCTGAGACCATCAATATGCCCACCAGTTCATCCCTGAGGACTGCTGGAACCGCAAGCAGGTTGCTGATCTCCACGTGGTCCTCTGGGACACCACTGTACCGTGGATCAGAGGAGGGGTCATTTAGAAGAATGGCCTCCTTCTCCCTCAGTATCCACTCAATTAAACCGCCCAGTTTTAATGAATCTGTATCGAGGTGACACTCCCTTCTGACGTTCTCTGTGAGGGTATAATTCTTCAACGTGCCTGATTCAATGAAACCCGCAAGGCAGTATCTGCTCTCAGTGAGGGCCTCTGCCTTCCTGGTTATGCTATCTGAAATTTCCTCAATTGACATTGAGGCCAGTAACTGTTTTGAGAGGTCTGCTAGTTCCCGGTTTATGAGGGTCTCCCTTTCAAGGGCCTTTCTTGCAGTCTCCTTTTCGGTGACGTCCCGGTGTATTCCCACAACCCCTGTGATATTGCCCTCAAAGTCGCGGAGGGGCGACAGGGTTGTTTCGAAGTAGAATTTGTCATGGGGTGTCCATGTCCATTCATAGGTCACAGGTTCCCCTTTGAGGGCCCTCCCGATCATCTCATGGTGAACCTCATCCCCGAAGACCTCCACAAGTCCTTTTCCCAGAACATCATCGGCTTCAAGGCCGTATCCTGCAAGGGGTCCGGGGGATACCATCGTTAACCTGCCTTCACTGTCTGCTGTGAACAGTATATCCTGAACCGATGAGAGTATTGCCCTGAAGAGTTCATCGTTCTCAGCCAGTCTACGCTCAAGTTCATGTTTGTAGAGGGCCACCTCAATGACGCTGTGGAGTTCACGGTCCTCGAAGGGCTTTATTATGTAACCGAAGGGTCCTGTTACCTTGGCCCTCCTGAGGGTTTCCTCGTCTGAGTATGCTGTTATGTAGACTATGGGGACCTTCATCCGCTTATTTATCTCTTCAGCAGCTTCTATACCGTCCATTTCACCTTTGAGGACTATATCCATCAGTATGATGTCTGGCCTTGTTTTTTCGGCCATTTCAACGGCCTTTTCACCTGAGGAGACGGTGGCTGTAACCTCGTATCCAAGTGATTGAAGGCGCTGGCTGATATCAATGGCAACTATGCTCTCATCCTCAACCACCATAACCTTAGCTCTAGACATGGTCCACCTCAATTATCACTAAAATAATCCTAAATAATTCTGTGTCTGAAGCATTATAAAGTTATGTCCTCCAGCGGAGGAGAAGATCTTTTCCCGGGTCCTGATGGATTAACCACGATCCTCGGTAGGGGAAGATTTTTTACCTGTTCCTGATAGATTAACCACCATGTACATATGCTTTGAGGGAATCGATGGTTCCGGTAAGACAACCCATGCCTCCCTGACGGCAAGCTGGCTCAGGGAAAACGGTTACAGGGTCCAGGAAGTCAGGGAACCAACCGATTCTAATATCGGAAGCCTCATAAGGAGCATGCTTTCAACTCCAGGTGCCAGGGCACCTGATGTTCAGAGGATCCTTGCCCTGCTCTTTGCAGCGGACCGGCTGACACTGAGGAGTAAAATTGAGGGTAAATGGTCAGATGGGGTGGTTATAAGTGACAGGTGCTACTATTCCAGTCTGGTGTATCAGGGGCCTGAGGAATGGATTTCTGAGATAAACAGGTTCGCTCCACGACCAGATATTGTCATACTCCTCGACATCGACGTTGAGGTGGCCATGGAGCGATGTGGCGGAACCGATGAGTTTGAGGATCCCTCATACCTTGCAGGGGTACGTGAAAGGTACCTTGAACTTGCAGATAAAGAGGGCTTCTACACTGTGAACGCTGAAAGGGGGGTTAATATGATCCAGAGGGATATACGGAGGATACTGGCCCCCCATTTAGGCATATGTTCAGGGGGCATACTGTAGCCTCCTTAACGGTTATCATTTTCAGGGAACTAAAAAAAGGAATTGTTGGATCAGCTCCGTGTGGCCGGGTTTTCGAGTTCCTCTATTCTCTCCCTGAGAGACTCGAGGATTCTGTCCCTTGCCCTCTGGAGTTCCTCCATTTCACCCCTCAGAACAGGGCCATCATCGGTCTGTATCAGTTCAACCTCATATTTTTCAATTATTTCAGCCATCGTTGTATGTGTTATGCCAGGCGGCAGTCTCATTTCATAGAGCATCTAAACACCTTCCATGTATTCCCTTACAGGTTCAAGCATTTCCACAAGGTAGTCTGAGACAGCGTTCTTCAGGTCCAGTGGGTGCAGTTCACTCGTGGAGTACATCTCGAGGAGTTCATCAAGATCCAGTTGCAGGTCGCCCCCGAATTTCTCAGGTCTCCTTATGGTCATCCTTCCATACTCTGGCATTATGAAGTACTTCACGATTTCGATTATGGGGTTGCCCTCAGTCTCACCCATTGGACAGTAACTCTTCCTGACCTTCTCCCGTATTTCATCGGGGGAATCGTCGACGGCTATGAAGTTACCCTTACTCGATGACATCTTTTCGGAGCCATCGGTTCCATGGAGGAGGGGGGTGTGTATGCATACAGGGGCATCGAAGCCAAGTCTGGGCAGGTTTTCACGTGCAAGCATGTGGATCTTTCTCTGTTCCATTCCACCCAGGGCAACATCAACGTCCAGGTAGACCATGTCTATGACCTGCATTAGGGGGTATATAACCTCTGCGACCTTATGGTCCTTAGATTCTCTGGTTATCTGGGCCATGCTTCTTTTTGCTCTTAGAAGGGTTGTTATCAGGGCCATCCTGTAGACAAGATCAGTGTATTCAGGTTCTGTCTGGAATGATGATCCCAGTATGAACTCGGTCCTCTCAGGTGAGAGTCCAAGGGCCAGGAAGCATTTCTGGTTGTACTCTGCAAGTTCCCTTATTCTCTCCATGCTCCCCTTCCCGTTGAGGTAGGCATGGTAGTCTGCCAGGAGTATCTTGACCCTGAAGCCAGCGTCCTGGAGCTCCCTGAGTTTCCTCACTGTCAGGGCGTGCCCCAGGTGAACCCTCCCTGAGGGCTCATATCCAGTGTAGACAACAGGTTCATCCTTCCTGAGGACATCCATCAACTCTTCAGGGGTTATGACCTCCAGAACGTCACGGGTTATGGTCTCTAGTGAATCATCCATTTAATCATTCCTCCGCCTCATCCTCAATGATGTAGAGTCTGTTACCGATTTCTATGACAGGGACCTGCTCCCCTATATTCAGTGTTGATGTGTAGCTGTCCGCCTCGAGGTCCACTGGTTCGAAGGTTTCCGGGTGGAGTACCTGGATCATTCCAGGGGACCTTGAGGTCACAGTGGTGGTCTTCACCTCATCTGCACGGGCCACAAGGTCCATGTCATCATATTCCCCCCAGAGGATGTTCTTCACCTCACGGGTTTCAAGGTCCCTCACACTCACACCCTTCTTCCGGAGGCCAACGACTGTCAGAATTCGATCATGGTGGGATAGAAAGTCCCCAACCCTGAATTCAGCCAGCCTTAGGGATATCCACGTCCTGTAGAGTCCCTTACCGGTCGATCTGTCCTGACCCATGAGTCTTGGGGACTCCATTGTTATCCCTCCAAGTTCCTCTCTGAGGGCGCTGACAACCTTCCGGGCTGATTTGTGGGATCCTATGTAGTAGTCAACACCCTCCTTCACCTCAACCCTCTGGGGGAGGTAGGCCAGTTTGTCCCGCCTGGAAAGCCTCAGGAGTGTCCTCTGGACAACCCTGTCCGCTGTTTCTATTTCGGTTTCTGCAAGTTCCCTTCCATCGGCCCTCAGCTGTATAACCGCCTCATAGTAGCCGGCGCTCTGTTTGCTGCAGGCCGGGCATACCGTGTTTGTGATGCGGACCTCAACCTCATAGTCCTGTTTCACATGCTTCCCGAGGACCTCTGCATCGACCTCAACAAGGCACCGGTAGATGGTGCCCCTTTCCTGCATTATTTCGAGTTCGATTTCAGGGTTCTCAACGGGTTCATCCCAGCTTATGCTGTCCTCAAGGGCCCTGTACACGATTTCATCATCTGGAAGCCCTTCATCCAGCCACTGGCCACTTATAAACTTTGCACGGCAGTGGCTACACACTCTGACCTCTATCTTCTCGGGTATACTCAGGATACTGTAGTCCTCAAGGAAACAGTCCCTGCAGAGGCCTTCATATAATTCAGAATCAGAACTACCGCATTTAACACAGAACATTTCCTATGGCTGCTCCTCTCTGTTCTCTAGACGTTCTTGAGGGGGGCCTTGGCACCGCATGCCTCACACTTGAGGAGTGATATGCGGCCCTCCCTGATTATCCTCGTATCTGGCCTGTTGCATTCGTGGCATATGACGAATTTGTTCACGTAGTCATCTATCCTCTCATTTATGAGGAAGTGGGTGAATTTACCCTGAAGTATGGCCCTTCCACCCTCAAGGTTTCCTGCGGTACCCAGCTCCCTAAGAAGGAATTTCAGGAGGTGCTGGGGGTCCCTGTTGAGGGCATCTGCAACCTCCCTGAAGTTCTGTATGAATGTCCTGTTTCCCTGTATGACAGAGTATGCCTTTGGAACCTCAAAACGTTTTGTTTCAAATACTTCAGGGGGCAGCTGGTCTATTGCCCTTTCAAGTAATTTTTCATAATCATCCATAGCTGATACCTCCAGTAAAAGTGTGTAAATGGAAAATTCAGACTATCTTAAGGTATCCCCTTGCGGGTTCAAATATGGCACCCTTGTCCTTGAGGATCCTTATCAGTTCTTCAACCTTTTCCTCACTTACATTATATCTATCCATCATCTCAGTTATAAGAATATTGGTAGGTGCCCTGCCACCGTAGTCATCCTCGTATTCCTTTATGAGTTCAAGGAGAAGTCTGAACTTATCCCTCTCTGATTTAGGTGTCCTCCCCTCAACCTTGTCTATATCTATCTTGCCTGTCTCGGGGTCATAGCCGACCTGTTTGAGGCAGGCCTGTGACAGCTTTATGGCCTTCCTCGCATCCTCTGCCTCAACATGTTCCTTAAGTTTTATCTTGGCACTGGCCTCTGATAGACGCACGAGGGCCTCCAGCTGCCTCGCGGTTATGGGGACCGGTGAGTCCTCATCTGCAGCGCTGGCCCTCATTGAGACATAGAAGTCCTCCAGGACCTGCATGGCCTCATCAGTGAGGACCGGCCTGACGTTCTTCCTTGCATAGGCTATGTACTTCCTCAGGAGTTCCGGGTCGATCTCGAAGGGCATGTGGTCCTCCTTGTGGGTCTTGAGGATGTGCCTTGCAAGCTCCCTGTCCTTCTCCTCATCTGGTTTGTCTTCAACCACGAATATGAGGTCGAAACGTGAAAGTATTGTTGATGGAAGGTCTATCTGCTCTGCAATCGACTTGTAACTATCGAATCTTCCAAATTTGGGGTTTGCAGCTGCCAGGACCGAACACCGGGAGTTCAGGGTTGCCATTATCCCGGCCTTGGCTATGCTGATGGTCTGCTGCTCCAGGGCCTCGTGTATGGCTGAGCGGTCCTCCTCGCGCATCTTGTCAAGCTCGTCCACGCAGACGTTACCCTTATCCCCGAGTACCAGGGCCCCTGCCTCAAGGGACCAGCCACCGAATTCATCCCTCACAGCAGCAGCTGTAAGGCCGACCCCTGAGGTACCCTTACCACTGGTGTATATCCCCCTGGGGGCCAGCTTTGAGACGTACTTGAGCATCTGTGACTTACCGATACCCGGGTCCCCCACTATGAGTATGTGGATGTCCCCACGGAGCCTGGTCTTATCATCCAGCTCCTTACCGGTTCCCCCGAAGAGCTGGAGGGCTATTGCCTCCTTCACCTCACGGTAGCCGTGTATGGATGGTGCAGTGGACCTTATGATCTTTTCATAGATGTTAGGGTCCCCTGCAAGCTCCTTTATCTTCTCCTCATCCTCCTCACTTATCTGGAGCTCCTCAAATTCCTGTTCAAGGAACTCTGTGTAGTTGCCGTAGATGAAGTTCTTGAAACGCTTTGTCCTCTCATCCCTAACAGTCCTCAGGGTACCGGTCACCCTCACGATATCCCCGGGCGTGAGGGTGTCGACCAGGTCGTCCTCGAGGACAACTGTTATCTGCCGGGGCTGTTCACCACCTGAAAGGTTCTCCAGGGGCTCCTGGAGTTTCAGGGTCTGGGTGTCCAGGAACTCTGATTCGTCCTGCAGGAGCCTGAAGGACCTCCCACCGCACTCTGAGCAGAGTGATGGCTCTGTGATCATGTTGGTTGACTGTGTGACCTCGTGGAGTCTCATACAACCACGGCACTCAAAGACGGCCTTAACTATCCTGGGCCTTATCTCATCGGTCTTCCTGACTATACCATCAACTGCCACGAACTTGCCTATGAATTTACTCCGTAGCTCCCTGAGGGGTATTACGTTGCTGACCCCGCCGAACCTTATGTTGAGGTCCACATTCTTTCTGAGGGGGTCGATGTTCCTTATGGCCTGCTGTGCCGCCCTTATAACATCATCAGGTTTTTCGATTAGAAGGTCTGCAAGGTCAGGGTCAAACATTTCAAGGTCCAGGTAATCAACTTCAATTGATCTGACGTTCGGATATTTCTCTATTGCCTCGAATACCCTGTCCTTGTAGTCCGGCAGTGAAAAGAATTCCTCAAATTTTGTAAGTGTCTTGCTCTTATCCACGGTTTTCATCATGGAAAGTATATTATGATAACATTATAAACCTTAGTCTGCCACACATAACTGTAACCTGACCTAGTTCAATGTGCTCTGATGTATCTATACACTGTGAACTGAGAGCCAAATCCACTGTATGGGGTTGATAGAATGAAGAGATCAAGGATAAACCTTTTCAAACTGACTTCAATGACCATATCCGTCCTGGGAGTTCTCCTGATAATAGGGACAATCCTGGTATTCGCCTACATAGGTGTTGATACCATCTCAGATGCCATATCAAGTAGTGTGGATAAGGGGGCAGAGTATGATGAACTTGCAAAGCTTCAGAGTGACTACTCATCCCTGAAGGTCCAGTACGATTCGGTCAAGAAGGAGGTGTACCAGAGGAACAATGACAATCTCACCAGGACCTACCTGAACGCTGAGATAGAACTTGTGAAGGCCAGGTCAGCAATAGACGACGTTAAAAGTGCACTTGAGACCAGCAAGCCCAAATCAGAGGTTGATGAAAGGATTAAAACGACCAGGTATCAGCTCCAGGTAGCCTCACAGGCCCTGAGTGATGTGAGGGCCCTCATGTAGTTTCAGGGGATCATTCTCTCCCATTTCTTTTACTCTTATCTTTCATGTGGGTTCTAGTGGATTATTCTTTTCCATCTTTCTCTGCCCTTGAAATCCCTGCCCACGATGTACATCTCTGCACTGGCCTTCCTGGATGAGGCTGGCTTGGTGGTTTTAAGTTTCCAGAAGTCCTTCCTCAGTTCCTTTATAACCCTGTCAAGTTCAGGGCCCTGGAATGCCTTTATCAGGATGTTCCCCTTCCTATCAAGGACCCTGTAGGCTATGTCCAGGACGTTCTCAACGAGATCCACTGACCTCAGGTGGTCGATGTCCCTTATACCTGAGAGTGATGGTGCAGCGTCTGATATGACGGCGTCGGCCCTTCCTCCCAGTTCCCTGATTATCTTCTCCTTCACCTCCTCTTCGGTGAAGTCCCCCCTTATTGCCCTGAAGTTTTCAGAGGGGAAACCCTTTATCCTCTGGAGGTCAACGGCGACCACAAGTCCCTCATCCCCCACCTTATCCAGGGCGACCTGTGACCACCCACCGGGGGCCGCACCCAGGTCAAGGACCCTGTCACCCTTCTTTATAAGTTTATATCTGTTGTTGAGCTGCAGTAACTTATAGGAGGCCCTTGAACGGTAATTCTCCTTCTTGGCGCTTTTATAGTAGTGGTCCCTCTTTCTTTCAGCCTGCCACCTTTTACCCATATCAATCACCTCCTGAAATTCAGGGACCTGCATACAGGGGTCCCGGTTCTTATTATCTCGGCGTCAAGTTTTTCCCCATCAATTCTGAGCAGCATGACACTTGGATCTGTGAGGCGAGGTACGGTGGGGCTTCCAGGGTTGAGGAGGATCATGTCCTCAAGTTCCCTTATGAAGGGCTGGTGGGTGTGCCCGCTTATCAGAACATCGGCTCCAAGTTCAAGGCCGAGGTACCTCAGCTGCTGGGTGTCACCCCTGGGGTAGACCTCCCCATGGATTAACCCCACCCTGAAGGATCCTATCTCAAATAGCCCTGACCTGGGGGTTTCTATACCATAGTGGCGGTCCATGTTTCCCTGCACACACTCCACAGGGGCCAGTCTTTCGAGTTCACTGAGGATGTCTGGGGATGTCAGATCACCGGCATGGAGTATCAGTTCAACATCCCTGAAGGCATCAAAAACAGCCTCCGGGATCTCTGATGCCCTGTCAGGTATATGCGTATCTGATATAACACCTATTAGCATCT
The DNA here is from genome assembly GCF_014889545.1 of Methanothermobacter thermautotrophicus. Classification (NCBI taxonomy): domain Archaea; kingdom Methanobacteriati; phylum Methanobacteriota; class Methanobacteria; order Methanobacteriales; family Methanobacteriaceae; genus Methanothermobacter; species Methanothermobacter thermautotrophicus. The sequence goes on along the minus strand of NZ_QKOF01000003.1, from coordinate 222,477 downwards.
CAATTCTCCTTGATGTCTTGGATCATGGTCTGGATGTATTCCTCGGGTTTACTTATCTGCATCCCTTTAATTAGTTTTTTTTGAGAGAGGGAAACATAAAATGAATTGGGGGGTATGAATGAGGACTACCTCACGAACTCCTTGAACTCACATGTTCCATTTCCGAGGCCCCAGCATTTAACCTCCCTGAAATCCACGGCTCTTCCGCTCACAGATTCAATTATACCTGCAAGTAGGCCCCCCTCAAAGTGGCATAGGGGTTTACCTGACTCAGGGAGACCGGCACAGCTGAGGCATTCATCGACCCTGAGGTGGTATGGATCCTCCTGGAGGATTTCAAGTTCACCTATACGGTTTTCATGCATGAACTTCACGGCTTCACTGGCGCCATTTAGACCCAGATTCCTTCCAAGGTCCTTGCCGTTCTTGTAGAGGATACCGTTGGCTCCGTCTCCTATGATGGAATAGGGCATGAACCTCAGCACCCTGAAGATTTTTATATCCGTCACATTCCCGAGTTTTTGTCTTTCAACCACAAGATCACTTAAATCATACATATTCATCACCTTTTAATAAATGATTAATCCTAATATTTAAATTTTTATTACCGGGTGCATAAAAAGGAGGTCCGTGCAGTGTCCGAGAAATGAATTGTCTTTGAAGGTCTTATCAGTCACCTGCAATGAAACCTCCAATCGCCCCACCAATACCCATGAAGAGCATTGAGACAATCAGGAGGGCCAATACGAGGATTCCACCTGCAAAGGCTCCAATAAGAAAACCTACGGGCCCGGCAATGGCAGTTCCAAAGATAGTGAGTAGGATGGCAATCACTATACCGCCAAATGCCCCTGCAACAGTCGCGTTCCAGAAACCCCCGGTCGCCCCCTCCTTTACCATGAGGCCTACTACAAAACCCGCCAGGAATAATCCGAGGATTGAAGCCTGACCAACGAAGGGGCTTAGAATGTATGGAAAAACAATTGAGAGTACAAATCCAAGAATAACGGCTCCCCACTTAACCATTGTAAACACCATTAAGGTTTATGTCCGGGACTCCTAAAAAACTTTTAGATTTATAGTCATCCTGCAACATAAATACCGATATGGGTGAGAAATCTGTGGCCATTGTATTCCCCCACCACCTCATGGAGGACCACCCGGCGGCCGGGAAAACATCCAGGTTCATCCTGGTGGAGGATCAGCTCTTCTTTGGAGACCCGGTATTCAGACTAAGATTCCACAGGAACAAGCTTATTCTCCATCGGGCTTCAATGCGCCACTACCACGACCACCTCAGTTCAAGGGGTCTTAAAGCTGAATACATAGAATACAGCCCTGACCCGGGAATGGGATACCTGAGGGATCACCTTGAAGGCTACGACCGTGTCTACACCCTTGAACTCCTTGACCATGAACTTGAGGTGAGGATGAAGAAGCTTTCCATGGAACTTGGATTTGAAATAAATGAGATTGAGGCACCATTCCTCTTCAAAAGGCAGCTCATGGATGACTACTTCAGGGATGGGAGATTCTTTCTCAGATCCTTCTACATAAGGGAGAGGAAGAGGCTCTCCATTCTCATGAAGAACTCCAGGCCAGCCGGTGGTAAATGGACCTTTGACACTGAAAACCGTAAGAGAATGCCCCGAGGGTTGGAGGTACCATCCCCTGTGAAGCTCCCGGAAAATGAGTACGTAAAGGAGGCCAAAGAATATGTATCAGAGAACTTCCCTGACAACCCTGGATCCATGGACCACTTCAATTACCCCACAACACACACTGAGGCCAGGATTTTCCTGAGGGACTTCATTGAGAGGAGAATTAAAAACTTTGGAAGCTATCAGGACTTCATATCCCGTGATGAGCCATTCCTGTTTCATTCAGTACTTTCCTCCTCACTTAACATATGCCTCCTGACGCCAATGGAGGTTATAAGGGCAGCACTCAAGGCAGACGCGCCACTGAACTCCGTTGAGGGCTTTGTAAGGCAGGTTATGGGATGGCGGGAATTCATAAGGGCAGTTTATATACTTAAGGGGTCCTATGAGAGGACAGAGAACTTCTTCAACCACAGGGGCAAAATCAATCCTAAACTCTACCAGGGCTTAACAGGTATAGAGCCCTACGACTCTGCCGTGGGGAGGGTTATGAGGCACGGCTACACCCACCACATTGAGAGGCTCATGGTGATCGGGAATTTCATGCTGCTCCTCGGCACGGACCCTGATGAGGTCTACAGGTGGTTCATGGAGATGTTCATAGACTCCTATGACTGGGTGATGGTGCCAAATGTTTATGGTATGAGCCAGTACGCTGACGGGGGGCTGATTGCAACCAAACCCTACATCTCCTCATCAAATTATATCCTCAGGATGAGTGACCACCAGCGCGGGGACTGGTGCAGGGTCTGGGATGCCCTCTTCTGGACATTCTTAAATGAAAAAAGGAGCTTGATCGGAAAAAACCCCCGTATCAGGGTTCTATACAGGTATCTGACTGACAGGAAAATCGAAGAATTCAGGGGGATCCGTGAAGAGTTCATGGGAGAACTGATGGGCCGCCAGGGATTGTAGTTAACGGTCAGTTCTCTGGGGGGTCTGCTGATCGATGAAGTTTAATGGTCCACTGATAGTGGGGGCCCCTTAAAATCTACAGAAAGGGGTGAGGATCAATCGTATCCTGTATAGTCAAGGGCGCCCTGATTGTAGAGTCTCTGAAGGTCAGATGCGTGGCTCAGTTCATATGCCGCGTAGGGGTTGTTCAGGTAGGGATGCAGGAGGCCCTTCACGATGTAATAGTATGCCCCGAGTCTACCGTACTGTCTCCATGCGATCTGGACATAGAGTGGGAAACCACAGCCGGGGTTGATGAAGACGTTACCCTCCCTGACGGTGCCATGGAAGACCATGGGCATGGGACCCTCCTGTCCCTTACTTCTGGCAAGATCTTCAACGTAATCCATGGCCTCATCGAGACTGTTGAATTCATATCCATCGGCCCTGTAACGGTACTTACCATCAGGGACCCCGAATATGAATGACTCAATAACCTCACCCCAGTCTATGTCGGTCCGGTACTCTGAACTGATATATGCCAGTTCTATTATGGTCACGTTACCCTCCCTGTAGTGCCTGTAGTTTGAACTTCCGGCGTAATGGACCACGAGGGCGCATTTGGATCCCCTCTGGGCTGCGTAGGATGCCAGGACCTTGGACTGGGGGTGCCCGGGATACATGTCAGGGTTTGCCAGTTTAACGAAACCCAGACGCCCCACAGGTTCCACGGGACTCAGTGCAGTTACCCCGTAGAGGTAGGCGCCAAAGAGTAGAATGGCTCCTATGATTATATATGCTGATCTTGCCATGTTATCCTCGTCGATGAATTACTTATTTATGCTAAGGGGCCATGCTGTATAAAAGTAACGGTGCCTTGGAGGAAAATAGATAATTCCTCTTGATGGACTGCTGTATGTTGTGGTCTCCGCGGATACCAGCAAGGTCAGATAATGAATCATCTTTTCTTCAGCATCTCCTTGATTTCAGCAATCTCGCCTTTGAGGTCCTCTATACCCCTTTCTATCTCGTCCAGTCTTTCATGGACTTCCCGCTCATCCTCAGGGTTCCTGACAAACCATGAGGCCAGTGAAGCTGTCAGGAACCCCACAAAGGTGACACCAACCAGCATGAGCATGCTTGTTATGGCCTTCCCATAGATGGTTTTTGGAGGTATAACAACCTCCCCGGCGATTATTGTTGTTAGACTGTACCAGAGGGAGTCAGCTGGCCCATGGAGGGATCTGTTGACCCCTGACTCCATCATGTAAAAGAACATTGTCCCGGCCACGAGTGCAATTAGGAGTACCCCCACCGCCTGGTCAAGGTGTGTATCCACAAGGAAGGTGAAGAACTTCTTGAGGTACTTTCTGAAGAGGGCGATGACCTTTACAACCCTTATTATCCTTATAAAGCGGAATGCCCGAAAGAAGTCCACAGGGAGGAATGCAATTATATCTGGCCAGTTTTCCATGAGGAATCTCTTACGATCCTCAGCCCTTTTCAGGTTTACTGAGAATTCCATGAAGAAGATGATGCACAGGAGGAGGTCAAACTGGTTTATGGCATTCACGGTCCATGGATTTGATGGGTAGAATGAGATATAGCTTAGGAGCACTATGTCAAGTGTTATCAGGACGAGAAGGACGAGTTCCTTGGTTCTTATAAGCTTCCCGTAATCCATGACGATCCCATTATATTGTTGATCAGGTTCTTGAAACTACTTTATCTTTAGGGGGTTATGAATTTTCTGAAGTCTGACTCTATTCGTTATGTTTGAGATTACGCAGTCGCCATATAAATAATCGTCAAGTACGATTGGGAAAATGCTGATTTGATCAATGTAGTCCTCTGGAATACCCATTTTCATGGCTATTGTTTTTTAACTTTTTTTCACCTCAAAAAATTGGGGGGATGTGGGGGGAATTGATTTCCCACCACTTTTTATTCATAGACTCCTGTTTCTTTTTCTAGGTGGTTAGCGGCTGCCCAGATCCTGGCGGCCCACTCCTTTATGTTTTCGTTTTGTGTGCGTTCTTCAATCCACCTTGCACATGTCATTATTGTTGATATTTCACACCAGATTCTTGTTTTTTTCTTCATGGTTTCACCTCACGCCTCTTGATGAAGGGGACAAGGTTCCCTCCCCCACATCATAATCATAGGGGGTATATAAAGGTTACAGTTAGGGTAACTCCTACCCACATCCTTACTTTTACATTTTTTGTCCGCTAAATTTTCAAAAAAACCAAGAATCCATGCTAGAAATCGTCTAAAAAAAGAGAACAGGAACCAAAACTATGAATAATACTATCAAATCCCTAGAAAGGCCTAAAAACGCTTTAATCTTAGAAAACAGGAGACTTTCTTCTTCCTGGAAACCATCTAAGAAGCGTTAACAGGAATGAGAAGCTAATATAATCAGACCCCTGGAAAAAGCGTTTAGAGCGTTTTGCAGGAATCAAGACAATTTATAATACTATCAGATCTCATACAGCATTTTAGTACATTATCCAAAAAATCCACTCCCAAAAAAATCTAACATAACACCTCACATGCCCCTAGTGGCCTGTCAATGACCAATGAAACACCCCAACCTGAACTATCGCCCAGATTATCCTTGTGATTATGAGGAGTATTATGCCGACAATAATCGCCTTCAAAACTTCATGTCGCGAACTAAGATAATTCCCTTTTAATCCTGGCATTTTATCAGGGAAAAGATAATATGTCGCGATAAACAAGCCAAGAAACAACATAAACAAACCCCAAGCCACCCAACCTTTAAACATGCCAACAACACCCCTTATAACCATGAAGGCGGAGAAAAGGAGTGAAAAACCGAGATATCCTCCAAGTGGGTAGCCTTTCCCATCCCATTCCCCTTTGAAGGTGTCACCCCTCAAAAAGAACACAAAACCAATATACTCTGCGAGGATTAGAAGAGCAACCGCCCCTGGCACCATCTCAGGAGCGAAGACAAAGGAAAACCCCGCAAAAAGGAAAAAAAAGGTGAGAGGGACGACCATGAGGCCGAATGAGCAGGCTCTGGGCGTCGCTACACCACCTTTTTCCGCTTTTTCTCCTGTAACTCTCTCATAGAATCTATTTAGACGGTCCTCTCCAACAATAGCCCAAAAAATGAGGAATATAGTGAGGCTTAGACCTACTGTGATCATTGCTCCCTCTGATGACATGATTTTTCACCTTCTCTCTCTTTATTTATATGTTTTTCTGTTTGTAAGTTTGCAGGTTTTGGGGTGAACTTTCTAGCGAGTGTATAACTGTTGATATTGCACTACCTTTAACCCATGATTCAACTATGTTCTCTATTGCTTCTTTCCCACTATATCCGAGAGTTCCCTTGACTATAGCTGTTTTACCGCCAAAGACTGTTATAAATCTCATCGATTGTCTGACTGTCGTGTCAGTGATTATTTTGAATGGTGAGGCTCCTATTGGCGCCTTGAAAAAGACCGCAGAACCCACTGTAGCCGCGAAATCAAGCCAATTAATAGGATTGCGCGGATCATCGAATAAACCAGATGCATGAGCTGCAAGGGCAGCGCCCGCTATAGTTATAGCTACTGCACAGCCTAGTGTTACCGGTCCTCCTGCTGCTGCCGCTATCATTAGTCCTGCTGTTATTAGTATTCCGGCTGCTGTAGCTTCACCTGATTTTAGAAATTGTCCAAGCCAACTGTTTACTTTGTTTGTTAGTTGGTCGTGGTAGCAGTAGCATGTTGCTTGCTATGGGGCTCCTCCAAGATCATAGAAGTTGTCTTTAACTTCATCTGTCAGGTTGGATGCCTGGTAATCCTTCAAAGCTTCAAAGTATATTTTTTGTTGGTTTTTGGGGTGTCTGTTGTCTTCTGTTTTTTGTATGATTGTTTGGTTGTTCTATTGCTTTTTTTCCAGTTTTTTCAGGGCTTTTTTCGCTTCATTGTATTCTGGTTTTAGTTTTAGGGCTTTCCTGTAGGATTCTAGTGCTTCTTCGCATCTTCCAAGCTTCTCCAACACCTCCCCCTTCATATACCATGCTCTATGATCTTCAGGGTTTATTTCCAGAACCTTTTCAAAGCATCCTAACGCCTCATCATACCTCCCAAGTTCACCGAGGACTATGCCCTTGTTATTCCATGTTTTGCGATCTTTTGGGTTTATTTAGGCTTTTTTCATAGCATTCTAGCGCCTCATCATATCTCTTAAGTTCATCGAGGGCTATTCCCTTGTTGTACCATGTTTCATGACTTTTTGGGTTTATTTTTAGGCTTTTTCATAGCATTCTAGCGCCTCATCATATCTCTTAAGTTCCTTGAGGACTATTCCCTTGTTGTACCATGTTTTGTAATCTTTTGGGTTTATTTTTAGGCTTTTTTCATAGCATTCTAGCGCCTCATCATATCTCTTAAGTTCATCGAGGGTTATTCCCTTGTTGTACCATGTTTTGTAATCTTTTGGGTTTATTTTTAGGCTTTTTTCATAGCATTCTAGCGCCTCATCATACCTCCCAAGATCATCGAGGGCTGCTCCTTTGTTGTGCCATGCTTGTGCGAGGTTTGGGTTTAGTTTTAGGGCTTTATTAAAACATGTGAGTGCTTTTTTGTATTTTTTGAGGTTTATTAGGCACACTCCTTTGTTGTACCATCCTATTGCATGGTTTGGGTCTATTTTTATGGTTTTGTCGAAGTATTTCATGGCTTCTTTGTATTTGCCGTTATTTAGGAGTTTCAGGCCTTTTTTTATTAGTGATCTTCTTTTTATCCAGCTGAATAATTTCAAGGTTTATTCCTCCTTGTTTGTTGGCTACTACTTCCTGTCTTATTTTCTGTTTTCTCTCTAATTCCTTAACTTTCTCGAAGGCTTTGAATCATGCCACTCTTTCACCCTCCAGTTGTTAGCAAACCTCTCAAAAGTGACCTCTTCACTGTCTATTTGGATGGAGAAGCCGTAGCAGTTCCCAAACCCCCTGGATTTTAAAAGTTTCCAGGTTCATATTCTTTCTCATTTTCCTGGTTTATCAATACCATTTTCCCACCTCCGTCTTTTCTCTAAAAACTTCTTGGTTTCTTCCCCCACCTTATGGAAGAATGCTGGATTATATACTCCACGTTCAAAGTTTGGAGTCATTTGGTACTCCCTTTCTTCATTTAGCTTCTTCTTTTCTCTTTTCATCCTATTTCACCTCTCTATTCTATTTTAAGTTCAAAAAAGGAAAAGCTACCTTTACTTTTCTAGGATTTTGGAAAGGGCTTCTAACATGCCATAAGCACTTAGCCTTTCATAGCGGGGATCCACTTTTACCTCTGCTTTTTTGAGATGTTCGAAGGCTCTCAGGGCCCATTTTTCAATTCATGCTCATTGAATCCAAACCACTCCTTATATGTATCAAGAACTTTCTTTAATTGCATACTTCGCACCTCCATCATCTTGTTTTTCCCAATGAATATAAAACATGGGGCTATCAAAGAATCAAAGCAGCATTGTCTTTTCTTCAAGTCTAACATCCATCGTCCTTCATCCTTTTTCTACTTTTGATTGTTTCGATCTCTAAATCTATCATATCACCCGCCTGAACGTCTAAGCTGCTTTGAAGGTGTTTGGGGAGGTACACCATTCCCTGAACAGCCACGGGGAGCGTCTCAAGGACCTCCTTTACATCTTTTCGAATCCTGAGGATTAGAGCATCCCCACGTTTTATATCTTCCATGTTTCGAAGGAACTTGGGGATTCGAATGACATGTTCTTAGTCATCTGCCTTCTGAGTGGTATCGTCATTTTTTCCCTCTTAGATCCTTGGAATGTTGTATTCCCTTACTGAGATTAACATGAGGGAAAACTTGGATGAACAAATAATAGATTACAAAACCCGCTATTGCAATATCTTGAACAAGCTTGTCCTAGAGAGCTACCGGCGTGCAGGATTTCGAGCAGGCCGTCAGATGCTTTGAAAGGGCAAGCAGCCTAGCCTCACATCTAATGAGTCAGATACAAGAAAAGGAAGATGAAAAAGACAAACAACGGGAAAACAAAATACTACATCAAGAAATTCTTGACACGGTTAAAGATGACGTTCTTGATAATGTGGATGTAAAAGATGGAGAAATATCAATAAAAAAAGAGGGCGATATCACTATAAAGGCAATAGTGGGCCTGTCAGAAGGATTGAAAAAATTTCCAATAGAAGAACAGGTATGGAATCTCTATATCACGCTTAGACAGCAAGGAGTGATGAGAACAACAAGTGTGAAAGCTGTGGCTAGACAATTGAACGTCTCCCAAAAGAAGATTTGGGAATGGAAGAAAACATACAACTGGGATGAAAAAGAAAAGCAAAGAGTTGGAGAGATCGAAAAAAGCGTGGAAGAACGAATAAATGAGGAAATAGCCAATTGAAAGATCCAATACATTGACATCCTCAACAATCTCATCTTTGGAGTCTATGTACTTGCTTTAACCAAAGGATTGGAGAAAATAGAAGTGAAGACAATGAAAGACCATGAAAGTCTCTCCAGAAGCCTAGATAGATGATGAAACTAGTTCTCCCAATCCAAGACAGATTACCTGAAGAAAAAAAGACTACAGGAAGAGAAACAAAAACGTCCATACACCGAAAAACAAAAAAACCATAAGGAGGGTTGGAAAGATGATAATCGACATGGCACGAGGAATAGAAAAAGAAATCGAGGACGAGGACCTGGATAAGAAAATGAGGAAACTTCAAGAGACTTGGCTTAAAGCACTCAAAGAAATGATCTACATACAAAAAACATTGCAAAGCTAAAAGAAGATAAGAAGAACAGAGAGCAGGCTGTAATGAGATAGATTTTTTGGATAACCCCTTGTTATCCCAAAACCTTAAAATAGGATTATAAAAAGTATTATATTAGGGGTTTTGAGGGGCTTCCAGGATCTGAAAACCCTCACTCGATTAACTACTTTTTCTCTTTTTTAATCCTCCAAAAGCCTCCCCCCCTTAAAAGTAGTCTATTCTCCATTTCCAAGAATCCTATAATATTTTTTACCTCCTGCAAGCCCCTAAAAAACGCTTTTCCTGCTTTTCCAGGGATTTGAAAATATTTCTCGGTTACTAGAAGCTGCTAAAAGTTTTTATTTTCCTGCTAAGCTTTCTCAAGGCTGTTTTTGATAATGATGATTATCAGACCCTACTCTGATGAAATCGAGGCCCTTAAAGGCAAAGTCCCACCCAGAACAGGCATGAGCGCCTGTATACGAAAAATAATTCCTGATCACCTGAAAGAGGTACAGGGACAGCGCGAGTAAAGTTCAGAGCCACTGAAGGTGCCCGGAACCGGCAGGGAAAATCCTGTATCAAACCTGGCAGTCCCCCGTAGGCATGAATGCCGGGTTTCTTTCATTTTATTGAAATTTGCGCTGGAATGGAGTAATTAGACCATCCAGTATTATGTCACTGGTGATTTACACCCATCTGATGCCATTTTAATTTTCATGAAAATCCGGGGTAACCTTCGCTATACAGTTATAAGCAGTGCCTCAATTATCTGTTACTCTGACTATTGGGATTCAGAAGATAGAATCTCTTCCATCCTCTTCTTGGCGGGTTCAAAATTAGGATTTACTTCTAAAGCTTTGTTGAAGCATTCCAGAGCTCCTTCGTATTTTTTCAGTGCTTCAAGGATTAAACCTTTAGCATACAATGCATTTACATCTTTTAAATTTAACTCTAAAAGTTTATCCAAACATTTCAGAGCTTCTTTGTACCTTTTCAAAGCTACTAATGCTCCACCTTTACCTCTCCATATCTCTGGGTTTTTTGGATCTAATTCTAGTGCTTTGTTATAGCATTTTAGTGCTTCTTCATACCTTTCACAGTTTTCTAAACTCAAAGCTTTACCATACCATGCCTCAGGCAAATCTTGGTTTAATTCCAGTGCTTTATTATAGCATTTTAGTGCTTCTTCATGTTTTTCAAGTTTATTTAGAGCAAGACCCTTCAGAGCTAATGCCTTATAATCCTGGGGATTCAGCTCTAAAACTTTATCATAGCAGTCTAATGCTTCTTTATCCCTCTCCAAATTTCCAAAAATAACTCCTTTATTAATCCATGCTTCTTTTAAATTAGGGGTTAATTCTAGGGCTTTATTAAAACATGTGAGTGCTTCTTTGTATTTATTAAGGTTTCGGAGCGCAACACCTTTATTGTACCATGCCAAGGCATATTCTGAATCTATTTCTAGTGCTTTATCAAAGTATCTTATACTTTCTCCATATTTACCTTGATTTAAAAGATCAACACCTTTATTCAGTAATGATTTTTTCTTAAAAGCCTTGAACAACCATGAAATCATCTTTTTATCCCCTGCTCGTAATGGTCGTATTGTTATTCTTGGGCCTGGATTTCTCTTCTTCTTTATTTATTTTCTCTAAAGCATCCCATATTGGTTTAATAGCAGCATCTGCCAATATGCAGCCTACCATCGTAAGACTTGCGACTATAGCAGCACTAGTCATTATAATGGCTTTAGAATCCCTATTCTTTATGGCCAATTTTAAATTGTTGAAAGCTTCCCTAAGACATTGTCCCACCTTATCCCATCCTTCCCCTGGATCTCTTAAACCACCAGGAGCATATTTATTAAAAACATCATCAATATTTTTTCCTTTCCTCATTGCATCATATAGTTCTTTTTGAAATTTATCATTTTTCGCTAATTCCAATAACAACAGGGCTGCTTGTAAGAAGAGATCTTGATCTTTGATTGATGGGTTTTCTTTTAAAATCGTCTGGATACTACACCACATCAGTTCGGATACGAAGACCTCCTTCTCGATTAATGGTAGGACCATGTCAGGGTATTTCCAAGCTAGACATATATAGAGTATAACGGCTGCGATGATTATACCATACGGCCCTGCTCTTGATGCTAATAGCTCGCATCCTACCAGTGCATCCTCAGCAGTAGCTCCTTCAAAGACAGATGTACCTACCACGCCAACCATGCTACCGAAGAGAGTATCGTTTAACATTTCTTTTGCAAGGTTGGCGGCCCATTCTGTTTGCAGGTGGCTGAAGCACTGTGTTGGGGGGGCTTTCAATGTTATTTTTTGACTTTTAGTGTTCTTAGTATTTGTTTAAGTCCTTCTGGCTCCTCGGTTTTACTTGAATATATTATCTCATAGATTGTATCGCCTGTTTTTATGTAAATGTAGGTAGTGTATGTGTATGGGTTCTTTGGGTTTTTTGTTTTTATTATGTAGGCTGGATGATCGTCAATTTTTGTCGCGTTCTTTGAAATTACATCCTCCAGTTCATTGAGAGCATCATCGAGTGAATGTAGTCTGGTGGGTCCGGCAGATAAGGCTTCAGTACTGTTCCAAGCAAACAACGTCTTGCAAGAATCTATGACTTTTGTCCTGCCTGACCATCCATCTGGCAACGCAAAACTCACATATTCATCACAATAAAAACCTTTCACATCCCCTTCACTCATTCTGAAGTTGCCATGATCCATAGTAATCTCGCCCTCACTATAAATGACAGGTCTATGACTCAAATAGGATACTAGAGAGTTTATAGAAAGGGCGAGGACGCAAACAAAGACTACAACTAATAGTATGCTACGTAAACGCATAATATCCCTTCTAAAATATTTTGAATCCATAGATTTCTTCGTCGATTCTTGCCACATCCACAGGGATGTTATCAAAATGGAATTCGCAGGAGTCCAATCCAAGGACTGACGTGTCTTCATAAGTTGAAATAATGGCATGTGATGTGTATCTTTCTATTTTGCCATTCTGCCTATGACATGTCACGTCACATTCCATTATATATACACCTCTAAAGCTGGCAGGCACGTTAAAGGTTTCTACGTGCAAAGACAACCAGGTGTTCGATGGATCACGACCACCATAAACCTTGACAACACCACCAATTCCTACTCTATTCATTGTCCTTAAATCTATTAGATATATGGGTGAACTTCCGAGATAGGTGTATTGGTTATCCAATGGTAGGGCTTTGCTAAGCTCAGAAGCTATCCTTAGATAAGGATTATAAACTAACTTGTTAAAAATATTCACCAAAATCTGAGAAACCTTATTTATTATATCCGTACTATTCAACATTTCTTTTGCAAGGTTGGCGGCCCATTCTGTTTGCTGGTGGCTGAAGCAGTATGCTCCCATGCAACCCTTGAGGAGTTCGAGGTCTCTTACTATTCCTGTTCCTGTATCTATGATGAGGTACTTGCTACCATATCATGGTGTAGTTTCCATCTAGTGTGATGTTTTATGGGTTGGCCTGTCATGATCCTGTAGCCTATATCTGTGGATACACCGGTGCTCATAATCTGGCTGGGATCTGTGATGTTTGCTGGTGGGAATAGGCGTTGCATCACAAGGAATTCGAAAATGTTTATGCTTGCTGTTCTGGCATAGTTGAATGCTTTGAGGTTTTCTGGTGTTCCTGTGGCCGCAACTCCCATGTTATGGTCGCATTCCAGTGTCATGAACGTGTCCTCGGGGGTGTCAGCAACCGATACTATTATTGGTTTTGTCCGGGTCCATATTAGTATTTTTTTGCTATTTCGTCTGCTAATTTGTCGTGTAGGTTTCGAGTGCTGCAAGTGCTGTCCCATAGGCTGCTTTTTATGGTCCCTGGGGTTTGAGGTTTTCTCGTGAGCCATTCCCTCAGCAAGTTATCTGATATTTTTTTGTTGTTGCCACTGTGTATGATACTATTCCCTGGTAGCCTGCATCTATTCTTCCAAGTTCTGGATCATCATAGGCTCCGTTGTATGTCCCGTTAAAAGGTTTGATGTGTGAAGTTGCGGTTTTACTGGCGCGCCCCCGAATGGCAGCCCCATTATCGTCTTCTTAGCTTCTCCTGGATAATCTATGGTGATATTGGAGGGTGTCCTTTGCAAGTTCTTCAAGATGTTGTATGGTGTAGTCACGTATATCATCCCCCTGTGAGATTGTTAAGATATTCCAAGCCATATTGGTGGATTTGCCATAACATCTGCCCCCTGGCTGGTTTTTGTGAGGTTGTTTAGTTTTAGGAGGGCTAACTGTGAAACCATATTAAAATTCTGAGGCATTAATCTGTTTGATCTTATCTTTGATGGGTATCCAAGCCCCATTAACGTACATTTTTGTGCATATTGTTTGTCCGTCAACTATGATGCTTATCTCACCTTCAAAGGGCGCCGTCCTCCTCCATGCAACACTTTATACCCTTAGCCGGACCATCAACAGTAACTGGCAGCGAAACCCTGAAAGGAACAAAGCCCAAATCATAAAACCTCAGGGACTGGCTCATACTCCCAAAACATAAGGATCGCCATAATTTACCATAAAATATTCCTCAGGAGACATCCCATGTTCATAAAAGTTGTGTAATTTATCCAGGTTAAGTACAGGCCCCCATGTAAAAGCTGTTGAAGTTAAGGTAAGAGAACATCTCACAGGTGTGCTTTCTTTGATGATGTATGTTGCTGTTTGTTCCTGGGCTTTGTTACCATCCTTGTCGATTGCATAATACTTGATGGTGTGTGTGCCTTCACCAAGATCTATTGTTGCTATTCTACTGCCTGTGTAGCTCCTCCCATCTACCTGGTAGTTGATCCTGGGGTTGTTGTCTTTGTTGTCGGTTGCTGTGATAGTCACCGTTATCGGATGATCATATACTCCAGGATCAGGAGATATACTTGTAAGGGGTGGTGTGGTGTCTTTGGTTATGGTTTCTCCTATTCCAGTGGTTTGTGTTATCTGGATGCTGTCTGGTAGTTTGTCTGTTGTGTTGTAGTGGTTTATTATTTTTGCGAAGGTGTAGATTAGGGTTTCGTATCTGATTTGTCCTATCTTTGTTGTGGCATAGTTTGGCGATCTTTTCTTGGTTTCTATGAAGTTTTTAATGTTCTGGGCTGTCTGTAGGTACTCCTGTTTTGTTAGTGTTCCTGTGGTTGACCCTGCAGGTTTTGTAGGGGGTTGGATGCTGTTGAATGTTATCTCAACTCTTTTGTTTTGGTTGAGGTTTATTATCGTGTTGGAGGCGGCGTAGAGATAATCATCTGCTCTTATGGTCTTGTTCTCATATTATAGTCTGTTGGGATATCTTGCCCTGCTGTTCTTTGTAGTTTTTGATTAGTTTGGAGGCGTCGGAGGATCTCATTGTAGTTGAGACTGGCTGCCTCAGCACCTCCTGCAAGACAAAAAACAAGGACGGAAACTGCCAGGACGAACACAAACCGTCTCATATAATAAACCCTCCCAGTAGCGGTCTCCAAACAATAATATAATAAATTATAATATAAAACGATTACTATTTATCATAAACAGAAAAACATTTATGATCATCATCCCTTCATGTCATATTTTTTGGGGTATCGAGCTTGGCACACAAAAAAATATGCATACGAAAAAACTAAGATACAAATTCCCCCTTAAAAAGCTTCTCTCCCAGCCCCCCTGTTTTTTTTCATGATATTAGTTACCCGGAAAAATTTCAAGGATAGAAAATATTGCAAAACTAGGAGTTTGTTCTCATCCTTTGAAATTTTTCTAAAAAATCGTATATGGTCCTGTTTTCCCTTTAAGATCCGATCAAGTATTCGAGCACCCTCCCCTTTCAACCTGTTTGAATCCTCGAAGATGTTGCAAGCGGTTGTCGAGCAGAATTTTTTTCGGGGTGGTGTTCTAATTCTTGGAAGATGTTTTCCGGCATATTTTTTGAGAGCATGGTGTATAGAAAAAGAATATCATGTGGTCTTCTTCCAACATTTTGGAATGACAGTAAAATGACAGTGTTGTGACAGTGAAAAAACCGTCCACAGGAAAATGAAAATGTCCATCTGTCCTTGCGATTGTTTGAAAATGGGCTGTTAGGCGTTAACAGGAAACGAATAAAGTTTATAAGGGGCCGTCCATGGGATGGGGATGTTTTGCCACTCCTGTTTTTTGAATAAGCTGTTTTTGCTGTGTGTCAGTAGCGTGTCAGTACTGCTTCAGTGCCGTTTCAGTACTGTTTCAGTGGATAAGCGTCCAAGAGAAAATGTTCATCTGTTCCTGTGATTGGCTGAAAAAGGGCTGTCAGACGTTCGCAGGAAACGGGTAAATTTGTAAGGGGCTATTTCATGGCTTGGAATGTTTTTGCGATCCTTGTTCTCCGAAATAAGCTGGTTTGGGGGATGGGTGAGTAAAAGATTAGTTGACTAACCCCTTACTCTCTAAAATCATGTTTCCTGCTTAAAATAGGAGAAAGCATTTTTCCAGAGGGATTCTTTTTGAATCCATCTTCTTATTGATTTTCATTGTATTCATAAGGTTCGTCATGTCCATTATACCATGTATACTATTTGGATCGAAATTGTTAGAATCGTCTGGTGGATAAGTGTCGGGTGGTGTTTTTGTATTTTGTATCTGAGGGGCTGGTATTCCTGTATGCTTTTGCACTTCTTGTATTATGTGTTGTGCTGGATTGTTGTAGCTGTTGTGATGTAACAAGCTGGCTCCAAAGAGTATAAGCACACCTATAACAATAGATATACTATACCTTTCAAAATGCTTAATATCCCCATTTTCTCACCCCCTCTTATAATTTTTTAACCTCATGATGTTTTCGATCTTCAGGTCCAGTAGGTCGCCTTTTTTGGTGTTCAGGGTTTCGCGGGGCTTCCTTGGGAATGTATAGTTTCCCACCCCGTCCCACTGGCAGGGTTAAGCGTATTTCTTTGGGGTCTTTCTTTATCCGGACGTTTATAAGGTCTTTTTGTTCGATTTGTTCTTGTTCTCTTTTTTCAATTTTTTACATGTATTATGTGTATCCGATCATTTTTATTATGGTTTTGCGGTTTATGGTCTAAGATTGTCCTGTGATTTTATGTTCGTTATATTTACCATTAATGGAGGGTTTAATTTTGAATAAAAGGAAAGTCGTAATAAGGGTCTTTGAAATGAAGAAGGAGTGCGAGTTTCCTTGGAAAACAGGGGTCTCAGATGAAAACATCATCAGACTCCTCAGGGAACTTATAGACCCTGAAAACTTCGGGGATGGGGCTGAGTATGTTGTTGAGGTCTATGATCGCTGGACTGACAGTCCCTGCATATTCTACTTTGACGGGAAAATGAAGTTAATGTCCAGCTAAAAGAATAGGAGGGGGGTTATAATCTTTCAATTGCCTTAACAAGGAGATCAACGGTCATCTCGATGTCCTTCATGCTTGCCATGCTCACCGTTGTATGGATGTACCTTGTGGGTACAGATACCACACCGGCGGGTATGCCCTCCCTTGTGAGATGAATGGCGGTTGCATCGGTTGTACCCCCCTCACTCACCTCTATCTGGACAGGTATGTCCTCCTCACGTGCAGTCTCAAGCAGCCAGTCCTTAACACGTGGATGGGTTATTATACCCCTCCCGCTGGCATCGGTGAGGATTATGGCAGGTCCACCGTCGAGCTTCGCAGGGGCCTCCTCCTCCTTCATCCCGGGATGATCCCCGGCTATTGTAACATCCAGTGCCAGGGCCATGTCAGGGTTGAGCCTGAAGGCTGAGGTCCTGGCACCCTTGAGACCAACCTCCTCCTGGACCGTTCCAACACCATAGACGGTTGCATCCGTTTCAACCCGCTTGAGTACCTCAACCATTACAAGGCAGCCTATACGATTGTCCAGGGCCTTCCCAGTGAAACGGGAGTTGGGGAGTTCACTGTAGGGTGCATGGAATGTTATGGGGTCCCCCACAGCCACCAGCTCCTCTGCCTCCTCCCTTGAAGAGGCGCCTATGTCGATGAACATGTTATCATGGGTTGTTACCTTCTTCCTCTCAGAGGCCTTCATCCTGTGGGGTGGCTTTGACCCGATGACACCCATCACGGGTCCATTCTCCCCGTGAATCCAGACTGCCTGGTTGAGTATCATCTGGTCACTGATCCCCCCGATCTTTGAGAACCTTATGAACCCCTTCTTATCTATGTGCCTCACCATGAGACCTATCTCATCCATGTGGGCTGCCAGCATGATTGAGGGACCGGACCCCCTCTTCACCGCGATGATGTTACCGAGGCTGTCCTCCTCTATCTCATCAACATGTCCCTCGAGTTCTGATGCTATGATATCCCTTACCTCACCTTCAAATCCAGAGATTCCGCTTGCAACTGCAAGACGCTTCATGAGTTCCTTCATGTTTACCACCGGATCAGCTACGTGACTTTATGATTATCAGAATTCCGAGAATAACCAGGAGTGCCTGGGGCCAGAACCTTGAATACTGTGGTGGTATGATCCCAGCATCGAATGCGAACCACAGGACCCCTATTATCACCAGTATAACTCCAAGGTATATTCTCCACTGCCCGCCTCCCTCTGGAGGCTGCCTGGGTCTTCTGTTGATTTCCACTTCATCTCCCATATTTTTTCCTCCAACCCTATTATCTTCAAGGAGATATAAAACCTTACTTGAGGTTGCCTAGAGTGGAAAAAATCAGGGATTCACGCCAGATATGAACTTTCCTGAAGAGGGGATCAGCACCCCAAGATAAGGGTGGGGCCCTAAAGGCGGGGCTGAAACTTATTAAAGGTATCCGGTACAATACATTAACATGATTTCAAGGGACCATCCACGTTACCATTCACTGATACAGAGGGAGATGATAACAGAGGCCTGGCGTAGGGGCATACTCGCAGATTCCGGCATGATCGCCCACGGTAGGGGCGAGGCCTTCGACTACCTCCTTGGTGAGAGGACCACAGAACCTGCTTCAAGGGCCATAAGGGCGGCTGCAGCAGCACTCATCCTTGCAGAAAACCCGGTTATCTCGGTTAACGGCAACACAGCCGCCCTCGTAGCGGGAGCCGTGGTTGAACTGGCAGATGTGATTGGAGGGAAGATCGAGATAAACCTCTTCCACCGGACAGAGGAGAGGGTGAGGCTGATAGAGGAGGTCCTCCTGGAACACGGCGCCAATGAGGTCCTCGGCACAGACAAGCTACTCTACATCGATGATATAAAGAGTCCGAGGGCAACAGCAAGCCCTGAGGGCATCTACAGTGCCGACGTGGTCCTGGTCCCCCTGGAGGATGGTGACAGGACAGAGATACTGGTGGAGTCAGGTAAGACCGTCATAACCATTGACCTGAACCCCATATCAAGGACATCCAGGAAGGCGAGTATAAGCATAACAGATAACATCGTAAGGGCCATACCCGCCCTCATAGAGGCTGTGAGGGAACTTGAGGACTTATCAAGGGATGAACTTGAGCTGATCGTCAATGAATTCGA
This sequence comes from Methanothermobacter thermautotrophicus, assembly GCF_014889545.1. Classification (NCBI taxonomy): domain Archaea; kingdom Methanobacteriati; phylum Methanobacteriota; class Methanobacteria; order Methanobacteriales; family Methanobacteriaceae; genus Methanothermobacter; species Methanothermobacter thermautotrophicus. The sequence continues at coordinate 203,658 of NZ_QKOF01000003.1, read as the reverse complement.
TAACCTCAGGAATATCCGTGAGACCCTAAAACTTATAGACATCCGGAGATACTATCCAGAACTGTGAAGATACTAGCAAAAAACTACACAGACACAATCCAAACCAAAAGCTGATTTAAAGTAATCTCTAATTGATGATCATGGATGAAATCTGGGAGATTAAGGATCTGAGCGTGTGAATATGGTGGTTATTGGAGTTTCAGGGTTGCCCGGAGCAGGGAAGGGCGTTGTATCAAGGATAGCCGAGTCCATGGGTTTCAAGATTATAAGGATGGGTGACGTCATAAGGGAAGAAGCCCGAAAGAGGGGTGAGGACCCGGGGGTGACGGCTGTTCGCCTCAGGGATGAATACGGCAAGTACGTCGTCGCTGAAAAGTGCGTTGAAAGGATTCAGGAGTCAGACGCAGGAATGTTCCTGATAGAGGGTATACGGAGCCCCCATGAGGTGGAGATATTCAGGAAAAGTTTCCCTGGCTTCAGGGTCATATCAGTGTTCTCAACAAGAAAGACCCGGTTCCGGAGGCTCAGGAAGAGGCAGCGGGAGGACGACTCTGAAAGGTACGATGAATTCGTTGAAAGAGATGAGAGGGAACTTGGATTCGGTATAGGTGACGTGATAGCAACCTCAGATTATATGATAATCAATGAGGGTCCAATATGGAAGATAAAAAAACAGGCAAGGCAGATACTCAGGAAACTTGCAGAGAAGGATGAGCAGAGGAGGATAAATGATGGATAAAGTTAAAGTTGAAGCCCCGGTCAGGGCGACAGAGGATCCAGAGAAGGTGAGGGAGGCTGTTCAGAACGTCTTCCCTGAACTTGAAATTGAGGTTGAAGGCGACACCGTGAGGGGAACAGGTGATGCAGGGAGCCTCAGGAACCTCCAGGAGGCCCTTGAGAAGAGGAGGATAAGGCTCACAGCAAGGAAGATACTCAAAAAACACGTCAGGGCCAGTTCAACATGGTTCTACATCAACAAGCAGGCCGCCCTCATGAACCGGGTGAACGTCCTTGAGGAGTCCATCTCCGCACTTGGGGACATACTGGTGGAGCTTGAATCAGATGATATAATGGGCCTGATAGACTGGCTCGCACCTGATGTCTCAGTCCCCGAAGAGGGTGCTGATTGACCCGCATTGAATCCATCAGGTCGGACAATCAATCCTTATCAACCAGCACAGCCCTCTTTATGTCAAGGAAGCCGTTATCAAAGAACCACTTCTTTTCGTATTCAATTATTTCAAGTCTTTTCTTAAATATTGGACCGTCAAGGACCAGTGATTCTGCCTCGCCACCCTCAAATGCAGGGTTTATACCATACCTCTCACTCAGATCTGCCAGTTCATCTATCATAGCCCTGTCAACTATCCTTCCAAGCCATGACTCGTCAAGGCCCTCGGCTGCAACAGCAGTCACCATGACCCTGAATCCAAGGTCAACTATCTCCTCCATGTAATCCAGGGGGTCCCTGTGCCAGAGGGGTGCCACTGACCTTAAACCCAGCCTCCTGCAGATGGAGTCTATCCTTGACCTCTGATACTCTGAGTACAGGGCTCCGGAGTAGACAGCCTCCACACCCCTCTCAGCAAGAATCTTAAGTGCTGCGGCCAGGTCCTCAACCTCCTCCTCCTCGACCCCGGCGGTCCTTGATTCCATCAGAGGTATCCCCAGGGCCTCTGCAAGGAGGGCTGTCAGGTGTATGTTGGGCACATGGTACATGTGGGATTCTGGGTTATCCGAGATCACAGAGACCAGGCACTCCACCTCTGATTCCTGGAGTGCATGATAGAGGGCCATCGTACTGTCCTTACCACCTGAATACAGAACTGCAGACTTCATCAGACACCCCTGTATCTCTCGTATATGCCCCTCACAAAACCCAGGATGGAGTCGATGAAAACACCTGCAAGTCCCGTTAGCATCCCCAGGACGCCGCAGAAGAGTACTATGCTGGATTTAGCCGGGAGTGAACTCTTCAGGGCAGCAACCCTTTCCTCGGCCGGACCCTTCACCCCGGTTACAATTATGTCCCTTGCCTGGAGGTAGGATACCACTGAATCAACATTCCTGGGATTAACCTCCACAACAAGGTGGACGGCGCTGTACCTTGTATTTATGCCACCGGTGTACATGAGCCACTCTGCAAGGTTTTCAAGGGCCTTTACAGGGTTGTATCCCCTTTTAACCTGTAAAATTATGGTTCCATTTGTGTAGACCTTCCATGATGTTATGTTGGAGTCTATTACCGAGATCTTATCCTCTATTATCCTCTTACGGTCCTCTGAGAACCTGTCAGTCTTTATCACTATCCCCTCTGAGTGTACATCCACAACGCCCTCCTGGGCCCTGAGTTCCTCTGTGAGCTTCACGATATCGGTGGCTGCTGAAACATCAGCTGTTACTGTCTCTGTGCCACCCTCAGTGGAGATGTATATCCCCCTTGCTATTTCAGGGATATCATCATAGACAGGGGATACCAGGAAGGCCCCCCCGACTGTCCCTGCAACGAAGCCTATGAAGACCACGAATAGCAGGTTCTTCTTCCCGATTATGGGTGTCATGAGGCCGGCAGAGAATATGAATGCAAGTAGGAGGATAAAGAGGGCCAGCATTACAGTTACACTTAGAACGTCCATTGTATTCACCGCAGATCCTTCTAGGAGGCTTTTTTAATCTGTATCAATAGTATCTCATGGAAACTTAAATATCTTGTGATGGCTGTGTTCAACTCACTGGAATTCCCTCTCCCCAGCTATCCGTCCACCCTCAATGCTCACATAGACCTCCTTAACGGTCTTCCCACCCCTCTGAAGCGGTACGACCCATACTGGAATATCAGTGCCGTTTATATTTATTGAACCCCTGGAGGGCTGGCCTGCGGTGTAGCCGGGTTCAGCGGCTATCTGCCTTGCCTCCTCAGCTGTCACATTCTTGGTAGTGTTTGTGGTGTTATCTGAGGTCATGTTGGGGATGTTGATGGGCACCGGCTGGGGCTGCGGCTCAACCGGGGTGGAATCTGAGATCCGCTCCCTCTCACCGGAATTGAAGGAACTGTATGAGTATATGATCACCGAGAGGGTGAATATACCAATCAGTATAAGTGCTTTATACTCCCATCTGAGATCATCAAACAAGGTTAATCCTCCTGTTAGTGAATGAATCCCTATGTTATCCTTGTTATGGTTATGGCGCCGTCCTGGTTCTTTATGGTGTATTTTCCAGGGGTCATGTTGGTGGTTGTGACGTTTACCTTGGGTATGATGCTCAGTTTGATCCTCTGGTCTTTGTAGAACACCGTGACCTGCCCGTTCCTCACCTCAACTGTGTGGGGAAAATCAGAGGGTAATGTTACGTTAACGGCGAAGCCAGGGCCATTCGTGTATGCCGCATTGACTGCACCTGCAACACGTTCACCCATCATCCTTGCCTCGCCGAGTTCACCGGCCTGTGTCCTTGAAAGTTCACTTTCCACAATGCTGACCATCCCTGCAATTATGATAAGGGCTATCAGTGTCGCGAAGAGGAAGTCTATACTTAAAACTCCACCATCATCCATTGGATCACCTTTTTTCATCACAGTCCAGGGACTAAGGGTAGTTGTTCGCAGCAAGGCCGAGGAGGTTCTTGTAGGTAGTTGAGAGACAGAAGGGTGCCCCCAGCGGGTCGTACATTATGTTATTCCTGACCTTTATGGTTGTACCCGGGATTCCAAGGAAGTACTCCCTGTCCACCTTCGATATGTACTGGTTACCGTTGTGGTCCTCCAGGAGGGGGTCCCCTATTATGAAGGTGCTCATCCTCGTGTATGCCGGATCAGCGGAGCTTGAACGGTTCTCAAGCCTGTCAAAGAATGAGAGCCCGTTGGGGTCTATGAAGTAGTAGGGCCTTGGGGTTATGTTGCTGGGGTTATCTGTCCCGTTGAGGCAGTACCAGAGGTTCTGGAGGTGTCCCTCGCTATCAACACTCTCATTCAAGCGGTAGTCAGCGTAGCTGCCGTTACTGGCATAGTAGGGGTACTTGTATATGACGTTACTTACACGGAACTTCGTGTTTATCCAGATGTAGGGGTCCTCTATACCCTCAAGGCTCACATATGATGAGACCGGGGGGAGTGTGAACTCGTAGACCTGGTCCTTCTGGACTATCCTAAGGGGTATGCCCCCCCGTATCTCAACCTTGAACCCGAAGGGGTCATCCTGTGTGAGGGTGACGTCGGAGGTCGTGAATGTGGCGTTTGTGTAATTGGTTATGGGAACACCTTTGATGTAGATCTGGCGGCCGGTCTGCCTTTCAAGTTCCAGGGAGGTGTTTATCACGTTGTCATTTATGGCGTTCACAATGTTTTCAGTTATATTCGCCTTGCTCGTTCCCTGGGGGAAGAACTCTGCATTGTCTATGACATTCCTGGATGCATTGTAGGCCGCGTTACGTCCAGCGTCAGCAGCGGCCTTCTCCACGGTCGAATATATTGAACCCACAACCGTTATGGTCACATCGCCACCCGTTGAGAGCGCTGCCAGCATGTTGGCCTCGTTGACGATGTCCCCGTAGGATATGGCTATTATTATGACCGGTATGAATAGGAGCACTGCGAGGGGTGTGAATGCGTATCCATCCTCATCACAGATTATCCCCATACTCAATCCCTCCATAGTGTTAATCTAACCGGCAGGGAGTTCGGTATATCCCCAGTGTAGAGGGCCTCAGTCCTTATAAGTGACGGGTCAATGGTGTAACCTGAAGCCTGGAGCATGGCTATGAGCTCCTGCCTTGCAAGGGCCTGGGCCGTGTATGCATCATTGGCGTATTCTGTGGCCCACATGTTGGCCAGGAATTTGGGGTAGATCACGGCCACCCGTGTACCTGAATATATCTCAGCATTGGAGTCGCCTGACTCCCATCCCTGACCAGAGTTTATGGTTACACGGATATCATATGACCCTGGCCTTGTGCTGTAGTTGCCGGGGGTTCCACCCGTTGTGAATATCCTGCTACCAGCCACATCAATGGCACCTATATCCAGTGAGAATGGAACAGGGCCACTGTAGAGCTGGGTCCATGCGCTGGTGGAGTTTTTAACCTCAACCTTAACTGACTTTGTATCGAGGCCCGCCCCCACGAAGAGGAGGACCTTCTTGGCATCGGGGCCAATGGAGAACTGCCTCACAGGTGCAGAGACGTTGGTGGAGTTCTGGTAACTGTTGAAGGCGTAGTTGTTCCACTGGATCGGGAGTGACGTGTACGACACGGTGGAGTAGGAGTCAACAAGGCCCACGAGGTCGTAGTCCTGCCCTGGAACGTTGTCCCATATTGTGACGCGGACCCTGTTTGTCTGGCCCGCCCGGAGGTAGTCCCTGATGTATACTATCCCGGGGACGTTACCGTACCCATCACTGACTGCACTGTAATCCACGCCCCCGTAATCAAATGAACAGAAGGCCACCTTCCATGCGGTCCCGTTCCATACCTCCACAAGGGCATCGTCAACACCACCATAGGGGTTCACGACGGTGTAGGCGTCGAGTATCCTTGAACCGGCTGGTATCGGTATGTCCTGGGTGACGCTCACTGCACACCCATCTGAAGGCTCTCCGTTAACATTATCGATTACAAATGGGAGACCATCTGAGTAGACATGGTTCTGTCCGACCATGCTGTTCCATGCTATGACCCTCCGGGTGTTGAGGTTGGTGACTGTGCCCGTGTTAAGGTCATATATACGTCCGTAACCCATGGTCCCATTTCTATCCAGTCTTGTCAGACTTGGAACCGCCAGCCCCGCCGCGTCATTGAACTGAAATGTGCGGGTTAGGATTCCCTTCGGCACCTTTATGGTGGTTGTGTAGTTGGCTATTATCGAGAACCATGGAAGGTCATAGTCAGTGCTCCCTGTTGTGGTCATGTTTGTGAACTGTACATAGAAGTTGTTGCTTCCACCGGTTAGGGAGGTGATGTTACCCTGATAGTTGTACATGAGCTCCCTGGTTGTCCCGGGGCGGAGGTTGAGGAAGGTGAAGCTGTCGTTCCCCACAACATGGGGCACATTGTTTATAACAACATTTGCCCCGTATGATGACCTGTTCTGCCGGTTACATGAGCCAAGGAGGAACCTTCCCCAGTTGATACTGGTTGATGGAACAGAGAAGCTGATGTTCCTGGGGGATGTCTTGTAACCCCAGTATGGATTATAATAGAGGCTGTTCCAGAAGTTGCTCAACCAGTTGTGGAAATTCCAGACCGTCGTCGTTGAGTTTATCTGCTGGTCCTCCAGGGTGACCTCCTCCATCTTGTACCATGCACGTCCAAGCCAGCCCTCCTCGGGTCCCGAGATAACGATGGCCCTTGATGCAGTGTCCCTTGAGATGAGTATCCCGCTATCATTCCTCAGGGTGGGGTACGGTCCCATCTTCAACTCATAGCCAACCCCCGGTGGTAGCATGGACTGGAGCTCGGACCTTATAAGGTTCTCTGCCCCTGCGGTGTTGTTGCGGGAGTACATTGCGGCTGCAGAGTAGAGGGTTCCGTCCTGTCTCATAACATCAAGTGCATCCGCTGCTAGGGCCTCAAGGTGCTGGTGGTCTGCCCCCATGTAACTGGGCAGGGCGAAGTAGGTTACAATGGATGCTGTGAATATGAAGACGACTATGAGGGCCAGGACGGCATCCGTTGTGAATATGAATCCACCCTCATCATCATTGAAACCACGGATCATATCATCACATCTCCTCAATCACTTTAACCAGAGATACAGGACGAACCTGGCAGGCCTTACCCTCACATTGTCAAGTGTTATCTGCCCTGGAGGTGTCCCCTTTGGCGCCGCGAGGATGTAAACGTCCATCGATGCCCCGGGGTTACTCTGGGTCCTTACACTCAGTATGTTGTCCCTGAACTGAGTGTCATTGTAGAGGTAGGTCTCGTTTATCTGCTCCTTTATCTCGGTTAAGTGCTGGTTTATCTCATTTGGTGGCACGACACGGTTGTTGTTAACATCCACGAAGGCGGAATCGTATCCCCTGTTTATAACGAGGACCCAGTAGTCATATATCCTCAGATAGGCATCATTGGTGGGGAAGTTGGTAGTGTAGGTCCTTGGCTGCCCGGCATCCCTTATTAGGCCCTCTATTGAACCAACACGCTCCACCTTCGTTGTGAGGACGTAGCGTTCAACCCTTGCAATGTCAGGGGCGCTGGTGTTGAGTGTCCCCAGGGTCCTCACTGTGAGGCCCTCGGTGGTGCTTATGTTGATGTAGTATCCATACTCCGGACCCACGAGCTCCCCCATATTGGTGGTGTTCATACCTGCAATCTTGGAGGGGGAGAGGTAGTTCTTCTGGGGAATTTTTTTGACAGGGTCATACCTTGCAAGCCCTATGCTCTGGGGGTTCCCCTTCTGTTCCCAGTCAGGGGGAGTCCCTGATGATTCAACCAGGGCATCGGCGATATCAGACGCCTGACGGTCAAGGGAACTCTGATATATGGTGCTCTGGGTGAGATACATGATATTATCCATGTCAGCTGCCAGCATACCGAGCAGTATGGTTAATGGTATGAGTGCAAGTAGCACATCAAGCGAGAATGCAAAGCCCCTCCTATCAGACAGTAAATCCCTCAAGGTTATCCCCTTCCTTTTATGGATATATCTATCCCAGTAACTACTATTATATATTTCTTTGTCCATATATCAACTGGAGGAGGTATCATGGACTCAAGGGGACAGATCTCAGCGGAGTTTCTTTTGATCGTTTCATTCATACTGATAATCGTACTGGCTTTCTCATCCATCGCCGGTCCCCAGTCACAGGAGAACAGCATAGCAGCCGCTGCCAGGGAGGGGGCAACCGGGGCCATATCCGAGATAGCCTATACCAATGTATCAGTGAAGCCAATGAGGGTTACAGGCATAAACATCACCGGCGGGAACAGCCGGTTGATAAGGATCTCCTTTGATGGACAGATACCGGCAGAGTACCGTGCCCTTGTCATAAACAGGACAGTAGAGTCTCTCCTTACCGTCAACGGTGTGAGGCCGGTTAACAGCACCACGGTGAGGCTCGGCGACAGGACATACACAGTCCAGATATAGTTCTGGATTCAGAAATGAATAATGATGGGCGGGACTTAACTCACTCAACCCCTATTATCCAAAAAAAAAAAATAATGAACCTATCAGGGGTTTAACTCACTCAATCCCTATTATCCTAACGGGCCTGTTACCCCTCATGCTCATTATCGAACCCTCAACTGCAAGCTTCACGGTGTCATGGACCTCAACCTTGAAGCCATTATTCTCAACTATGTAGACATCTGGCTTGACGTTGCTCCTTATATCATAGTCGACACGTACATAGGATGTGTTCTCACCCACATCTATAACCTCACCGAAGGTGTAGTCACGCACATATCTGACCCTGAATATAAGGAAGACCGCTGCAACTGCAATCACGGCGAAGAGGAGTGTTGTGAGGGCAGGGAAGAATACGAATGGGAATGCCATTGTAAGGGCCGAGTTGCCTGATACAAGGATTATAACCACTCCAACAGCCACGTACATGAGGAAGAAGTCCCTGTAGGCCTCGAAGTCCCCGGGGTACATGACCCTTATCTGCCTGTAGAGTATGTAGAGGAGTAGGGCTATCAGGAGAACGGCTGCCGGGAGGAACACCAGAATCGATATGAAGTTGAAGACATAGACTATGGATATGACTATGAATAGAGAGGCTGCGATCTGCAGTTTAAGGACAGCGCTCTCCTTCTCTGCCGGGTCAAATCGCTGTGTCCTGATAATTATGGGCGCGTCATCCTCAGGTATCCTGATGTCATGGCTCTGCGCCTCCTCAAGGATCTCACGGACCTCATTATCGTGCTGTGAGGGTATGTGCTCCCCTATCTTCCTTGTTCTATCATGAAGTTTCTCCCGTATCTCATCCACCTCAACCCCGGAGATTCCCTCGCGGAGCCCTGAGGCCGCCCTCCTCATCCTGCCAGGGAGCCTTACAATTTCAAATATGGCGGTTCCCATGAGGTTGAATAGAGCTATCACTGCACTGCCGAGTCTTGAGAAGAAGCCCATCACATCACCTACTTCCTTGTTATGTTCGTCACAATAACGGTGGTTGAATTCAGTGGCCAGTATACCACAGCCGTGTACCATCCCCTCTGCACATTCACGGACTGTGAAGTGAGGTTGTACTGTGTCGATGCGTTTATATTTGACTGTGTGCCGTTACTGTAGGTAACTGTGAAGATCACGCTGTTATTGCCAGTGATAATGACCCCGTTAACAGGTATATAGAAGCTCACCGTCCTCTTTGCTCCGGGGCCGTTGGCGTATACTATGTCAGCTGCATTTGCAATGGTCTGAACAGCCACCTTGGCATCCGATGCCCTTGAAACATCCGTGCTTGCCTCGATTGAACTCCCTATGAGGGGTATAGTTACTCCTCCAAGGACGATGAGGACAACCAGTATGAGCAGAAGGTACTCAAGGGATACCTGTCCCCTGCTATCCATGCAGATCACCTTTCAACATCTCTATATAAATTCTGTAGGCCTACACTTATATATTTGGCGAAGAGCCGGGTGGGGCTCCTTACGGGGAGTACCCGGTTAACCTTGGTGAACACCTCATGGAGTCCCCCCAGTACAATAGCCACCTAGAATATCATGTCAAATAACCTGAAGAGTATCACCGCAAGATCCCCTATGAGGAGTGAAACCATAAGGCCTATGAGGATTGCTGGGGCAAAGGGCATGCCACGCCTTATCCTGAACTCATCCCTTATCTTTCCCTGTGCCACCAGTTCCCTGAGGGTTTCAATCTCCTCACCCCTCAGGCCAGCTGCCATGGCAGAGACCACGGGTTCACCCCTGTAGGTCAGGGCGGATACATCGCCGGTCCTTGCAACTGTCCTGAACCTGTCCAGGAGTGAGGTGTCATCAAAGTAATATTCATCACCCCTCCTGTAGAGGGTGCTTGCCAGTATCATGCCCTCCTTCAGCTCATCAGCACTCACTGTATCCTGGAGGGCCTCCCTCGTGATGGATGTTAGAAGCTTCCTTATGAGCTGTATAACCGTTATGGAGACCCAGAGGATTACAACTCCACTAACTGTTAACTCAAAGTTCCTGTAGAGTGAGTAGACGAGTATCGCCGACACCATAACAGCCTTAACCCTTGATGGGAGGCGTGAGATGACCATTGTGAGGAGGTAGACCAGTATCAGGGACAGTACTATGATCTGGAATGGGAGGAAGTCTGTTATGATGAATGTCAGGGTCACTGCTGATGTTATAACGAGGGCCAGGACCATGCTGGTTCTGTACTGGCGGAGTGGCTCCATGAACTCATCCATGAGATCCCTCCTGGATGTGTAGATTATGAAGAACACGTAGACCAGCAGGAAGGGGAGGAGCGCCAGTATACTGTTTATTATGACCGTGAGGGGGAATGGATATGATGCTGTTACAGGGAGGGCCACTCCAAGGAAGCTGTAACTTACCAGTGACGGCTGGAAGGGTATGAGGGCTGTGACTGCCGTGAAGAGCTTCACATCACCACCGGCCCAGGCCCCCATCCTCCAGAGGATGTATCCCAGTGCAAATATACCTGCGGTGAAGATGGCTGTGTAGATGAATATCCAGGGATCCGATTCCATGAAGGCCCTGATACCATTCAGGAGAAGACCGAGACCAATAACAGGAAAGGTCAGGCGATTGGGTATGATACCCCTCTTTATATCGCTGTAGGAGGCATATAAACATGCCAGAAGTGCTATGAATACCGAGATTAACTCTATAACCATTAATATCACTCCTTGAAGCTTAGAGATGGATATTACAGAAAATCATGATTTATTAATAATTCTACGTGCCGTCTATTTAAGTTTTTGTGGTTGATCTGCCTGCAGCACGACATGACTTGAACACTGCAGAGCTGTGCAGAGTGAAGGGACATCGAATATGGTCACTGAAACTTTGCAGCACTGATAAGCATATTAACTCCAGATCAGAGATTTATCATTAAAGGTCTAAAGTTGGGGATGTGATTAATCTTGTCCTTCAGTATCAGGGAATGGTTTGGTGGAGCAGACAGGAAGGCTGTTTTACTGATGCTCCTGATATTCGCTTCAGGTTTCGCCCTTAGGGCCGGTACCGTGCATGCAGCGGGTGTATACAGCGAGGCCCACTCCCAGCCCCTCATGTATGATATGGACTCCTACTACAACCTCAGGCTCGCCAGCAACCTCTTAAATGAGGGTGAACTCTCAGAGGGTGGGTGGGACAGGTACTCCTATTACCCTCCCGGGGTCCCCCTCGATTACCCCCCTTTGCTCCCCTACCTCACCGTCACCCTTTACCTGCTATTTACCTGGTTACTTCCAGGGCTCACCGACACCGCATTCTGGCTTCCAGCCATCATTGCACCCCTCACAGGGGTCGCTGTCTTTGCAGTTGCAAGGTCCCTTGACTGTGATGACGTATCAGCCACCACAGCAGGCCTCCTTGCCACTGCAGCACCCTTCTACTTCATGAGGACCGTCCCTGGTTTCTATGACACCGACATGTTCAACCTCCTCCTCCCCCTTGCAGTCCTGTTAACACTCCACCTCTCCCTCAGGGATGGGGACTGGAGGATGGCCGTACTCTCAGGTGCCCTAATGGCGGTATTCTCCACTGCCTGGAATGGATGGCAGATCATCTACTCACTCATGATACTTGCTGTGATACTCCACGCAATAATCTACCATAGAAGGGAGCCCATCATATTCCTCCTCACATCCACCCTTCTCATTGTGCTCCTGGATCCCCTGGCCATCCCATCCATACCATTGGGCTTGATGAAGATACCCATGGCAACGGCACATCCCTTCCCTAACCCCTATGTTACCATAACAGAGCTACAGAGGCCAGGTTTTGAGGATGTGGTGATGGCCCTTGGACCAGGACTCCTCCTGGCGGGCCTGGCGGGTTTCAGGCCCCTCCTCCGTGACTGGAGGGAAAGCATTGTCCTCCCTGCCACCATCCTCTGGACCATCACAGGCGCCATGTCCCTCCTGTGGGGTATAAGGTTCTCTGAGTTACTCACCGCACCTCTACTCATAACATCAGCCCTCTTCCTGGCAGATCTGAGGGTTTCCTCCCCAGCACCTGAATTCCGGAGGAGCCTCCAGTTTGCCGTCGCCATCATGGTTGTACTTCCCTCCCTCATTATCTGTCTGGGTCAGTACAGCGCCCTCCACCCCAGGGTGGATGACGGCCTGCTTGATGCTGCAGCCTACATAAGGGATGAGACCCCCCCTGATACTGTGGTGATCTGTAACTGGGTCCACGGACACTTCTTTGCATTCATGGCCCACAGACCAGTGAACTTCGATGGCAGGCTGGCCTACATTGAAACTCTGGCGAGGAGAGGGCCAGGGTACCCCCTTGACCCCCGTGTGCCCGGGGTCTACAGGGAGTACTGGCAGGACAGGGCCCTTGCAACCACGGATCCCTATCTGGCAGATGAGATACTCTCCATGATGGCATCATCAGGTGATGAAGCCTACCTTGAGATACTGAACGCCACTGGGGATCCAGCTGGCTCTGCAGTCATGCTGAGAGACGCAATGGCTGTTGATGGTCCTTCAAGGGAAGCTTACCTCAAGGGCAGGGGCCTTGATTGGAGTGCTGCCAGCAGAGTCGCCTCAACCCTTAGCAGGAGCTCCGGCTACGTCCTCGTAACCTATGATCGCCTCATCGATAAGGGGTACTGGATATTCTATTATGGTAACTGGAACTTCACAGGAAAAACCAGGGAACCAGTGTACTCCACAGGTGGTATAATCCAGGGATGGCCCCTTAGAAGCAGTGATGGGCTGTTCTGGGATGGGGAGAGGGTGACCTTCAATGGCCTGAAGGTTTCGGGCCTTTACCTCGTGGATGGTGGTATCAGGAGGGTGAATGGCGACCCTGATGGGGACCTGGTGGCATTCGTACTCTATGACAGGAACCGCACCGTTGTCCTGGAGCGCAGGTATGAGGATTCCATGTTCACCAGGCTGGTGCTCCTGGGTGACGGTGGTGGTGTTTTCAGGGCTGTCATGAGGAGTGGTGATGTAACTGTATGGGAGCCAAGGAGGGTCAGGGAGAAGTAGAGAACTTCAATGTGCCTGAAAAAAAAGTTTTGGCGGCTTTAATATTCCCGCGCAACTATTTCAATAAAAAATGTTCAGTGGATATTAACGGCTCCCCTCAAGGGCTGCCCTGAGGAATGATACAAAGAGTGGATGGGCCCTGTTTGGCCTTGACCTGAACTCTGGGTGGAACTGGCATCCCAGGAACCATGGGTGGTCCTCGATCTCAACCATCTCCACGAGGAAGTTGTCCGGGGATGTCCCTGATATGATAAGGCCCTTCTCCTCGAGTTCCCCCCTGAACTCGTTGTTGAGTTCGAACCTGTGCCTGTGCCTCTCACTTACGAGTTCGGTGCCGTAGGCCTCATGTGCCAGTGTACCCTTCATTATCCTGCACTGGTAGGAGCCGAGGCGCATGGTGCCCCCCATGTTCTTTATCCTCTTCTGCTCCTCCATCATGTCTATGACGGGGTATGGGGTTTCCGGGTCGAACTCTGTGCTGTTGGCCCCCTCCATGCCCTTCATCCTTGCGAACTCTATGACCATGCACTGCATGCCCAGGCATATGCCGAAGACCGGCACCCTGTTCTCAAGGGCGAACCTGACGGCCTCAAGTTTTCCTGCAATTCCCCTCTCACCAAATCCACCGGGGATGAGTATGGAGTCAAGACGAGAAAGGTCCTCCTCATTTACTGCATCATCGGCACTTATCCACTCAATATCAACCCTTACCCGTAGGTGTGCCGCTGCATGTTTGAGGGCCTCCCTTATACTTATGTATGAATCCTCAAGCTCCACGTACTTGCCGACTATTCCAACGGTAACCACAGGCTCCTCCACCATGAGGGACTCAACTATCCCTGCCCATTCACTGAGGTCTGCCCCGCCATCCACATCAAGCTCTATCCTGCGCACTATGTACTCCCCGACATTCTCACTGTCGAGGACCAGTGGAACCTCATAGATTGATGATGCATCGGGGGCGTTGACAACGGCCTCCTCCTCAACGTCACAGAAGTGTGCTATCTTCTTTTTGAGTGAGGAGTCTATGGGCATCTCGCTCCGGCAGATGATCATATCAGGGTTTATACCTGTACTCCTGAGCTCCTTTGTACTGTGCTGTGTCGGCTTGGTCTTAAATTCGCCGGCAGCCCTCAGATATGGGACGTAGGTCACATGGACGAACATGACATTCTCATGCCCCTCCTCGTTCCTCAGCTGCCTGAGGGCCTCCAGGAAGGGCTGGCCCTCTATGTCACCAACGGTCCCCCCAACCTCCACCAGGACCACGTCGGCTCTGCTTCTATCAGCGATCCTCCTTATCATTGATTTTATCTCATCGGTTATGTGGGGTATTATCTGTACACATGAGCCCAGGTATTCTCCTGACCTCTCCTTCTCTATGACGGACATGTAGACCTTCCCGGTTGTTATGTTGGCCTCACCAGGAAGATCAGAGTCCAGGAACCTTTCATAGTGGCCCAGGTCAAGGTCTGTTTCCATCCCATCATCGGTTACAAATACCTCACCGTGCTGGTAGGGGTTGAGGGTCCCTGAGTCCCAGTTAAGGTAGGGGTCTATCTTTATGGCTGTCACAGATAATCCATATGATCTGAGTATCCTGCCTATTGATGCTGCTGTTATTCCCTTTCCAATAGAGCTTACAACTCCTCCCGTTACAACGATGTACTTGGCCAGATGAACCAACTCCTCAGATTAGTTTGATGGGTCAATATATGTGAGTAGGATGTTAAAAACTCATTGCCTTAACCGGGCCGCCGGATCCACCATGGTTTCAATGAGCCTGTGGGCCTCCCATGTCCCCAGTGATCCCTCCCGGACGGTGAATTCATCGTATGATCTCACCCCATCGACATCCACGCCGTCACCTGCAAGGATGCAGGGTACCGGGTCGGGTACATGTGTCCTGATCTCAACGGGTGTGGGGTGATCCGGGAGGACGGCTATCCTGTGCTCATGGTCTGAGAGGGCATCAAGTATCCTGCCGAGGACCAGGCGGTCTATATTCTCTATGGCCCTTATCTTCTCCTCAGCATCACCGGCATGCCCTGCCTCATCCGGTGCCTCAACATGGACGTAGAGGAAGTCGTATTCCTCAAGGGCCCCTGCAGCGTATCTACCCTTGGCCCTGTAATCTGTGTCCAGGTAACCCGTAGCCCCCGGGACATGGATGTTTTCAAGGCCCGCATATACGCCCAGACCCTTTATCAGGTCCACAGCGGTTATTGTGGCACCCCTCAGACCGTACCTTTCACCGAGGGGCTCCATTGATGGCTTCAAACCCTGTCCCCAGAGCCAGATCATGGTGGCCGGTCTTCTGCCCATGGATTCCCTTTTGAGGTTAACCTCATGGGATCTGAGTACGTCTGATGATGCCAGCATCAGCTCCCTTATATGGTCTGCCTCCTCTGATCCGGCAGGGAGGTGTGCGGCCACAGACTCCCCGACGATGTCGTGGGGTGGCTCAACCCTCACCGAGGTGTAGCCCCTCCCCTCTATAACGAAGAGGTTCCTGTAGCTCACACCTGCATAGAACCTCCCCCTGGTTTCAAGTTCATTGTTGAGGGCTTCTATGAGCCTAGCTGCCTCGGCAGTCTCTATGTGCCCGGCATTGAAGTCCACTATCCTTTCATCGGCGTTTATGAGGTTGCATCTGAATGCCACATCCTCATCGCCCAGCTCAACCCCTATACTTGCAGCCTCAAGGGGGCCCCTCCCTGTGTAGTACCTGCGGGGGTCGTAGCCCATTATGCTGAGGTTTGCGACATCGGAACCAGCCTCCATCCCCTCGGGGACTGTCCTGAGGAGGCCACATGCACCAATCCCAGCAAGGTGGTCCATGTTGGGCTTATCTGCCACCTGCAGGGGTGTTCTGCCGTCCAGTTCATCGAGGGGGTAATCCGCCATCCCGTCTCCAACAAGAATAACATACTTCATGGTTATCACTAAAAGGGATTAGATTTCCTGACTGATGAGAGCCCGCATCAGGAGTTACTGGCCGTGGGACCTCCTCCATATGGTTATCGTATCAGTGAGCATTGCTGAGGCAGTCTCAAGGGATCCTGCACCCCGTCCAACAGCCGTCACCTCACCTGCAAGGTCGGTCCTGAGGGTCGCCATGTTCAGGGTCCCATCCACGGCGTAGGGTGACCCAATCCTGACGAGCCTGGGTCCAACCTCAAGCCTGTCCCCTGAAATCTCTGCAATGAGTTTTATGAGGTAGCCCTCCTGGGCTGCCAGTTCAATGGCTCCCTGGGTTATCCCGGTGATCCCCTCAACCCTGACATCCCTGAGGGTGCATGGCCTTTTGAGGATTGAATTGGCGATTATTACAGCCTTGCAGGCTGCATCAGTGCCCTCAACGTCCTGTGCAGGGTTTGTCTCCGCAATACCAAGTTCCTGGGCCTCAATTAGGGCCTGCCGGTAGGATGATCCCTCAGAGGCCATCCTTGAGAGTATGAAGTTGGTTGTGCCGTTCAGTATACCTATCACGGATTCTATGGTGCATGAGGAGAGGGTGTCCCTTGCAAGGTTTATTATGGGCATGGCACCACCCACAGAGGCCTCGAACATGAACTCAACACCCGCCTCAGAAGCCGCCTCCATGATTTCAGAGTAGAATAGGGCCAGGTGCCCCTTGTTTGATGTTACAACGTGCTTACCGTCGCCCATGGCCTTAAGTACAAGTGTCCTGCCGGGTTCACCGTCCTCTATGTTTGTTGGTGTCGCCTCCACCAGGCAGTCATATTCAGCCTCATCAAGGAGCTCCTCTCCGGTCATCCCCTCATACCCTGAGGGGTGTGACCCCAGCCCCGCCACCTTCTTGTGTCCAAGTATACCTTCAATGTCAAGGCCATCCGGGTCGTGGAGGGCTCCAGATGAATCCGCAACTCCTGTGAACCTTATATCGAGGCCATACCTCTCCCTCAGATACCCTTCCTTCATCTGCACGGCCCTGAGGAATCCCTGACCAACAGCTCCCAGGCCAATTAGACATATCCTCATGACCATCACCTAGACCTCACCTACGAGCAGGAGGTTCCTATCCACTGCGGCTTCCTGGATCCTCTTCAGGACCTCCTCCCTGCTACCGTGCTCTGCTTCAACGGTTATCCTGGCTGCTGATCTGCCCTCTGACATCCTTAGTGAGAGGTCAGATACCCTGGCGCCCTGGACGCTGTTCACAGCCTCAACAGTCTCCTGGAGGTCTCCCTCTCCAATGTCACCTATGAGTATTGTGGTGAACTTCTCCCTGAGGGGGGCGCCGTCCATCTCGATTATGTTAACACCCTGCTCCCGGAGCCTGCCAATGGCTGCGTCAAGTGTTTCCCTGTCACCCTCCACCGTGAGCTGCACGGGTACCATTGGACCGTATTCACGGTCCCTCTCATGTATAACCGTCACTATATTCACACCTGTACTTCCCAGGGGTTCAAGTACCGATACCAGCTGCCCGGGGGCGTCTCTGAGTTCAATAACCAGGTTTAACCGCATCTGCAACACCTACTGGGTCCATTCACCCCTCTCAACGACTATGTTACCGTCATCATCGACCGGGGCGTTTCTGAGGATCTTCCCGGGATCCGTCTTTTCTTCCTCATCCTCCCTGGTCCTGTTAAGGTTATCAACTATGTAGTATGTCTCCTCGAGTTCAGGGACCTCCTCAAGGGCCCTTGAAAATTCCTCAAGGATCTTCTCAGCCTCTTTCTCTATCTTCATATCAGACTCCTCTCATTGATGGATAAATGTGAAACACATAGAGTGTATGGTCCTGCCATGATATAAGGCTTAGCCACAGAAACTCAACCGCATACTAAACCAGCGCAGGAAAAGAAAAAAGATGATATGTCCCGGCCACTGCAGATTATCGGCTTAAATCTGGCGACCCCGCCGATTAATGCTGTATGACACCTGATTAAATATAAATCAATTGCTGCTGGATGATCCAGATGGTTCCATTAGCCTCCTCATGAAGGCCTCATGGTCAAATTCGGGGAGGATCTTCCTCCGCAGGACCTTATCTATCCCTGAGCCGTACTGCGCCGCCTTCTTGGGCCTCATGGCAATGTACTCAGGGACCCCCATCTCAAGGGCCGCCTCCCTGAGTATGCGTTTTCTCAGTTCATCCTCCGGGCCATGTATCTTGAGGTGTGCCGGTATACTCATGGCCACCCCTATCACCCTGAGGTCAAGGAAGGGGACCCTCAGCTCCACAGAGTTTGCCATTGTAGCCGCGTCATCCCTTTCAAGGTTAACATGGTAGATGTTTTCAAGGTCATGCCGGAGGGCTTCCCCGAGTTTCCCCTCGGCCAGGAGGTGCCTGTACCTGTGGTATCCTGCGAAGAGTTCGTCTGCGCCCTGACCAGAGAACATGACCCTGTATCCATCTGCAGAGGCCGCTTTTGATGCCAGGTAGAGGGGCATTGCAACGCCGATCTTCATCAGATTGTACTCCTCTATCGCCCCCAGCACATGGGGGAGGGCCTCCCTGATGGTATCCTCTGTAACCTCCAGGACCTCAAGTTCCATTCCAAGGTCCTCTGCAGCCCTGGATGCGAATTTAGGGTCGCTGGAACCCGGGAGCCCCACGGTGTAGAGCCTCACATCGATGTGTTCATCAAGGAGGACCGCCAGGAGTGTGCTGTCAACGCCACCCGAGAATACCAGGGCAGCCCCATCCA
The DNA here is from genome assembly GCF_014889545.1 of Methanothermobacter thermautotrophicus. NCBI lineage: Archaea > Methanobacteriati > Methanobacteriota > Methanobacteria > Methanobacteriales > Methanobacteriaceae > Methanothermobacter > Methanothermobacter thermautotrophicus. The sequence continues at coordinate 184,838 of NZ_QKOF01000003.1, read as the reverse complement.
GACCTCTAACTCTCCTCTCCACTGATTCCTTCAGGGATGATTTGAGGTCATCCCTCAGCTCCGCTGGTTCTGCATCCGAGGGTTCCTCCCTGGGGAGTCCCCTCAGCTTCACCCTTTCACCGTTTATCAGGGCATGGCCCGGTGGAAGGGTCTCCACGTCCCTCAGACCCAGCCTCCAGAGGGCCTTCCTTTCGGATGCGAAGGCCTCCCCTGAATGGTAGAGGGGTTTGACACCAACAGGGTCCCTGACGACTGCAAGGTTCTCGCCGTCTGTGTAGGCGAAGGCGTAGTCCCCGTCTATCTGGTTAACCGTGAAGCGCAGCGCATCCTCCAGGTCCCCTCCGTGGCCCTCTATGAGGTCCAGGATGAGTTCAGAGTCGCTGCCAGTCCAGTCCAGTTCCTCCTGATTGTATATCTCACCGTTGAATACCAGGACGCCCTCTCCTGATACTGGCTGGGGGCCCCCCACGATTGAGAGGAGGTTGTGGCCCACTGCAATATCATCTGATGGCGGCGCATCCCCTATGCACTCCCCCTTCGCTGTCCTCACCCTTATCTGGCTGTCATGGTAGACCCCGGTGGCGTCGGGGCCCCGGTGTTTGAGGACGCCTAACATCTCCTGTACCTTCACCGGGGCGTCATAACCCCTGAACCCTGCTATGGCGCACATCACGGTCACTTCTGTGAGCTCAAGCCACCCTTTCACCGGCCTCCGGTCCTGGTTTCACTGAATATATCTCCTCGACGGTCATGAGTATGGCTGATTTTGGTTCAAGTTCTGTCATGACGTTCTGTGCCCACTCAACGACCATGTCAAAGTATTTTCCGGATTTAAATATTTCTACTGTTCCTTTGAACTGGTAGGGGCATTCTCTTGCATTCTCTGGTATCAGTGCTATCCTGGGGTTTTCGTGGAGGTTCCTTATGGTTTTTTTCATGTAATTATCTGCGATGAGGATTGTCTTCTCATCCAGGGGCCTTGCGAAGCCTATTGGAACAACGTTGGGGGTTCCTTCCTCATCTGCGGTTGCAACAAAAACCAGGTCCTTTTCAATTGCATCCATCATCTCGGGTGTCATCATATCATATCACCATTTATCTATTACCGGGAAGGGGTAATAAATTTAACCCGAAATATTCATGGATGAACCCATGGATGGAAAGTGAGAGAATACAGATGATTTAACCCACAGATCTCTGTTGCCAGTGGTAAAGGGCGGGAGCATGGAATCTTATCGAAAACTGGCTTTCAACCATTGATTTTGTGATGAGGCTCCTCTGGATTCTGAAGATCTGAAAGTCTTCTAAGAACCCTTAAATCTGGGTTCATGGGGCTCTGATCCCTTAATGGGTACTCTGAATTATCCATGTAACTGTGTGCTGATGTGGCCCCACACTAATCCATCCTTAAATCCCCTGAAAGAGGCTTTTATATTTAAAATGAGATCCAGTTGAAATCAGATTGGCATTAAAAATTTTATATGTGCCCAGAGATTGGATATGAGATTTTAGGTTGCCTATTAGTCCATGATGGGCATTGAGAAAGCATATTCATTTATCTCAAAAATAAAAAGCTCTTTGGTGGCCTATTTTGATTTAAAAAGCTCATATATGTCTTTTTTTCAGCTGATAAACCGCAATATTTATATATGATTTGAGATTCAAGTTTTTAATGTCACAGTGACCCTACCGGGCACTGTGGATTGGAGGCGGTAAAATTTCGGTTGGCATGAGATATGTGTGCATGCTCCTTGCATGCATGCTCCTCATGAATACAGCAGGTTATGCAGTGGCAGCTGATAACACAGCATCCGTGGCTGGATACACCGTGGAGGAACAGTGTTCAGAGCACAGTCAATGTGAACTCATGAATGAAAGTGAAACAGGATCTTTAGATACAGGGGAGCAGAGCACAGCCGGTGATCCTGGGAAGAATGAATCCCCCTGTACTCCAGATGCAGATGAAACCACGGTCACAGAATCGGGAGGTCCGCTGAATGTTAATGGCAGCAGCAGTTCACCCGGTTCAGTGACTGTGAACCTGGAGAACTCCACCGGCACAGTGAGGGCTGCAGGTGACAGTGCAGGCATAACTTCTGTGACCATCAGGGAAGCTGCAGCGGACCTGGTGAAGTACATTGAAACCCACGGTAAACTGCCGGCGACTGTTTCGGTGGGAGGTCAGAAACTGGATACTGCCAGGTTCCTTGACCTCATGCTGAAGGACCTTCTGAAGCTTGCAGGGTCCAGGATCTCACTGACGCTGCGCACAGTTGGCAACGCACCGAACCCCTCAGGTTCAGCCACAGGAAAACTATCAAAGTCAGCTTATCTCAAAGTGGCATCCAGTGTACTTAAATTCATAGACAGCAACAGGAGAGCACCCAATTACGTGAGTTCGGCCATAGGAAAGATATCCTATGACAACCTTGTCTACGCGGTTGCAAGTATCCTCACCTTCCAGGGCAGCAGTGGCAGACTCCCAAACTACGTCACAGTGAAGAAAATCAGCACATCAACAGCACCCCCTGCATCACTCAGGAACAGGGCAGAGAACGATCCCTACACCGGTGAGAGCACCTCCCGGTACCTTGCTGCAACCGCGAACTGTCAGGTTAATGATCAGGCAATTAAATCACTGGCAGCAAACCTGACAGCAGGATTAACCGGTGCATGGGATAAGGCGACAGCGATATTCAACTGGGTGCGTGACAGGATAAGCTACAGCTTCTACTACAACACAAGGTATGGAGCAGTGGGTACACTCAGATACAGGACAGGTAACTGTGTGGATCACTCGCACCTCCTGGTCGCCCTCTTCAGGGCTTCAGGTATAGCAGCCAGGTACGTGCATGGGACCTGCACCTTCACCTCAGGTAACACCTACGGCCATGTATGGGCGCAGGTGCTGGTGGGTGACACATGGTACGCTGCAGATGCCACCAGCTCAAAAAACAGCCTCGGTGCTGTGAACAGCTGGAACACTGCAACAGCAAATATCAGGGGAATATACGCCAGCCTTCCCTTTTAATGGTGGTCCAGCACCACCCTTTTATTTTTTGAGACTCAAAATTTAAGTTAGGGTTCTGCCTGAGAGGATGCTAGACCCTTGCAATAAGAAGACTGCCTGTTATGACAAAGAGTGAAAGGCCCATATCACCAACTGCAACGGCAACCCAGAGGGGTACAAGGCCAATGACAGAGAGAACAGCCAGGGAAAGCTTCACTGCAACGGTTAACCCTGTGTTAACCCTGATGATATCCATGGTTCTCCTGCTGATGTCAATGAGTTCGTCTATCCTCTCAAGGTCGTCCTCCACCAGGGTTATATCTGCGGTTTCAAGGGCCACATCAGATCCCCTGACACCCATTGCTATACCAACATCCGCCGCTGCCAGTGCCGGAGCGTCGTTAACACCATCCCCCACCATCACTGTGATCCCCCGGGAGTTCAGTCCACGTATTATCCTCATCTTATCCTCCGGGAGCAGGCCCCCACGGTATTCGTCAGCGCCAATCTCCGCTGCAACTGCTGCTGCAGTGTCCTCACTGTCACCTGTGAGCATCATGGTCCCGATACCCCGCTCCCTGAGCCTTTCTGTGATCCTCCCTGCGGACCCCCTGATACTGTCCCTTAGTCTTATTATGCCGATAATACCGTCGGGTCCTGCGAGGTGGACCTCTGTACCTCCAGTGGCCTCTCCACCTGCAAGTTCAGGACTTCCCAGGGTGTACCTCACTCCATCTATGTAACCTGACACCCCCCTCCCTGGTATTGACCTGAAGTCTGTCACATCAAGGGTCCTGCCACCGTAGGATTCCACTATGGCCTCTGCAATGGGGTGCCCTGATTTCATCTCAAGGGACGCTGCTATCCTGAGTATCTCATCCCTCCTCTCCTCTGGCTCGACAGCGATCACCTCAGGTTTTCCCTCGGTGAGGGTCCCTGTTTTATCGAATATGATGCATCCTGCCGAGGCCATCTTCTCAAGGAATTCTGAACCCTTGACAAGGATTCCCCTGCGTGCTGCGGCGGTCATCCCTGAGACCATTGCGACCGGTGTTGATATGAGGAGGGCGCAGGGGCATGAGATAACCAGGAGAACCAGGGCCCTGTATATCCAGGTGATCGGGTCGCCTCCCGCCAGTACCGGTATGATTGCTGTGAGGGCTGCAAGACCGGTTACCGTGGGTGTGTAGATTGAGGCGAAGCGTTCAATGAACCTCTCCCTCCTGGATCTCCTGAGGGAGGCTCTTCTGACGGTTTCAATAACCCCTTCAAGGACGGTTGCCCCCGCGGTCCTTGTAACCCTGACCTCAAGGTACCCGTCAAGGTTCTGTGTACCTGCAAATACCTCATCGCCCTCACCAACGGTAACCGGGAGGGATTCGCCTGTTATGGTGGACTGGTCAACCTGTGAGGTTCCCCTGGTGACGTTTCCATCGAGGGGTATCGTCTCCCCTGGCTTTACACCTATGGTGCTTCCCTCCTCAACCTCCTCCACCCCCATGATCCTCTCGCCTCCATTAAGGACCCTCGCGGTTCTGGGCCTGAGTTTTATGAGGGACTCCACGGATCTATGTGATCTTCTGTGGGCGTACTCCTCGAGGTACTCTGCAATCTGATACAGGACTGTTACCAGGGCTGCTTCAGTGTAGTCACCCAGGGCAATGGCCCCGATTACTGCGATGAGTATGACCACGTGCACCGTGAAGTGTCCCCTGAGTACTGACCTGACTGCAGCCGGGAATATCCTGTATCCTGCGGCTACAATCGCGGCAAAAAGGAAGAGAATTGATATCATGCTCCCCTGGATTTCAAGGAGTATCCCTGCTGCAAGGAGTGCTATGGATGCTGCCATAATCAGTGTTTCATTACCATCTGATGAAGATGAGCTGCATTCACATCCCATAAAATTCACCTGAACATATGAATACACATTCATGTGTGTTCATATTATATAAATGTTCCTTAATATTAGCTTAGGCATGACAGGTGAGACTCTGAACCCACAGACCGGTCTTTTCAGTGATCAAGAACTGGTGAATCATGGACCTCAAGATAAAAGGTGCCAGTTTCTGGCCAAAGGAGGGTGAGAACGAGATAATAAAAGTAGGGCATTCAGATGGCTAAGCCCCATCATGGAATCATCATTATAAGGGGAAATATGGAGAAAAGGAAAAGCAGTCATGCCCTGTTTCATGATTTTTTAAGGTATTCTGCGATGAACCTTGCAAAATTGTTTATATCATCCAGGTTGTTTTGCAGGTATCCATAGACCTTTTCAATATCTATTTCTGCGTACATATGAACCAGTATGTTTCTGAAACCTGCAGCTGGGGCGAATTTATCCACAAAATCCTCTGGTAAAACTCCTATTTCCCCGAGTATCTCTATTACCTCTCTGTAGGTTTCTGGTTTTCTGGCTCTTTCCTGTGATATGATCATTTCTCCAATATCAAGGCAGGATTCTATGGAAACCTCCAGGTATCTTTCAACAGCTCCCCTTAACGTGACATCATTTTTCAAATCTTCCAGGGTATGGGATTGATAACCCCTCAATATTTTCAGGTATTCTCCCAATCTTTCTAATTTTGATGAGATCTCATTTTTCATATTAATCCCTGGCGGGCTATCCCATTGATGGCTATTCTCGCATGCCTGTCCATATAGTACTTCCTATCCAGATACTCTGACATGATGTTTTTCTCAAACCTTATCCTTTTTTCCTCATCATCCTTCAGGAGTATTCCCTCCTTTATGATATTATAATTTAAGGAGAGTGGTGCATCATTCATGATAATCAGATCAACCTTATCTGCTTTAAGCAGGGATACAAGATCATCAAGCAATTTCAATTGAAACTGTAACATCCCATGTTCTTCCAGGGTTTCCCGTAGTAGAACTCCCAGGTCAAAATCGCCCAGTTTCCCCTTATCCCCCCTGGAAGTGGAGCCGAAAAGATAGGCTAAATCCACCTCATCCTTCCCTTCAAAGAATTCCACGAGTTTTTCGAACACTTTAATCTCCATTGCCCCGAACCAGAAACCTTTGATTATCAGAATCTAAAAACCCTGCAGGAGAGTAGCTCCTCAAGAGTAATATGGTGAAGGAGAGTAATAAGCTTTACATGTATCATAGTGTTTAAGAAGGCTTCAAAGGTCTATCCAACCACCAGATCAGGGATTAAATAGAACTCAGCACCACCATATGATCCTGAAGACGCGATTAGCAGGTTCATGGATCAATATGAGTATCAAAAAAAATAAAGAGGGACAGGAATCCCTCAGAGGCAGGATAAAGGGAAACCCAAAAACGATGGTGGAGGCACTTAAAACAGAAAGACAGAACATGACCACTGCAGGTCATCATAAGAGAAACATGATCTCCAAAAAGGATATGGGGGGTGGGTGATTATTTCCTTGCCCTTGCAATCTTTCTTGCAATGACAAGTTCCCCTATGGCTATCAGACCCACAAAGAATTTTTCAAGACCCCCTGTTGCCCATATAGCCTCTCCGAAGGTTGAATTCCGGATCCTTTCCTCATACTCCTTCGGTTTTATCCTCTTACCTGTGCGCCTCCTTGTTATTATGGCTGCAGCTTCCATGAGTTCATCCCAGCTCACACCCTTGAGCTCCTCGTTCATGGCCTCGAATATCTTGTACACCTTGATCTCATAGAGCTGGGATAGGGTCTCAACGATGTCGAAGGACCTGACAACCCCCACAACCCTTCCATCATCATCCAGGACCGGGATGCTCACGAGTTTGTGGTGGGCTGTTTTGAGGACTGCGAGCCTTGCCGGGTCGTTCTCGTTTACATGGACTATCCTTTCCGGTGGCTGCATGATGTCAGAGACAAGTTCAACTCCATCCCTGAGTCCCCTCATCACATCAAAGCTTGTAACCCATCCAACGAGCTTCCCATCCCCATCAACGACAGGTGTTGTGAACTTCCGGGTCTCCTCCATCTTCAATGATACCTCAACAACCTCATCCTCAGGGGAGACCACTATAAACTCCTTATCCATAATCTCCTTAACTTTCATCTGCCAACCTCTCCAGTTTCAGTGCTGCCACAGGACACCTTGTGGAACAAACCTCACATAGAATGCATTTATCACTATCAACCACAACCTCTCCATCCTCAATCCTTATGGCCCCGGTGGGACAGTTCTCCTCACAGACGAGGCACTCGACACATGCATCCTGATCAACCAGGAGCCTGCGAGTCTCAATCACTGGGCCCAGTTCCCTTTCAAGTTCCACCGCATCTGAGGGGCAGACGTTGACGCAGGCCCCACAGCCAATGCAGATAGATTCATCGACCACCGCAATTTCCTGATCTAACTGAATTGCGCCTGTGGGACAGAACCTTGTGCAGGTCCCGCATGCGGTGCATCTATCTGTGACCTCTATGTTCTTCATCCGGAGTAGACGGTGGGGGATCCTGACGTATTCCAGGTTGTAGGTCACTTCCTCATCACCGATGGTGGCGGTGCTCTCAACAACGTTTATGCACCTGACAGGGCAGGTCTGGGCGCATATCTCACACTTGACACAGTTTTCAAGTATCCTTGCAGGTTTTGATGAGGATGATCCTGATATGGCATCCACAGGGCACTCCTCAAAACAGAGATTGCACCTGACACACTTCGGTGTTATGTCTATGAATTTGTCCAGAACCCTGCAGCTTTCAAGTTCCACCTCAACGTCCCCAGGGCTCTCCTCAAGGTCCATCGACTTTAATGCAACATCCCTCTGGAGGTCCTCCAGTTTCTTCTTAAAGATTATATCCATGATACAACCCCTGCATCCTTTTAAGCTTCAAGAGTTAACACGTCCCCTCTATTACCTTTTAAACCTATTACTTAAATTTCTTTCAGATTATTAGACCCTAAACATCAACTCAGACCCAACACACTCCATCAAACATCAACCCTCAGCATACCTCCTGAGGACATCAAGGGCCTCAGTCCCGGGGAGGGATCCTGTGGCACCGTACCCCTCGATGCACCGCGAGGCTATATAGTTTCCAAAGCGGCATGAAACCTCGAGACTGAAGCCAGCCAGCCATGCGTAGAGGAAACCGGCATTGAAGGCGTCCCCTGCCCCGGTAGTATCAATACATTCAGTCCTCACCGGATCCACCATCACATGTTCACCATCCCAGGCCATTACGCCGCGGGCGCCCATCTTAACAACAACCACCCCTATCCCCAGGAGTGATGCTGCCTCCTCAGGGTCACCTGTCCCTGTCATCATCTCAAGTTCCCCCTGGTTTGTGAGGAGGATGTCAGTGCGCTCAAGGATATCTGAAAGCTCAGAAACTCCCCTAGAGGCATATAGGTGCCCAGGGTCCAGGCTGACGGTCACGGATTCGTCCAGTGCCTCAATCACGTCCACCTGGACGTTTATGCCATCACCTGCGAAGGATGTAAGGTGCAGCAGTTCTGTGTTAAGGGCCTCCTCATCCACCTCATCCACCCTGAGGGTATCGTTGACCCCAGGATCAACGTAGAGGGCCCTGTTACCTTCAGGGTCAACGAAGCCCATCACACGGCCGCTTCTACCTGTATCCGCTACGACGGTGAAATCCGTGACCCCCTCTGACAAGAGGTTACCCCTCAGGAGTCCTCCCTCCCTGTCATCGGCGACCTTACCTAGATGGGCTGTCCTCAGGCCGAGCCTTGAGAGGCCTATCATGGTGTTGGCTGCTGAGCCCCCACAGGATTCAATGATTCCCCTCACGAAGGTCTCCTCATCGGGGCCTGCTATCCTCTCAACCATGTGGAGCTGGTCCATGTTTAGGGCTCCAAGACCCACTGCATCGAACCTCATCCAAGAACACCGTGGAGTTCTATCCTGTGGTCCCCCAGTTTACCGCCATAGTTACCTGCAGATACCATGATGACCCCATCGTACCTGCATACAGCCTCTATCCCAACCCTCATGGCCTCCTCGAGGGCCTCGAGTGTCAGGCCGTTTATGACTATCTCGGGTATGTACCCGACGCCCTCCGGGACCCTGGACTCGTCACCGAGCACCTCCTTCAGGCTGGGGCAGTAGGGGTGGTTGGTGGTGGGGCCTATCCAGGGGTAATTTGTCTCTGGCTTTGATGCCGCTGAGCATATGTCGAAGGGAGTCACAACACCCTCAACCTCATCTATGGCCCTTATGGCGGCCCTGCCTGCCTCCAGTACCGTGTCGGGGTCCCTGCACATGTACCAGAAGTTGGCCCCCATGATTGCCTCCCTGTAGCCCATCCTTGATTCTATTTTGAAGTCAGGGACGGCTATTGGTACGTTGATCATTTCACGGCCATTGAACTCCTCCACCCACTCATAGCCATCACCGCAGTGTCCCACATGCTTCATCATATCCAGGTATCCATCCGGGTCGGGGGTGGAGCTGTAGAGGGCTGTGAAGGGCTTCACCAGTATGTCCTGCCTTATCCGGTAGGAGAGTTCCACCTGGAACTTCTCCATGTCATCCAGGGCATAGTAGAACTGGACCGTGGCCCCGGGTCTGCCGTCCGGGGTGTCTCCTCCCTCCAGGAATGATTCAACTCCACCTTCAACCCTGCCTATGACTGCGCCGGGGGTTGCGGTGGCATCGAGGGCCGCCCTCCTTACAGTCTCCATGTCACGGGCCGTTATGGTGGCCCTCACACACCTTCCTGTGAAGGCCTCAGAGAATGTATCCTCAATCACTGTTCCGTTGATTTCCATTGAGCATCACAACCATGCTGAATGTACACATCCAGGGCTTCAGCCGAGGGATCCGACATCCTCCCCCCGGATCTTCTTCCTGACCTCCATGCTTGCATCCAGGAGGTCGGCCTCCTCATCGATGAGAGTTATGATGGGGTAGTCCCCCCTGAAAACCCTCCTGAACTCATCCGCCACCCTGAAGTCTATCCTGAATGATTCAAGGGCCCTTTCAGGGTTTTCAGAGTAGGCCCTGACGAATTCCACTATGTAATTCCTCCCGAACCTTGAGTGGAGGTCTATCAGTGGTGTCAGCGCCCTTGAGTCAGTGGAGATGACCGCCACCTCTGCCTCCCTGAGGGCGTAGCGATTACCGTTGAAGGACACGGCGAGGCCCCTCCCATTGAGTTCCCTGAGGGGTTCAACGTCTGTTATGCTGTCACCCACGTACATGGCGGATTCCGGGGGAAGTTCAAGTTCAGAGAGGATCTCCATGAGGGCAACCCTCTTACCGTCCCCTCCAACGGTCTTCACCCCATGGAGTATCTTACCCGCCTCCATACCGGGTATCATGTGGAAGAATATCTCATCCAGGTCCTCGAAGTCCCCCTCGATTACCTCCCCGGTGAGCCTCCTGAGCATCTCCCTCTCATCATCGGGGATTTCCACGTCAAGGGTGAGGGTTGTGTGCCTGGTGTTCTCCAGGGGAAAGTCCAGGTGCCTGCAGAGGGCCTCGATGTAGTGCCTGTAGCTGGTGCTCACTATGTAGGATGGCATGAGCCTCCCTGCAAGTCTCAGGGTTTCATCAGCCCCTGGGACCAGTCTGAGGGTCCTCTCTGAGAACTCCCTCAGCTTCTCATCGGTGACTCCGTGGGCTATGAGGAAGGGTACTATCAGTTTGAGGGTGTCCCCTGCATTGTAGCCGGGCCTCCTGATCTCATCTGCCAGTATGTCATCAAACTGGCTCACCTTCCTGAAGAACCTGTCACCGTCGGGGATGAAGTGGGCTGCTGCTTCAAAGGCGTTATCATTGAGTGATACCGGTCCCTCGCAGTCTGTTACGAAAACCCTATTCAAGGTTATCATCCTCCAGGTTCAGCCTCACCGCAGTGACAGGACATATGTCCTGGCATTCACCGCAGAGTATGCATTTATCAGCGTCAACCTCAACCTCATCATTGAGATTCATGGCATCCACAGGGCAGTGGTTAACGCATACACCGCACCTCTGGCAGACCATGTGATCAACCTCAACTGAGCCCCTCCTTGGACCTGTCAGGATCCTCCTCTCAAGGTATATCCTGCCGTCTCTGGCCCTGAATCCCTCCTCTGTGATCTCAATGGCATCTACGGGGCATACACCCCTGCATCTTCCGCAGAATACGCATCCATCAAGTATCTTTACCGGGGCCGGGGCTGTGGGTTCTATAACACCCACCGGGCACTCGTCAACGCAGAGGCCGCATCCTATGCACCTCTCCTCAAGGACCCTTATTCGCCTTGAGGGTTTGGTGAAGTCTATTATGTGGTTGAGTTCATATATATGGAGGTTGGAGTCGACGAGTTCCTCTATACCGTCCCTTATTTCATCGGTGACATCCACACTGTATTCCGGGCTGTCATCTGATAGTCCTCTCCTGACTGCCCTAAGAACAGAGTCCATCCTTCCAAGGTTTTTCACGAGTTTCTCTGATTCCCTCTCAAGTATCTCCCCTGCTATCTCCATGTTGTTGAGTTTTGAGAAGTTTTCGTAGGCCCTCTTCCTTGAGGAGTACCTGATTGCTGCTGAGGGGCATACGTCCATGCATTCCTCACACCTTGCACAGTAGGAGGGGTCTATGTAGGGTAACCTGTTGATCTTACCGACCTTTATGGCCCCCCTTGAGGGGCAGACCCTGGTGCAGGTCATGCAGCCTATGCAGTCCCTCTGGTTAATCACCACGGCCTTACCCCCCACCACTGACCTTGGGAGGATCTCCCCGTACTTTATGGCCTCTGTGGGGCATGCCCTTGCACAGTAACCGCATCGGACACATTTATCCTCGTCTATCTCACTGTGGACACCTGTTTCACCAGATGATACCAGATGTATGGCCCCTGTCCTGCAGGCGGATACACAGCCGCCGCAGCCCCTGCAGATCCTGGGGTTTATAACGGGCACGTTCTCCCTGATGGGCTCTGCCATGGTTGTCCTTATCTTTATGGCATCGTAGGGACAGGCCTCCCTGCAGAGGACGCATCCGAAGCATTTATCGTCTATCTCAACCTCCCCTGTGGCGGGGTCCTGGTGTATCGCGTCGACCGGGCATGAGGTGAGGCATGGCTTATCAGGGCATTTCCTGCACTTCTCACTGTCAATCTCATAGTCAACGTCAACTTCCCTCAGGGGCTTCACGGGTTTTGCTGCAGCTGGAATGTTATCATCTCCTCATCACTTTACAGGAAGAGCCGCCGGTTTTATGGTGATCCTCACTATCTCTTCTCCATTGGATTCATCTATGAGGAACCTTGCAACATAGTAGCCTGCAACGCCGAAGGGGCATGTCTGGTAGCATGTGCTGCACCTGAGACACTTATCAGGGTCCCTCACGATTCCCTCATCCTCTGAGTAGGTTATGGCACCTGATGGACATTCATCCACACACAGACGGCACTGTACACATTTTTCGGGGCTCCATGTTATGATGCGCATCTTGAGGCGGTCTGTTATCTTCTCCAGGAGGTCCCTTACTATCTCCTCATCTGGGAGGACATCAAGGGCCCTCTCGAGGAGGGGTTTGAGGGGGTAGTTCATCCTGTAGACTTCACCTGCTTCGAGTTTCTTTATATCCTCACTCCTCTCCTCGATGGCTGACTCCAGTTCATTGACAGCCATGTTTATGACCATCTTCTGTTCCTCGACGTAGGCGACGTGTATCACCTTGAGGGCGCCCTTGACAGGGCACTTCTCGAGGCATTCACCGCAGGCTATGCACCTGCTCTGGTCAACCTCGACCCTGCCGTCCTTCTCGGTTATTGCATCCACCGGGCAGGCCTTCATGCACTTCTTGCATCGTATGCAGAGGTAGTCGTCTATGATATAGATCTTCTCTGAGGGCACTATGGTGAACTCTTCCCTTATGAGGTGGTTCTCTCCGCATTCGATGGTCTTGGGGTCGGTTGGGCAGACCTCGGCGCAGAATCCGCACCTGATGCACGCACCCCTGACTATGACAGGGTAGGTCTGACCCTCCGTCTCAGCCGTGTCTGTGTCACGGACCAGCCTTATTGCGCCAGGGGCGGGACAGGCCGTTGTGCAGGCCCCGCAGCCTATGCAGTACTCCTTCCTAACCTTGGGGAAATCCCTGAATCTCTCTGGTTTTTCAAGGATCTCGTGTTCTGTGTGTGCATTGGCGAATTTCTCTGCCCATGACTTACGGGCAAACTCGTAGAGGTACCATATTACAGAGGACATAGGACATCAACATCACACATTCATTAGAGGAGTATCTCCCTCTCCCCACTCTCTTCATCAAGAACCATGACCCTCTCTGCGCATGCTATGCATGGATCAGCGCTTGCATAGGTTGCAACGGCGTCTGCGACGGTTGCAACGTCCCTCAGCATGTACTTTGCACATGCGTCAATGTTCATTATGCTCGGGGTCCTTATGGATATGTTCTTTATGAGGTTACCGTTGGTCTCGATCATGTAGGCCACCTCCCCCCTGGGTGCCTCGTTCCTCCACTCACCGTAACCCGCCTTAACATCGACCTTCCTCCTGACGGGTCCATCTGGCATGTTATCTATGACCTGCTTTATGAGGTCGATTGAGACCCTTATCTCATCGAACCTGTTCATGATCCTTGCAAAGTTGTCACCCTCATCCCTCCAGACTGTCCTGAAGTCCAGGTGGTCCCTGTAGGTGGGGTGGTCCTCCCTGAAGTCGTACCTTATACCTGAGGCCCTCCCTGTGGGTCCAACGGCCCTGGCCTTCTCTGCCTCCTCCTGGCTCATGTAACCCACCTCCCTGGACCTGAGGCCCATGAGTGGTCCATGCTCGAACATTTCAACGTAGCGGTCGAATTCCCTTTCAAGGTCCACTATGATCCTCCTTATCCTTGAGAGGTGGCTCTCTGATGCGTCCATCCTGACACCGCCAACCACGTTCCAGCCCATGTTAACCCTGTTACCTGTCAGGAGCTCGATGGCATCCATCACAGGCTCCCTGAGGGCCAGCATGTACATGAACATGGTCTCATGGTCCAGGGCCTTGAAGTAGGTTGAATTCGCTATTAGGTGGCTCTGTATCCTGTCAAGCTCATTCGTTAATGCACGGAGAAACTGTGCCCTTGGCGGTGCCTCGGCCTCTGATATGGCCTCGAAGGCCTCTGCAAAGGTCTGTGTGTGTATATATGAACATATCCCGCAGACGCGTTCAGAGAGGTAGATGGCCTTCTGCCAGGTCTTGTTCCTCATAACCCTCTCTATTCCCCTGTGAACGTATCCGTATTCTATCTCAGCTTTCAGAACCCTTTCACCCCGGGTCTTAACCTTGAGCCTTATGGGCTCCTTGTATCCAGGGTGCATGGGTCCAAGTGGCAGTATCATCTCTTCTTCCCCCTCTCTGCTATGGCCCCGGGCGCCACCGAAAGTATCGCCTCGAGTATCTCTGATGGCCTGGGTGGACAGCCTGGAACCTCTGCATCCACCGGTATGAAGTCGGAGACCGGTGCATAGACGCTTCCACCCTCCTGGTTGAACACGTCACCGGATATTGGGCAGTTACCCAGGGCCACGACTATCTTCGGCTCCGGGGCCTTGCGGTATATCCTCTGGAGTTTATCCCTCCACTGCTCTGTAACCGCGCCGGTTACAAGTATGACATCGGCCTCCCTGGGGTTCTGGTGGACGTATATACCGTACTGTTCAAGGTCATATCTTGGTGAGAGGAGTGCAAGGACCTCTATATCGCAGCCGTTGCACCCCCCTGTATTTACAAGGCATACATGGATTGAAGTTTTCCTCAGAATACTTTTAAGGACATCCAACATTTCTTTACCTCAGCATTTGCTCTTTATTGATTGAAGTTCATCATGATCTCAGTATCTCATGGATCCTCCTCCTGCCCTCTGTGAGGGCCTCGGAGTACTCCCTCCCTCCCAGGACCATCTCTGTGATCTCATCCTTGAGGGCCTCGGCATCATCCACGCTTATTATCTCCATGACATCCACGAGCCAGCAGAGCTGGAGGTCACTGTGGAGCCTATCCCTGATGCACCTCGGCCTTGCCGACTCGAACCTGGGGTGCAGGGCCTCCAGACTCGACATGTCGAGTTTCTCCATGAGTATGTCCTGGAATTCCTCAACGTCAATTTCAAGTTCCCTGGATAGTGGCTTTATAACGTCCTCCTGCCAGCGGTAACTCTCAAGTATCCTCCTCTTCATCAGCCTCATGAGTTCTCCTTCATCCATTGCTTACCACCCCAGAGTCCCTGAAATCAGCCAGATCAGGAGGGCCAGGAGGGCCCCGGTGAGGGTCTCGTACCTGCCGTATCCTGGCCTCATCCCTGCAACCAGGGCCACCATGAAGAGCCCCGCGGTCCTCATTATATCAGTGAGGGCCAGATGCCCTGCATTCACAAGGACAGTCCACCCTGCCACTGCAACCACGAGGGCCAGGGGATCGATTTTCTTATCAACGAAGGGCTCCCTGTACTTCCTGTAACTTAGGAGCAAACCCATCAATGAACCCGCGATAAAGGAAACCGTGTATATGAGGTATATTTCATACAAGATTATCACCAGTGAACTCCACTTATAATGGTCTGTAAAGTATTATGAATGATACCATAAACATTGCAAGTACCACAAAGAATGCTGCCCTCTCGAGGTCCTCTGAGAACCTGGAGAACCCTTCACGGCCAGCCATTAGCAGCAGGACCGTGAACAGAACACCAAGGATGGTTATAACAGCCAAGGACATTCTCTGCATGATGGCTGCAAGGAGGCTCACAATTATAACGCCCCCTGCAACCAGTGCCGTGAGTAAGGTAAGATCCCTTTCCATTAAATCCCCTCTCTTCTGATTAAATCCCTTCCATCTTCATTCCTATCATTTCTCCTACATTAGAAGCATGAGGACGATTGAACCGGCGATACCCACGAAGGCCAGGATGACCTGTATGGCCACCGAGTGGTTCGGGTTCAGCATGGGTGTTGTGGCATTTATGAAGGCCGTTATGGTTGTGATTATCACCATCCCGAGTATGTAGAGCGGCAGGCTCAGACCACCGATGAAGACTGTGAGGAATATCCAGAGCAGCATGTACCATGCTATTGACTCCGAGATCATCAGGTACCCCCTCAGAACCCCGAAGTGCTCTGTCTCATAACCTGATATTATGTCCTTCCCCTTGGTGATGGAGAACGGTGAGTAGGGTGCCTTTGATAGGATCAGGACAAAGAACATCATGGCTGCCAGGGGCAGCTTCAGCAGCAGGGGCCCGTGGATACTCTGGTAACCTATGATATCAGATATTATCATGGTCCTGGTCTGGAGGTATATGATCGCGAGGACAGCGAAGAGCGGCATTTCTGCTGCAGCTGAAAACACCGCACGGACACAGCTGAGCTTACCGTAGGGTGACCCTGATGATGACCCTGCATTGTGTTCAACTATCTTGTGCAGGGCATAGATCCCAAAGAAGAGGAGGAGGGATCCCTCAAGCACGGGTCCGATTATAACTGCACTTATCCATATACCGCATAGCGTCGCTGCTATCGCAACATAGAATGGCATGGCAGCCGTCCTCGGGAAGGAGGACTCCTTTATGTAGAACTTCAGGGTGTGGAGGAGGTGCTGTATCACAGGGGGCCCCGGCCTTCTCTGTATCCTTGCCATGACCTTCCTCTGGAAGCCCAGAAGGAGGCTTCCTATGAGAAATGCTATAAGAACATTCACTATGATGTTTCCCATCAGATTCATCTCATCACCATTAACAACGTAATGATTATCATGAACTCAGTACCCTATGAAGGGTTCATCGACCCTGTCCTCTGCCTCATCCTCCTCTGGCCTGGCCATGGAGAGTATACCTATGGAGAGTATGAAGACGGGTATCAGGAATATGGCCACACCGTATACAACCCATGATGGTGGGTTGAATATCAGGGCGTAGATTATCCCTGTAGCTGAAATTATGAGTGCAGTTAAACTTCCCATTCTGAGCCTGTTCATGTATCTCACCTACAGTGAAACTATCAGCAGGACCTCTATGGCCCTCACGATCACCAGGAGGGAGCTGAGGTGTATTATGAGTATGAAGGGTGAACCGGGTGTACGGAACATCTCGGCCTTGGTTGCATAGAAGGGTGCGACACCCGTCTCCCCGACAACCCCCATGAGGAGGAGGATGGATGCGAAGACTATCATGGGGTTCCCGGCCATCCCTGAGAGTTCAAGGAGGCTCAGGGTACCTGACGATCCCAGCACCAGGGCAGCGCCGCCGAAGAGTGGGAGTGATGCCATCATGGCTATCAGTCCATACTGGAAGGCGGCGTCAAGGACCTCCACCTGCCTCACAGCCGAGACTATACCTATGTTAACGATACCTATGAGCGCCACGAAGAGGGTGAAGTTGAAGAGGTCACCCGTCACCATGGCACCGGCAGTTGCAAGTCCACAGACAACTGCAAGGAACCGCCTGACCCTGAACTCAGCTGTATCAACCTCCACGCGCCTGTTACCTAGTGTCCCGAATTCAGTTTCAACCTGGGTCTCGGTCCTGCTTATGGCTATGAGGAAGGTGAATATGAGTACCGCTGCGAACATGAAGAGGTTGAAGGGTGTAAGGTATAATACGATATCACCGAAGGGTATCTGGCCGAGGAGTTCACCTCCCAGGGACGCTATATCCATCACTCATCACCCCCTGCTTCCCTGATCTCCTCCCTTGCAAGGACCCCGATGAGGCCCATCTTGCTGGCGACCTTTATGAGTATGCCGCATCCTGACATGAATAGCGCCGGGAGCCAGAGCTGTGGGGCTATGAAGAATATCAGGAACCCTGCAAGCCAGAGGCACCATGTTACACCGGATATACCTGCGATACCGTCCCACTCCACTGCTGGAAGACCCCTGGCCCTCCTGGTAGCGACATAGAAGAGTATGCCCGCCCCGGCAACGGCACCCCCTGTGAATCCCGTCAGGAACACGCCGTAGGCTATCAGGATTAGGGCCAGGAAGTTCGGCGCGGTCCTGAAGACCTCAAGTTCCATGGGTCTGTGTTCAACCACTGGCACCTCACCAAGTATCCTCATCTCCCTTGATATGAGTATCTCTGATATGGCCATTATCTCAGCCAGCTCAACCACGAGACCAGGAAGTATGAGGGCCTCTGCAAGGTCGGTTCCAACGGCTGCAACGATTACGAGCATTGCTATTCCAACTATATCCGTGATTATAAGTGCGCTAAGGTCATTCTTCTGGAATGATATTCCGAGAAGCCCTATGAATCCTGCTATGAGGCCCGTGTAGATGGCGGGCTGGAACAGTGAAAGGGTGAATTCCGGGACCATCATAAATCTGCCTCCATCTGCTTCTCTGAGATCATGATCTGCGCCTCCTCATTGTGAAGTTAAGGGCTACCCATGAGGCTATGGTGAAGGCCATCATGAGGATGCTTGACTCCAGGACCGTGTCAAGGCCCCTGGTGTAGTAGAGTATCTCATCTATCAGTCCGCCGGGGGATGAGTATATGGATGTACCGAAGTACACAGTGAGTTCCTTAACAGTTATGGCCAGGGGTGAGAGGTAGGCTGTTATCTTACCCAGGTTAACCTCGAACTGGGGGTACTGGGACTTCACATTACCTGGCTTCTCCAGGGGTACTCCCCCACGGTCATAGGGTGCCAGGGGGTCATTGCTGTTTATCTGCTCCTGGGGCACTGGCCTCGGGTAGAGCTGGTCAGGGTTCAGGGCCATGGGCACAAGGAACCCGACGAGCAGTATCAGGCCAAGGGAGAAGGCGAAGAGTCTGGGTATCCTCCTGGGGTTTGCAAGTTCATTGAGGATCCTTCCAAGGCTCATGCCTCCACCCCCATCTCCTCAAGCCTTATAACCGCCCTGAGGAGTACCAGTGTCATTATGGTTGTTGCCGCGATGAAGGTCAGGAGGGCGAGGGTGTGGTTGTAGGTGAGGAATATGAGTGAAACACCGACAGCAGGTATCTCTGTGTTGAGGATCCTCACAATGGGGTCCCTCACACCAGGACCCGCCACGGTTGCAATTGAACCGATTATCACAAGGGCCGCCCCTGCATAGAACCATATCTGGGTCTCAAGCAAGTTCCTCACCCCTGCAAATCATCCTGAATAAGAACATGGAAGCCTCAGGCAACTTCCTCACCCCTCGAAGTCCTTATGTCATTTATCCTCATAACGGCCATCAGCAGTATTATGGTTGATATCGGGTCAAAGAGGGCCGCTGCCATGGCAACGTCAAGGTACCTTGCAGCTGCAAGGACCATCACAAAGCCCCCCTGGAGGAGTGAAAACATTATTATCTTATCAAGGGGCTTTGAGAGGAGTATGACGCCTGCGGCTCCCGTGAATATGACAAAGACACCAACGTTTGTAATGTTAAGGAGGTCCAGCGGATTCATAAACATTCACCAGTCATCATCTATATTCCTAATCCTCGATAACTATTTCCTCTCAACACGGTCAAGGGTGTGGGCGATTGCATTGGATGTTATGGTTGATGCAACGAAGTAGACCGCTGCAAGGACAGCGCCAAAGGCGGTTCCAACGTAGAGGGCTATCATCGCAGATATTCCGAAGCTCATGGCATTGAGGTACAGGAGCCTCTCAGCCCGGTCCTGGGCCAGGAGAGCCCTCAAGGCCATGAGCACCACTATTATCCCTGTTATCTGGATCAACATGATTAACACCTTCTACTGGAGGTCAGTATACCTGTTCATCCTCCTGGCTATGGCCCCAAGGAGCCTTGATGATCTTGAGTGACTCACACCCTGTATGGTGGTTATTGCAATGACCATCCCGACGACGAAGAGGCCGGGCCCCATCCCTGCGAGGGAGGCCAGCCCTATTATGACTGTTATTGAGAGGGCCCCCAGTGTCCCGGCATACCCGGGGTCGGCGCATAGACGGTTCCCTATGAACACCAGTAGGGCAGCAAGGAGGCCTCCCTCAGGCACGCCCATGAGGTAGCATCCGATGGCCCCGAGGAGGGTGCCGGCTGATGCGTCCGGTGAGCATACAATGTTTCCCTGGAAGAAGCCACCTGCAAGGTCGCCTCCCCTCTTCTCTATGTCCCTTCCAATGTAGTCGGCCCCCCGTACACCTGGTTTCTCAGGGAGACCCATCAATGTGTCTATCACAACGAAGTTCAGCCATGATATGGCTGCTGCGGCTGCAACTCCAAGCAGTTCATTCATCATGAGTCCTCCGGTCTGGGGAATATATCCTCAAGGAAGTATGCAGTCATTATTGCTGATAGGACCCCTGCCACGGCTCCGAGGTCAGCCCCATAGATGCCGGTGACACCCAGCTTCAGGGATATGGCTGTGAGTCCCAGTGCAATTACGGGTGTCGGGAAGATGGCCGACGGTGTCCATGAGTGCCTGACCGGCCTTTCAGGCGTCAGGGGAAGTCCCAGTATCACTGAAACGATTATCGATGAAATAATGGCTGCCAGGTAACCTGAAAGATATGTAACATGAATAATCATGATAAAAGAATACTAATCCCACATATATAAATCTTTGTAAAAAAGTGAGTTAAACCTAAAGGGGTCCGCTTAATACAATTTAAGGCTTTTTTAGTAAGATCCTCAGGATTCTCCACAAAGATCCAGTAATAAATATTCATAATTTACATAGCCGTTTTAGTGACTAATTTCACGAAAATCTGTAAGTGTATGTGAAGCCATAGAAGAGCCCAGAGACCCAGAGGGGGTGGATAGTTATGGGCATCCCTATAAAAATCCTGATTCCTGCACTCATCTTCATTCTGATTTTAGACCCTGCAGCAGGTGCCACAGCAGTGCAGGAGGTTACCGTCACGGTACCCGAGAGTGTTGAGATAGTGGTCCTCTGGCAGGGAAGGGAGGTCGGGGACTCCTTCACACTAACAGCCACAGTGGAACCAGGAAAGGAATACTACTGGCCAGGAGGACCCCAGGGACTCCAGATAAAGGACCTCTCCAACGTACCCATCGACCTCTACATACGGGCCGAAGGAGACCTCCAGGGCCCTGAAACCATACCCATACAGAACCTCAAATACGCCAACTACGGCATCGGACTCCCCGAAACACCACTAACAACAACCTACACCCCGGTAAGAAGGAACTGGACAGCTAAAAGGGACATCGATGCTGTGGTACCGGTTGATATCAGACTAACAGTGCCACCATTCACAGAACCCGGTGAATACAGGGTGAGGATCTACCATATAGCCATAAGGTCACCCGGCACCTGATTTTCTGAAGTATCAGGCTCATGTAGGATCCGGCAACCGCCATTTCTATTTTTAATCTTCCAGTCAGAGGGAACTGGTTATAGTAAATATTTATCAATCCAGAATTGATAATAATCTAGTTGATCAATGCAGTGACAGGAGAATCTCATGTGAAGTTAAAAGCAAAAATCTTACTCCTCGTAACGGGTATACTCTCAGCTCTTCTGATAACAGCGCCCCACTTTTACCTGCGGGTGGCGGGACTCATACTTTGCCTGCTGGTCACAGGTTACAGTTTCCTCAGACTGACCGGTTTTGCTGACACCATAATCACCCCCATACCAGGGCTTCTAATACTGACCCTCAACGCATTCCTTCTGAACTACACGCCCCTGCGTAATTTGAGGGCCCTCTACGCCCTCCCCGCCATACTCATACCAATCATCCTGCTCCTGAAACGCCCCGTAAATGATGCTGATCTTGGAAGTGCCAGGATGAACGCCAGTGAACCTGAGGGAAGGGATCATCCACCGGAAAGCACCCAGATAAAAACAGCCAGAGAACTCGCAAAAAGAGACCAGCCCGTGGAAAGCCAGGATGACTCCTCTGAAAGAAAAGGCGGTTTAGAGGAAACCCGTGGGAGAGAACATGCACCATTAAGGGACATCCTGCTTTCAGCCATCCTTTGTGGTGCCACAACACTCCTTATAGCACTAATCCACCTGAACCAGGTCAGGTTTGTCCTTATCATAATACTTATAGCCGCCTCATCCTATGGCCTCGCAGCTGCCCTTCTACTGAGACTCCGGGACTATGGAAGGCTCAGGAGGGCCGCATTAACCATACCATTCGTCCTTCTACTCACGCTGCTAGCTGGCACCGCAGGCAGGTACGGGTTGGTGGTCCTTGGTGCAGCAGGTATACTATCAGCCCTTGTTGCCTACATCAGGAGGACCAGGCAGAGGATAGGTGAGATAGAGTCGCAGCAGATGTCAGAGAAGGACATCCTGGAGAGGTACGGGCTCATCGAAGATGAGGTTGTAGTGGAGGTCCCTGAGCTACCTGAAAAGGATCTCAGGGCAGTTGACCCTTCACGGATAAAGAAGAAGGCCCTCAGGATGGTTAAAAGGAGAAAGCTCGATGAAGAGGCGGGGAGGGCGTCCCATGATGACCCCCATAAGGGAGAAGCAGGCAGGAACCTTGCAGGTTTCAGTGACCTCCTGGTTATGATGCTCATCAGCATCCTCACCCTCACATCAATAAGCCTTCCCTACAGAGTCGGGGAGGCCCTTTTCTACCTCCAGGTGCTCCTCATACCAGGCTACATTTTAACCTCAGCCATAGCACCCCTCAGGGACCAGATCAGCATCCCTGAGAGACTCTTCCTGGGATTCTCAACCAGCATAATCATATCATCGGTGATAGCGCTCCTCATGGGGGGGCATGTCACATTCAAGCCCCTCCCTGCAGGGATCATAGGGACCATCAGCCTGGTACTGACACCGGTGGCCTTTATCAGGCGTTACAGGGCCGGTGGACTTGCATACTCAGTTGACCCGAGGCGCATCCCATCACCCCGCAGACTCTCAAGGGATGGTAAGCTATCCCTGATCCTCTCGGTTATACTGGTGACCCTCGTTGCAGTGACGGTCTACATAACCCTAAACCCGGCGCCCTCTGAGCGGTTCACAGAGTTCTACATCCTGGGACCTGGTGGTAAGGCCTACGGTTACCCTGAGAACGTTACTGCCGGTGAGGAGGTTGAGGTCATTGTCGGTGTGGTTAACAGGGAGTACCGTAACGAAACCTACCGGATGGTTGTCAGGATGGGCGGAGATGTTTTAAGGAATGAAACCATAAAACTGGGTAACGGTGAGAAGTGGGAGAAGAGGGTTAATTTCACAGTGACAGAGGCTGGAGAGGACCAGAAACTAGAATTCCTTCTATACAGGTTACCTGATACAAAGAAGCCCTACAGGTCCCTCCACCTCTTCATAAACGTCAGATGATTATGCTAATCACAGAATCAAGTAATCTGAGAATATGCTGATATCAAACTTCATAGGACTGGACAGGGATTAATATGAGAGATATGGATGTAGCTGTAACCGGAGGACTTGGATTTATAGGTTCACACCTCACAGATGAACTCCTTGAGATGGGAAACCGTGTCACCGTCATCGATAACCTCTCAACCGGGAGCCCTGATAACCTCAGGGACCCGCGGCATGAGAACCTGGAGATAGTTGAGGGGAGCATAAATGACCTGGACCTTGAGTCGCTATTTGAGGGCAAGGACTACGTCTTCCACCAGGCGGCCCTGGCCAGCGTCCCTGAGAGTGTGAGGGACCCCCTCAGGTGCCACCGTGTCAATGCCACAGGGACCCTCAGGGTGCTCATGGCCTCCTGCAGGGCTGGTGTCAGGAAGGTTGTGAACGCATCAACCTCAGCGGTTTACGGGAACAACCCGGAGATGCCCCTGAGGGAGGACGCCAGGCCAATGCCCCTATCACCCTACGCGGTCTCCAAGGTGGCCGGGGAGTACTACTGCCAGGTTTTCGAGGAGTACGGCCTTGAAACCGTCTCTCTTAGGTACTTCAACGTCTACGGGCCCCGGCAGAGGCCAGATTCACAGTATGCTGCGGTTATCCCCAGGTTCATCGACGCCCTCCTCAGTGGCAGGTCACCCCAGATCTACGGGGACGGGGAGCAGAGCAGGGACTTCATATATGTCGGGGACGTTGTAAGGGCCAACATATTCCTCGCCGAGTCCCCTGGATCCGGGGTCTACAATGTGGCCGGAGGGACCTCCGTTACAGTTAACAGGCTCTTCGATATAATCTCAGGGATCCTGGGATCGAATGCAGAACCAGAGTACCTTGATGAAAGGCCCGGAGACGTGCGCCACTCCCTTGCAGACACTTCCCGTCTCGCCGCGGCCGGCTTCAGTCCAGAGGTCGGGCTTGAGGAGGGGCTCATGAGGACCGTCGAGTGGTTCAGAAAAAGGCTTTAGATCATATATATTGATAAAGACGAGGAGAACTGAAAGCACAGATAAGATAACCTGAAAATCAGTGATCAGGATGAGTCAAGCGAGAGCCCTCGCAAGGAACACCCTCTTCCTCCTTGTGGCCACCATCTTCACCAACGTGGCTGCCTTCGTATGGAACATCTACCTTGCAAGGTACCTGGGAACAGCTGGTTTCGGTATACTATCAACTGCACTTGCCCTTACCGGCATATTCAGCATACTCGCAGATCTGGGTATAGGGACCTATATCACCAGGGAGATTGCAAGGAACCCCTCAGGGGCCGGGGGGCTCGTGGCGGCGGGTCTCGGTAACCGTATCATCCTTGCATGCATAGTATTCGTGCTGATACTCCTCCTCCCCCTCACAGGACTGTACAGCGGGACTGCTGCTGCGGTCATCATCTTCATAGCCGGCTACATGCTTGTTGGCTCCTTCGGCTCATTCTTCAACAGCATATTCCAGGGCTTCCAGAGGATGGAGTACCAGACCATATGGAACATCCTCAACAGCCTCTTCATCCTCTTGGGTGTCCTCGCAGTTATCTGGATGAGGGGGAGTGTCGTGGATGTTGCAATTGCATATCTAATTGCAGCTATCCTCTCACTTGTATACTCCGCTGCAATATTCACCCATCGTTTCTTCACCCCGGGTCTAAGTTTCAGCCGTGACATGATCAGGGAGGCCCTCCCCTTTGGCTTGACAAGTGTCTTCACCCTGATATACTTCTGGATAGACTCTGTGATGCTCTCACTCATGAAGGGTGATGTCTCTGTGGGCCTCTACAATGCACCCTACAGGCTCCTCACAGTCATCACATCACTATACAGCGTCTACCTCGCCGCGGTATTCCCTGTGATGTCCAGGTTCCATGTTGAAAGTGAGGATTCTCTGCGGTTCACCTACATGAGGTCCCTGAAGTACCTCATAATCATAGCCGTCCCCCTGATCTTCATGGTATTCACCCTTGCAGGGCCCCTTATAGAGCTCATCTTCTCGGCGGAGTACCTCGAATCGGTCCCGGCCCTCAGGGTGCTCATAACAGCAACCGCCTTCATGTTTGTGAATGGTGTGAGCTCCAGCCTCCTGGGGTCAGTCAACAGGCAGACCACTGTAACCCGGATCACGGGGCTTGCAGCCCTCTTCAATGTGGCCCTGAACCTTATACTCATCCCGAGATTTGACTTCATGGGTGCCAGCGCTGCCACAGTAATGACCGAGGCCCTCATGACTGTCCTCTTCCTGCGGGCGGTGCGTGATCTGGGTTTTGGTCCGGCATGGAGGGACCTTCATGTCGCCTGGAGGATCCTCCTCCCTGCAGCAGCTTCAATCATCCTCCTTCTAATACCTGCGGGTATAATCGTCAGGGTCCCCCTTGCCCTAGGCGCCTACATCGTCGGGATACTCCTGACTGGTGCCCTGGACCCTGTGGACAGGGATATACTGAGGTCAATCATAAGGGACTAGATTTGGGTGCAGAAACGTCAGGAAAATCAGAAAAACAGTAGTCAGATCCACAATACCCCCACACCACCAATCAGGACCTCACATCCAGAATATATGACCTGACCTCATCAAATATCTCAGCTGCATAGCATGAGGAGAAGATGGCCCCCAGTGCTGTGACGGTCCAGAAGGATATTATACGGTCCACCAGGGCGATGCTCCCGGCCAGGAAGCCAGGGACACCGAATATCACAAAGAGCCCCGCCATGGAGACCTCCATTGATCCCATACCCCCAGGGAGGGCAGAGAGTATACCCACAAGGTTCGCCAGGAGGAATATTATTATAACCGCGGAGAAGGCGATCTCCAACCCGAAGGCCATGAAGACCAGGTAGAGCCTGAGGCACTCCATGAGCCATGAGAGGAGTGAGAGGAGGAATATGACCCCCATGGAGGTGAAATTTGAGTATGACCTGGTGTAACCTATCATGCCCCTTATCCCTGAGGTTAACCGCTCATAGATGTTCTCAAGTGTCCCCTCTGAGATGGGGAGTTTCTCAATGACCCTGTGTATCCTCTGGTAGATCCTCAAACCCTTCTCCTCCCTCCAGTTAACAAGGTAGATGAGGTAGGTCATGAGGACGGATAGAATGGCCCCCACGAGTGCGATTATCCTTATCCTGGGGACCATCACAGCAGCCAGGAGGAGCAAGACACCCCCTATCCCCAGGTCAAAGAACCTCTCGGTTAAACCTGCTGAGAGGCCCTCTGAGAGTTCAACACCGTTCAGCTTTTTACCTGCCAGTGCATTCATAACCTCCCCGGCACTTCGCATCGGGCTGAGGTTACCTGCAAAGAGGCCGATGGTCTTCACCATGAAGTTGACCCGCATCCTCCATGGCTGGCCTATGATGAAGCCCCACCTGAGGCCCCTCACAGCCAGAACCCCCATGTGGATGAGCAGTGCTATGGCTATTATCATCCAGTCTGCCATGTAGACTGCCCTGATGATCCTGTAGGGGCCCATCCACACTATTAGGGCCACTATGAGAAGAATGCTCAGTGCAAAGAAGTAAAACCTTTTCATTAAATCCATCCCCTTTGAAACAGAGTGGGCTGAAGCAGCCGCTGATCAGGGGTCCCTGACACAAAAAAGCCCCTGCCAGGACCTGAATATCACATCAGCCGTTAACCCTGGATATTCTTCTGATGAAGAGTCTCACTATGAACCTTATGTACCGGAGGACATCCCCCGCCCCGATGTAGGACTTCTCATCACCATAGGTGCAGGTGATGGGGACCTCCGCTATCCTGAGCCTGTGCCTTGAAGTCTCACATATGGCCTCTGATTCATAGACGTAGTCATCGTAGGGTATTTCAAGTATCAGGTGGGCGTACCTGGCTGATATGGCCCTGAATCCGCTCTGGCTGTCGGTTATCCGGTACCCTGTGGCCAGCCTCAGTATCCATGTGGTTATCCTGTTTGATAGCTGCCTGTGGATGGGCATGCTGTCATGGTTATTCCTTATGAACCTTGACCCTATGATGAAGTCGCCACCGTTAACTGCAGATGCGAGTTCAGGTATCATGGAGGGGTCGTGCTGGCCATCGGCGTCCATGAATACGATGACGTCATAGTCTCCCTCAAGGGCCTCCCTTATACCCGTCTTGAGGGCTGCGCCCTTCCCCATGTTCCTCTGATGCCTTATGACCCTTGCACCTGCGGCCTCCCCGAGGGCTGCGGTCCTGTCTGTGCTGCCATCATCCACAAGGATCACGTCGCCATGTTCAAGGGCGCCCCTCACAACTGACTCAACGGTTCTCTCCTCATTGAATGCTGGTATGACTGTCACTAACCTCAACCCAAACATTTCACGTAAGTTTCTCATCATTTCACCTCCTTTGTATGACTGTCACTAACCTCAACCCAAACACCCTCCAGCAAGCACATGCTCACTCATCCTGCTCCACAAGTTCCCTGAGGGTCTCCTCGAACCTGTCGGTGATGGTCTCCCAGTCATTTGACTCGACGAAGCGCCTACCCCTCTGTCCCTCCTCTCGGAGTCTACCTGCAAGTTCCACTGCAACGTCAAGGGTCTCCTCTGGCCTCTCTATGTAGTGGATGCCGTTGCCCTCACCGAACTCCATGTATATTCCTGGCAGCCTTGTGGCTATTACGGGCTTTGCCATTGCAAGGTACTCGTAGAGCTTTATGGGGACTATGTCCTGCATTATCTCCTCGTCTATGTGGGCGGGGAGTATGCAGATGTCAGATGCCGCTACAAACTCGGGTATCTCACTGTAGGGCTGTCTGCCTGTCAGTATGAGGCTCCCCGGGTTATCATCCCCTATCCTTTTAAGGTCATCGTATGCGTCTCCATCCCCAACCACCATAAGCTTCACCTGTGGGTACTCCTCACGCTTCTCTGCCATTGCCGCTGCAAGTTCCCTTAGACCAGAGAAGTTGTAGAGGAATCCCATGAAGAAGAGGAGGATGTCTTCATCCCCAACACCGTACCTCTCCCTTATGCGTGAACCGTCAAGGTGGGGGTCGAACTCTGAAAGGTCTATGCCGGCGTCTATGACCTCCGTCCTTGCAGCTCCAAGTTCAGCTGCCAGCTGGTCCAACTTCCGGTTGATGGTGAGGACGAGGTCAGACCTTTCGATGGTCTTCCTCATCAATAGTTTCCCGAGCCCCTGGAAGGCCCTCTCCGGTATCAGGGTGTAGAGTACGTCGATGAGGTAATATATGAAGGGTATTCCCTGTCTGCCCGCCTCGACTGATGCTATGAAGGAGTTTATGAGGCCGAATCCGACCACAAGGTCCGGTTTGAACTCCCTTATCTGCCTCCTTATCTCCCTCCCATGGGTGAAGGGTATCGAGAGGTAGTCAAGTACCGGGACCCTGAGGTGGGCTGGTCTTATCACATCCACACTGGCATCCTCCCTGACCTTGTGGACCCCCCTGTAGACCCGGCGGGGGTTCATGATGCCCCCACCTTCATCCTTCCGCCAGTCTATGGGGTAGTCTATGACCCTCACCTCATGGCCCCTGGCAGATAACCTGTCAAAGAGGTGGTGCTGCTGGTGGGGATTCCTCTCTATCCAGTCCGATTCCTGTACAACGAGTATCCTCATATGCGATCAGAAAAGGAAAGTTTTTGATTAGAACTCTGCGCTCTTCCTTATGAGTTCCCAGTTATCGGTGAACCACCTGTGGGTCCTCTCAAGTCCCTCCCTGAAGGATACCTGTGGCTCGTAGTCAAGGAGTCTTCTGGCCTTATCTATTGATGACAGGAGCCTTGTCTTGGCGTCCCAGTCCCTCCTTGGCCTGTATACCACACCTGCAGGGTTTCCTGTGAGCTCGTTTATGATGCTCGCCATCTCGATGACCTGGTGTTCGGTCCCTGAGCCAAGGTTTATGGCCTCGCCTATGGCCTCCTTCCTGACACCCATGGCCATGAGCCCCCTGACTATGTCCTCCACGAAGGTCCAGTCCCTTGTCTCTGAGCCGTCCCCTGTTATTGGTAATGGCTGCTGGTTCATGGCCCAGTAGAAGAAGTTTGGGATGACGTTACGGTACTTCCCTGGGACCTCACCTGGCCCGAAGACGTTGAAGAACCTTGCATTGACGATGGGCATCTCGTAGAGGTTGTGGAAGTAGTTGGTGTAGAGTTCGCCCAGGAGCTTGGTGACCTGGTAGGGGGTGTGCAGTGATATTGAGATGTCATGTTCCTCAAAGGGTATCCTTGAGTCCAGGCCGTAGACACCGCACCCTGATGAGGAGTAGACGAAGCGCTCAACACCCACAAGCTGCGCATATTCAAGGACCTTCAGTATGCCCAGCCCGTTAACCAGGAGGTCCTTCTCAGGGTTGTCAACACTGTTCTGGTTTGCGAAGTGGGCTGCGAGGTGGAAGACGTACTCGGGCCTCTCCTTGAATACACGTTTAAGGACCTCATCGTCGAGTATGTCGCCCTTAACGAATTCTATGTTCTCATATTCCGGGATGTTCCATTCATAACTTGATGAGAGGTTATCCAGTATTATGACGTGGGCCCCTGCCTCTGCAAGCCTCCCTGTGAGATTGCTTCCAACACATCCAGCTCCACCTGTTACAAGAACACATTTACCATCATATGCCCTGAATTCACCCATAATAATCACCTTCCATTTTAGAGTCTGCAGTCACCTTCCATAGTGGATGATCATCCTCCTCATGGAGTCGAGGATGATCCCCGTAAATATGAAGAATGTCCCGAAGAGTGTGAGCATCACCGCCACCAGGGTGGGGCCCATGTTCACACTTAAACCTGTTATGTAGTCCCTTATGAACATTAAACTGAGGATGGCCCCTGTGACCCCTATTATGAGGCCAGGGAGTGTGAAGTAGTAGAGGGGGCGCTTGAGTTCAAGGTCCCCTATGATCTTGAGGAGCACCGATACACCATGTGTTATGGGGTTCCTTGTGGACCCATCAACATCGTATCTCACTCCGACCTCCACCTCCACTATCCTGAGGCCGGCCTCGGCGGCGTCTGCAAGCATCTCGCTTTCAACCACGAATCCCGGGTCCCTGAACCTGAAGTGGGGTATGCTCCTTGATGAGAAGGCCCTGAAGCCGCTCTGGGTGTCGGTTATCTCCAGGCCCGTTGATATGTTGGTGGCCCTGTCAAGTATCTTCTGGCCCACCCTGCGGTAGGTGGGGGTGTTCTCGTCCCTCCCATGGAGGTAGCGGCTCCCGTTCACAACGTCGGCCTCCCCCCTCAGTATGGGCTCCACGAGTTTTGGTATCTCTGCAGGGTTGTGCTGTGCATCAGCGTCAAGGGTGACTATTACATCTGCATCTGCGGCCTCAAATCCTGTTTTGAGGGCTGCACCCTTTCCAAGGTTCCTGTGGTGTCTTATGACCCTTGCGCCTGCCATCTCAGCCACGTGGGCTGTCCTGTCAGTTGAGCCGTCATCGACCACTATAACCTCATCGACGTGTTCCCCTGTGAGCAGCACAACTGAGCCTATGGCGACCTCCTCGTTGAAGGCAGGGATGACTGCGACTGTCCTCATTTTCAGTCCTCTATCCTGTAGTACCACTTCATCCATTCCACTGTACGCCTGATACCCTCCTCTGGGGGCACCTGGGGGTCGTGTT
This sequence comes from Methanothermobacter thermautotrophicus, assembly GCF_014889545.1. Taxonomy (NCBI): domain Archaea; kingdom Methanobacteriati; phylum Methanobacteriota; class Methanobacteria; order Methanobacteriales; family Methanobacteriaceae; genus Methanothermobacter; species Methanothermobacter thermautotrophicus. The sequence continues at coordinate 154,039 of NZ_QKOF01000003.1, read as the reverse complement.
TGAGGTCCCTTATGGCCTTTGAGAAGTCCATGGTCTTCACCTTTGTGGTGAAGGGCTCGGACTCTCTGTAGGTGACTATTGAATCATCTATCCCCACGGCCTCAAGGACCATGTCGGAGTACTCCTTGATGTCATGCTCCCACTCGGTCCGTCCGCCGACATTGTAGACCTCCCCGGGGATGAAGTTATCGACGATATTGGCGAAGGTCCTCACAGAGTCCTCCACATAGTCTATTATCCTCTTATGGCCCTTATAGACTGTGTAGGGCTTCCTGTGGAGTGCATGGTAGATGAATATGGGTATGAAGCCCTTGTAGGGTGAGTACTTCTCGTGGGGGCCGTAGCAGTTCACTGGCCTCACACGGACTGTCTCTGTGCCGAACATCTCCGCCGAGTTCATGCACATGAGTTCACCGGCCCACTTGGTTATGGCGTAGTCGTTCATCTGGTAGGTGTCGCTTATGGGGTTTTTGACCATGACGTCCTCACTCATCACTCCACTGTAGTCCCCGTAGACCTCAGCTGAGGAGAAGAATATCATCCTGAAGCCAAGCTTCTCCTGCATCCTCAGCATGTGCTTTGTACCTATCACGTTGGTCTTCCAGAGGTTCTCATAGTAGTCCTCACCGTTCCATCTCCCGTACTCTGCGGCGAGGTGGTATACGTAGTCGAATTTGTCTTCCTCAAAGATCCTCTCAACCTGCCTGTACTCCCTGACATCGGCCCTCATGTAGTCCTCGCGTTCTGTGTGCATGAGGTCAACCGCGAGGACCTCATGGCCCCTGTTCCTGAGTTCATTGACAAGGTTTGTGCCTATGAATCCGGCGCCGCCGGTTACGAGTATTCTCTGAGTTTCCATATTAGCATCACTCCCTATTTATGGATGATTTCCAGTCAGAATAAGGTTTCCTATAATAACATTTTCATGGTAGGAATGAATAAAGGTTTCCTTCAAACAATCTGGAATTCAGAGGCTTTTATATCTTAACTCAAGGTAATTTTGAATTCATACCATATTAAATAGTTTCGATGGGTTCTGCACTGCAGCGGGTTTACATCCAAGGGAACCGGCAGCAAAGAATCATATGAATGCAGCATAAGGGTGGAAGAATGAATCCACCACTACCGAATTTTCCTGGCGATGGAAACCCCGTCCCTGGAATATATGACCCTGTAACCTTCCGGTAACTCGGTTTTACCTGTCCAGAATATATAGTAGTCCGGGTTCAGTTCATAGAAGTACCTGAGGCTCAGCTCCCTTCGCTGGGGCTGGATCCTTCTGGTAAAGACATATTCTCCCAGGTACCATGTGAAGGCGGGGCCCCTGTCGGATGCTATGACCCTTTCCCTGTAGGAGGGATCATGGTTCATGAGCCAGGCAGCTGCCTCCTTCTCGCCCTTAACTATGCCGTACTCGTGGGGCATCCCTGCGGTGTAGCTGACTGCCGAGAAGACCATCAGGATGGTGACTGCAAGGGAGAGAACAGCTGAAGCCCTCCTGAATCTAATCGAAGCAGACAACTGGTTCACTGAAAGGGATATGGCGTAGGCAAGGGGTGGAAGTCCTGTTATGAGGTACCTGTCAACCTTTACAGGGTGGAAGCTGTGCATGTAGAGGTAGGCCAGGAACCAGACCGCCACGGCAAGGTTCATCTCAATGTTATCAGACTCCCCCCTTATCCAGAGGATTGAAAGCGCCCAGAGGAGTAGGAGGGCCTCGCTCAGTGCAAATGATGTTCTCCCAAAGGTGAATATGAGTGCCAGGGATAGTATAAGGAATATTATCTTCCCCCTGATGTTATCGGTTGATATCAGGTCCCTGTTCCTCCATATGATTGCCATTAAACCTGCTGCTATCAGGGCCAATACAATGAAGGCTACGGGGGTGGGTCCTGAAAGTGATGGGTTCAGCACCCTGAGGTAATCGTGGGATGGCATGGCCGAGATGTACTCCGGGAGGTGCTTGAGGTAGTAAAGGCTGTCGGTGCTGTAGCCAGGGTTTATTGATGTGGCTGAACCTGTCACCGTGGATGAAACCTGTTTTGTGATGGGCAGAGGTGTTCCGATGTTCCTGTAGAAGAAGTAACCGAAGGGAAGATAAAGGAGGACCCCCAGCCCAATTCCCCTGCCTATGTCTGGTAGCTTTGACCTGAGTGATGGGTCGGTTAGTATTATGACTGCGAGTGGAAGCAGCATGAGGCCTGAGGTGTACCTGGTAAGGAATGCTGCCATTGCAACCGGAAATGCGAGGTAGTAGAATCTGCTGTCATGCCTCCTTGCAAGGAGTGCAAGGTAAACCGCCCATATAGAGAGGGAGATGGCCGGCACATCCAGTGCCCCTGTGGCTGCCCATGAAAGGATCAGAGTAAAGGAGGCGAAGGATATGGAACCTGCAAGGCTCTCCATTTCACTGAATCTGAGGCGGAGGAGCAGGTACATTCCAAGGACACCTGCAACATAGAAGGCTGCAGCCGCTGCAAATACCGCTGTTTCGCCTGTGAAGCCCAGCCTGAAGAGGAGGGCCAGTACCGCCGGGAAGAATGGCGGAAGGTACAGGGCGTCCCCTGGTCCGAGATGGGCCATCTTCATGGCATTGTTAACATAGAGGAAGATGTCCCAGTAGTAGATCCCTATATCTGACTGTATCTGGAATAATTTCAGGGCAATCAGTAATGTAAATGCAGATAAAACCGTTATGATTATCCTGTTCCTTCTTTTACTGTTTGAAATCAAGAAAAACACCCCATATTAGAACTTTAAGGATTCCATTACCCTTTTCATGTCCTCTCTCATCTTTTCCATGCTGAATTCCTTTTCAGCCATTTTCCTGGCGTTTTTACCCATCCTCAGGAGTTCATCCTCAGGGAGGGACCTGAATTCTTTTATCCCCTTTAAGAGGTTTTCAGGGCTGTTGTCATCGATGACGATTCCGCATTTATATTTTCTGACCAGGGCAGCTGCATCCCCCACATCTGTTGTCAGTATGGGTTTGCCCATGGCTGCGTATTCAGCGAATTTGGTGGGTGCAGCGACTTCAGCGGATTTATGTGATGGTCTGGGGAGGACCAGGACATCACAGGCACCATAATAATATTTAACCCTGTCAAAGGGGACCTTGGGTATATACAATGCATTATGGGACCTTTCCATGTTTTCTGAAAATCCCACGTATAGGAAGAAGATGTCCCTGTAATCAACAGCCTCGCCTGTTTCAATGAGTTTATCAACACCCTGCCATTTACTATCAGCGCCTATGTATCCGAAGGTTAATCTGTCCTCTAATCCCAGATCTTTTTTCATCCTATTTGCTTCATCTTCATTGAGGGGCCTGAAGAGATCCAGATCCGTGGCATTGGTTACACAGTACAACTTTTTTTCCGGGACCCCCCTCTCCCTCAAATCCTTCATCATCGACCTGGAGACACAGATCACCCTGCTGGATGCTTTAAGGGTTAAGGAAGAAATTATATTGTAGTAAATCTTTTTCAGCAAACCCCCCTCATATAACTCCCTTTCACTTGTTAGATCCCCATGGTTGTCCAGTATAATAGGAATCCCCCTTATCCTGGATAATGATGATACGAATGCTGCCGGTGCCAGGTTACAGAACAATAAATCATATTCATCCCTCGAAGTATTAATAAAATGCTTGAGATGAACGTTCAGGGGAGAGACCCTCATCAGCGAGTACATGAAGGGTGGTTCAAAGGAAAGCTTATGTCTGCTATAAAAACCATAAAAACGTAGTTCAACTTCATGCCCCAGTGAAGACAGAATTTCTGCCTGCTTTTTTATTCTGAACCATAAAGCGGAATCTTCAGTAGGTGTTCCGATGATAACACTTAAAATTTTCATTTTATCACGAATTCAGCAGCTTTTTCCCGGTTCTGAAGTCAACTCATTGATATCATTGATTGGCCGGACCCAGATGATGAGAGATAAGTGAAAGCGGGTTAATAAAGTTTACAGACATGAACTTATGATGATCCGATAAAGATGCACCGGATCATAAAAGGAGACCCCTGAACCTTTACATTCGACTACAATCTTACCTTTGGATGCACCGGATCATAAAAGGAGACCCCTGAACCGGGGTCGTGGCAAATGAACTATTGAAGAGGTGATCATGGAAAAGATTCGGGAACATGTTTATTAGATAAAAACAAATTTTGGCTCAGTAATAGCCTGTTAGTTCCCAGATTAATGGAATTTGATTTTTATGATCTGTAGATGCGGAGGTGCTCCTCCACGCAGTGCTCAAGTGAAAACCTTTTCACCAGCTCCAGGGACGCCTTCCCCATGGATTCCAGGAGGTCCCTGTCAAGGGAGACCCTGATTATCCTATCAGCAAGTTCATCCGGAGAAACAGGGGGCACGAGGAATCCGTTCCTACCCTCAGTGACCTGTTCCGCCACCGCACCCACATCTGTCGCTATTATGGGTTTACCCATGGCCATGGCCTCCAGTATAGATATGGGTGTCCCCTCAGCAGTTGAAGGCAGGACGAAGATGTCTGAGGCTGCCAGTATCTCAGGTATATCTTCCCTCCGCCCCAGGAAGGTAACTGCGCCCCCGATTCCAAGTTCATCAACCAGTTCCCTGAGTCGACTGTAATAGCCTCGCTGGCTTTCAGGGATATCACCCACTACGAGCAATTTGAAATCCTTAACAGACCCTAAAACAGAGGGGACAGCTCGCAGGAGGTGCTCATAACCCTTGACCGGGTTTATGTTGGCAATGCAGACAGCAATGGTTTCTGAGGGTGATAAACCCAGGGATTCTCTGATACTATCACGTCTATCCGTGTAGAGGGATGGTCTGAACCTTTCAAGATCCACGGGTTCATATATGATCGTATAACCGTCACCCTCCGGGAAGTAGTATCTGGCAAGTCCCTCTGCAATTACAACAATGTCATCAGCAATGAACCTTACAAGGGGCATCATGACCCTTATGACCAGCGGTGGGTAGAGTGAACTCATAAGGTGCCACACAACCCTTCTTCTGCAGATAAATCCTGCCACAGCAGCCTGGAAATTCAGGACGCCGTTTACATGGACCACATCTGCACCGGTTCTCCTTATTATCATGATCATCTGAAGGACCGTTACCGGGATGCTTAAAATCCATATAAGGTTCCTGATTAGATCCCCCAATCCCCTTAACTCCCTGAGTCCCGGCATGAAGAAACCCTCAAACTCAAGGCCGTGCCCCATGGCGTATTCCTCCAGAGGGCTTTCAGAGGATGACGGTGCGCATACAACCGTCTCTATTCCCCTCTCAAGGAGTTTCTCAGCCACCGAGACTACCCTGACCTGTGGTCCGCCTATATAATTCTGCATAAGAACATTGATGACCCTCATTGAAGCACCTCATATAACTCAACAGTCTTCACCATCATCCTCCAATGAAGGAAAACTCCTCCTGATCTCTGACGCTTTCTTCTCTGCCATGTAACTCTCAGGGTCCCTGTAAAGGTCCTCGACCATGCCAGCGAGTTCTCCGTTGCAAACGCCGTCCAGGTCAATGAGGGACTTCCCCCTGAATCCTGCATCCTCCACGAGGGCTCTGTTCTTAGCTGCATATTCAACTATGACTGTAGGCAGATCATTAAGATAGGCGAAGAGGGCTGCATGGAACTTCATTGCCACGAATGCCTCACATGATGCCACAGCACCGAGGGTCTGGCGTGGATCAGGGCTGTATTCCTCCACTTCAACCCTGTCATCCCCCACATCCTCAGCTATCCTTAATGATATACTCCTATCATCATGGGGCGGCATACCATTGAATATAAAGAGTTTGGCGCTGTTCTCCTCATCCAGGGAGAGCCACCTGCGTATTGCATCGGCAAATCCCTTCACGAGAAGTTCATCCTTTCCCTCATCTCCCTCGTATATTCTGAAGTAGGGCATGGCTGAGATGCCAAGCAATCCCCTCCTTTTTTCATGTTTCTCATATTTAAGGAAGAATGATAGATCCTGAGAGAGTTCAGCCCGCCCATCCACTCCCATCTCAGAGAGCACCCTCATGGAATCTGAGTCCCTTACGATTATCCGGTGGGCCATTCTGCAGGTGTTCTTGATTAGGAACCTGCTCCACCAGTGGGATGGTCTCTCAATACCAATCCCCATGAAGTATACCCTTTTTCGTGTTAATCTTGCAAAGAGCGTCATGAGAAATATCTGGGCCAGCCTCATCAGTCTTGGGTAGCTTCTCCCATAATCAAAAAAGTGGGTCCCTCCCCCCAGTATAACCATGGATGACCTCAGAAACGCCAGGAAAAGTTGGGGTGAGATGCCAGGCTGGACGGTTTCCACATCAACACCCTCTGGGAGGAATGGTTCTGATGCCGCTGTCACATTGAATCTGGAGTCCCTGAATTCCTCCCTGAGGCCATCAAGGAGCGAGTACAGCATCGCATCATCCCCTGTATTATTCCAGCCATAGTATCCTATTACAAGCACATCCATCCTGGTCCTCCGTGCCGTGAAGATAGCAGCCGCCGATGGTATCCACGGCGCAATGTCATAAAATTACTGCATAGCAGATGTCATCCAGCAGTTAGTTCAAGGGTATCAACCGTAAAGCTATTTAAGGGTAACCCTGATATAACCAGTATACCACCTCATTTTATGTATAGTTTTAGAGATGTGGGAGGATGAACATCTACATAGTCCTGTCTGTACTGGCATCGCTCTTCTATATGGGAGCTGGAATATCCCCCTAAGGGTGAGGAGGGGTAATCTGGAGTGGAGCTTCCTCCTCATAGCCATTACAATGACGATCTGGGCAATGGCATCCTCGCTACTCTACACCACCACAAACAGGTATGCACTAATATTCTACATACTCTCAAACCTTGCATGGATTCTTCTGCCAGCCCTGTTCCTGAACTTTGCCGTGGTGCTCTCTGCAGATAAGAGTCCCGGTAAGTTCACTGTTATACCCATAGTACCATCATTCATCTTCATCTACATGCTCCTTGTGGGGTCCCTCATCAGACCAGGGGACATCCATGAACTCATGTCCTGGGCCGGTGGTGGCCGCGGATTATTTGAGGCCTACATGGTGGGTTACTTTGCCGCTGCCGTCTCACTGATATGGAACCATGCCAGGGTGGCGACGTCCTACCGTGAGAGGAAGATGTCCACCCTGATATTCATTGTATCATCCTTCAGCCTCATCGCGGGTCTGATCCTGACCACCTTCATATCATCAAGCATCCACAGCATAAACACCCTGGGACAGATCGTGGGGATGGTTGGAATAGCTGGTATCGCCCATGCAATAATCAAATACCACCCACCGGCCATGAGCCCATCCCTTGCCGGGGAGAGCATACTGGATAAGGTCACGGACCTCGTCATACTCCTGGATGCTACTGGAGAGATTATCCGCCTCAACCATCGGGCCAAAAAAGAGCTTGGCCTGGACTCCCCGGGGGACTGGAGGGAGATCGTTGCACCGGAACATCACCAGAAAATGAGGAGGGAATTTGAGGATATCATGGAGAGGGCCTCATCCTCACCCGGGGACTACCATCACAGCCCGGTGTCCCTGGAATATGTCAGGGCCGATGGTGAGCGGATCCCTGTGAAGCTCTTCATCTCACTCATAAGGGAGGGTTCTGATGCTGTGGGCTATTCCCTGGTTGCCCAGGACCTCCGCCACACTCTGAGGCTTAGAGACAGGATAGAGGAGAGCGAAAAATCCGAGGAACTTACCAGGATGCGCCTGCACGAGTTCAGAACCCTCAATGAAGCTATAGTCAGGATAAACCACAGTAACAGCCCTGAGGAGCTCTTCAGGAATGTCATGGCCCTTCTTAATGAACATCTGGGCCTCTCCGAGGGTGCTGTCTACCTCGTTAGTGATGGTGTCCTGAGGCCCATGGATGATGGTTTCAGGGTTGATAACCCTGAGGAGATCCTTGAAGAAATGGATGATGCCGTGCTGGTGAGGGATGACCTTATAGCGGTGGCACTTAAACATGACAATAGGAACCTGGGTCTCATGGCCTTCAGGAACGGGCATGACCTGGATGAATATGAGCTGAGACTCCTTGAAACGGTGGGTGGTGAGGCTGCATCGACACTGAAGAGGATCTTCTATGAGGATAGGCTGCTGGAATCCCTTGAGGAGAAGGAGCTGCTGCTGAGGGAGATACACCACCGGGTCAAGAACAATCTCCAGGTGATTTCAAGTCTCCTGAACCTTCAGAGCAGCTACATAGATGATCCCGGGGTCACCGCTGTGCTGAGGGACAGCCAGGGACGCATCATGAGCATGTCAATGATACATGAGAAGCTCTACCGTTCAGGTAACCTGGCTGATATTGATGTGAGGGGCTACCTGGAGGGCCTCGCAAGGAGCATAATGTTCTCCTACATGAGGCCGGATCAGCACGTTGACCTCAAGTTTGAGATGGATGATATCAGGCTCAACGTTGACACCATAATGCCCCTGGGACTCATCGTGAATGAACTTGTGACAAACGCCTTCAAGTATGCATTCCCTGATGGTGGTGGCGAGGTGCGTGTCTCACTGAGGCGTGATGGCGATGGATTCCTGCTCACCGTTGCAGATGATGGTGTGGGCCTCCCCGATGACTTCAACCTGGACAGCCTCAGGAGTCTGGGGATGCTCCTTGTAAGGAACCTGACTGATCAGCTGAACGGTGAACTTGAGTACACATCAAATGGGGGCACAGAGTTCAGGGTGAGGTTCTCGGAGATACAGTACAGGAAGAGATTCTAAAACCCATAATAACCCAGACCCCCAGCTCAGAAATACAGGACCATTAACGGCTGCTTTTTTCCAAGATAATCTCAAACAGCGCATTTGTACCTTTTAACACATAAATCCCTGAATTCAGAAACTCTACGATCACCGATCACAATTTATAAATAAAGTCAGGACCAGAAATATTAGTTGCAGGATTCCATCCTGCATTCTGGAGGCGATAGTATATCCCGTGGTATGCAACTGCTATGCGTGCTGCTCTTTGCATGCATGGTGTTACTTAATACCGGAGAGATCTATGCCCAGAACACACAAGGTGAAGAAGCACTGCTTCCTGATAACATGACAGTTAAAACCTGCAGTACAGTGATGGAGTCAGACTCCACAGTTGCAGTGGTTAATGCGAGTGCAGAGGCTAACAGAACTCTGGACTCTGCAGCGGGCCCATCAGTTTCACGGGCCGATGTTGAGGACGCCGCAGTCCGTGTCAACACCTTCCTGGCAAGGAATAAACGTCTTCCCCTGACAGTTGAGGTTGGAAGCGTTAAGGTGAACATGGCACAGTTCCTGCAGCTTGAAGCATACTACGTCCTCAACAGGACACCCACAGTGAATCAGGTTCAGGTGCCGGCTAAAACATCAGGGACCATGCTCAAAGGCTCAATTTACCTGAAGGATTACCTTGAAGTTGCAGGGAGGGTCCTCTCATCAGGGGCCCCCGAGTACATAGGCTTCAGGGACCAGAAGATCGGATTCGAATCACTTGTGTGGCTATTTGCAAGGGCAATTAATTTTAAAGTGGCAAATCAGCGCCTTCCAAACCACATCAAACTCGACGCACTGAATTCTGTAGAATCTTCCACCCCCACCGGTAACAATTCCGGCAGCAGCGACGCTGCCAGTGGCAATTCAGGGTTCACAAGGGAACAGATACTTGCAGCGGCGAATTCACTTAAGAGCTACATTGACAGGAATCAGAGCCTACCCGGGTATGTGCAGGTGGCAAACCAGAGGATTGGTATAGCCCAGTTCCTGCATCTAATGGTTAAATGCCTCAACCAGATAAATCTGGGAAAGAACACCCCGATAGCACCGGTAACTGCCGGTGAGGCAGCAAACCCTGCAGGCGATGCCAGCGGTACCCTCACAAGGTCAGAGTACCTGAAGGTGGCATCCACAGTCCAGGGGTTCATGGAGAAGAACCATAGGGCCCCAAATTATGCAGGATCAAGTAAAGGTAGAATCTCGTATGAGAGCCTTGTATACTCCATTTCAAGGATCCTGAGCTTCTACAGCAAGAACGGAAGACTTCCGAAGACCGTGCCCGTAACGAGGCTGGCGTCCTCCCTGAAGAACAGGCCAGAGAATGACCCCTACAGTGGTGAGAGCACCGCAAGGTACCTCGCCTCATCAGCCAACTGTCCAGTGGACAGTCCTGAGATCAGATCCCTTGCATCTGAGATAACAGGGGGGCTGACCTCCACCTTTTCAAGGGCGGAGGCCATATTCGGCTGGGTGCGTGACAACATAAACTACAGCTTCTACTACAACACGAAGTACGGCGCAGTGGGCACACTCAAAAACAGGACAGGTAACTGCGTGGATCACACGCACCTCCTGGTTGCCCTGGCAAGGGCTGCCGGGATACCTGCCAGGTATGTCCACGGGACATGTAACTTCACATCAGGTAACGTCTATGGACATGTCTGGGCCCAGCTCCTCGTTGGCGATACATGGTACGCTGCAGATGCAACAAGCTCAAGGAACAGCCTTGGAGTTGTGAACAACTGGAACACTTCCAGCGCAGTGATAAAGGGCATATACGCGAGTTTACCGTTTTAGAGGGTGAATAACCCTCACTTTATTTTTTTATGCTTCGCTCTGATGAGAGAACAGCAGATACAAAAGCATCACCGGGGATCATGAACACCCGATAAAAAAGCTAATTAGACACCGGTCAGAGACAGTTAAATGGTGTTAACATGGACGTTCCACTCATCAGGGAGATAGTCATAATATTCAGCCTGGCACTCATGGTCCTCCTTCTGCTCAACCGGGCCAGGATCCCTGCCATTCTGGGCTTCTTTGTGCCGGGGTGATAGCCGGTCCATCTGTCCTGGGTGCAGTGTCAGCGGGAAGCATTGAGAGCCTCGCTGAACTGGGGGTTATACTGCTTCTCTTCACAATTGGACTTGAGATGTCCCCTGAGAGGTTTGGGGAGTTCAGGAGGACCGCCTTCATCGGCGGGACACTCCAGATAGGTCTTACGGTCTCTGTGGTGAGCATCCTGACCCTTGTACTGGGTCTGAGCCCGGGTAAGGCTGTCTTCCTGGGTTTCCTGATATCACTCAGCAGTACAGCCGTGGTCCTTAAGGTCCTCCAGGACTTCCATGAGACCGAGGCGCCCCATGGACAGGCCTCCCTGGCCATCCTCATATTCCAGGACGTTGCAGCGGTGCCAATGATCCTCACGGTGCCCTTCCTTGCAGGGCTGGCTGCAACCACATCGGCACCGGTAACCCTCCTGACCGCCGGTGCTGTGCTGCTGGGGACCCTGGTATCTGCCAGGTGGCTTGTTCCCAGGCTCTTCGATGTGGTCGCGGCCACCGGGAGCCGTGAGATATTCCTCCTCACTGTCATACTTGTATGCGCCTCTGTCACCTGGCTCACAGGGGAGGTGGGCCTGTCACCCGCCCTGGGGGCCTTCCTGGCGGGCCTCATCGTTGCGAACACGGAATACGCCCACAGGGCCCAGGGGACAATACTCCCCTTCCAGGAGGTCTTCCTGAGCTTCTTCTTCGTCTCACTCGGTATGCTGCTGGATCTGAGGTTCTTCCTTGGTCACATCTACATAATAGTCCTTGCGGTTATCGGGGTTCTCCTGATAAAGGTGGCCCTGAACAGCCTCGTCGGATTCATCCTCGGCTACTCTGCAAGGGTTGTGGTCCTCCTGGGCCTTGTACTTGCACAGATCGGTGAGTTCTCCTTCATACTCTCTGAGACCGGGCTGCGTTACGGCCTCATGGACAGGTTAACATTCCAGGCCTTCCTATCGGTTTCACTGATAACCATGGCCATCACCCCCTTCCTCATCTCACTCTCACCCAGGATCTCGGAGAGGATAGTCCATGCGGAACTCCACCCCAGGATAAAGAATGGGAGGGCCTACAGGAGGCCCTCAGTGGACCTCAGGGACCACCTGATAATCATAGGTATGGGTATAACAGGGAGGAGGCTCGCGTATACCTGTGAGGAACATGGTATACCCTACATCGGCCTGGATGTTAACCCTGAGGCGGTGAGGAGGGCCCGTGATGAGGGACTCAACGTATATTATGGGGACGGAACACACCTGGCGGTGCTGAGGCACTTCAATGTCCCTGAGGCGGCGGTGATGGTGGTTGCCATTGCAGATTACCGGTCCACGGTCCACGCCATACATGAGGCACGTGCACTGAATGAGGGGATGAAGATAATAGCAAGGATAAGGGGCTTTGAGAACACTGAGAGGCTGTACACGGCCGGGGCTGATGTGGTGGTCTCAGAGAAGCGCGAGGCAACCAGGAGGATTTCGGGAGAGATATTCAGCTGTTACAGTGGTGTCTGTGAGCTTGAGGAGTGATCAGCCAGTCGGGATGATGGCTTTGATTGGAATCAATGACAGGAGCCATGGGGAGAGTCCTGTGGATGTTCTGGGGCTAATCTCAGGGATGTCATTGCTGGATCGGTCTGAAAATCCCTCCTCCTTGAAGCCTTAAAAGTGGATCGGGGCCTTTATCTCTGCCCTACCGGGAAAAGGGTTCAGTGGAGGACAAAAACCCCCAATGGTATTTAAAAAAGCCATCATGCTCCCTATTTTGATTTAAAAGGTTCTAATATGGTTTTTTTGAGGATTCTGGACCACAATATTTATATATAATGCGCTTTTTAAGTGTGTACACGGGGTTTTTAGCCCCACTGGAGGCGGTAAAATTTCGGGAAAACTGAAGATAACAGTAGCCCTTATCATGGTGCTATCACTTCTGGGCTCTAACATTGCAGGTGCCTCTGCATCAGATGAAGGGGCCCTCAGTGAAGTTGCCCTGACAGACAACCAGACACAGGATCACGTTTCTGAAGAGAACCAGACAGAAAAGAACAGTAACCCAGAAAACCAGACAGTTAGCAGCGATGAAACAGGGGCGGCAGGTGAACCTGCCCATGGGGCCATATGGGTGAAGGCCTATGATATGGGGAAGGTCAACCTCACCGAACTCAGGGAGAAGGGCATAAGGGATGTCTTCCTTGAGCAGCTTGCATTCAATGACGCGAGATTCAGCGCAAACCTCACCTCATTCCTTGGTAACGCTTCAGCCCAGGGTATAAGGGTGAGTGCCTGGGTCATCTGCCTCAAGGATGCTAACGGCAAATGGGTTGACCCAACCGGCAGGTACGCCTACAATGTTACAACGACCAGCAAGGTTACAGTCCAGGAGCCCTACAAATACTACTACACTGTAACGGTGAAGAAGGCCTACACAACCTATGTGAAGCAGCGCTACAAGTCATGGTACAGGTACAATGGGAAGTGGAGGTACACCTGGAAGTACCGCTACGTCAGGAAGACCACCTACAGGTACGTTAAGGAGACGCGTTACACCATAAAGTACCGGACGGTTACGAAGACTGTTACCAGTACAGAGACAAGATACGGCTACAACACAAGCTATGCAGAGCAGTTCATTGACAACCTCACCCGTAGGGTGCTATCATACGCCAGCACTCCAGGTGTTGGAGGAGTCCACCTCGACTATATCAGGTACACTGGAAACGCATACCAGGTACCAAACTCAACAGCAACCATAACCGGGATAGTGAAGAGGATCAGTGAAGCCGTTAAATCTGTTAACCCGGGGCTTCTCCTTTCAGCTGCCCTTATGCCGGAGAAGGCCTCAAACGCCTACTACTATGGACAGGACTACACACAGCTTGCAGAGTACCTTGATGTGCTGGTCCCAATGGCATACAAGGGGAACTACCGTGCAGGCACTTCATGGATAGAGAACGTGACAGCCTACATCAAGTCCAGGAGTCCCGGGGCAGAGGTCTGGACCGGCCTTCAGACCTACAGGTCTGATGCCGATGTTACACCAATCCCTGCAGATGAACTCAGAGCTGATATAAATGCGGCCCTCCGTGGAGGGGCCGACGGATACGCCCTATTCAGGTACGGCCTGATTGACAGGGAATTTTTAGGTGGACTGCCAGCTGCAACAACAAAGCCTTCTGCTGACAATTCAATCACCGCATCGATGATCATGGATGCAGCCAGCAGGGTTAAGGCCTTCGTGGAGTCAAACTACAGGCTCCCATCCTATGTGAACATCAACGGGAACACTATAAATAATGCAGAGTTCCTCTATCTGCTGGCAGAGCACCTCACAGGGGCCGACCCTGAGTTCAGATCATTCAGTGAGGGATCAAACACGACGCTGCTGGCTGCCGGAAAGATTCAGAAGTCAGAGTACCTGAAAATAGCATCTCAGGTCCTCGGTTACATGTCAGAGAATGGCAGAGCACCTTCAGGTGTATCATCGGGCGCAGGGAGTCTGAGCTTCAACGCCCTGGTTTACATGCTAGCAAAGGCTGTTGCCTTCCAAAACTCCACTGGAAGGCTTCCAGATTACGTTACAATTGACAGCTCCATATTCTACGGCAAGTACCTTGCATCATCAGCCAACTGTCAGGTCACTGCACCGGAGATAAGGTCACTGGCATCCACGATAACACGGGGAATGACATCGGCACTCTCAAAGGCCACAGCAATCTTCAACTGGGTGCGTGACAACATAGACTACAGCTTCTACTACAACACGAAGTACGGCGCAGTGGGCACACTCAAAAACAGGACAGGTAACTGTGTTGACATGACACACCTCCTGGTGGCCCTCTCAAGGGCTGCCGGTATACAGGCCAGGTACGTCCATGCGAGCTGCACCTTCCTCTCAGGTAACGTCTACGGTCACGTCTGGGCCCAGCTGTATGTGAACGGGAAGTGGGTGAACGCCGACGCATCAAGCAGCATGAACTCCCTTGGAGTCATAAGGAACTGGAAGAGCGCCAGTATAAAGGGCTACTACGCGAGTTTACCATTCTAAAAACCCATTTTTTATTTTTTTCTGAGATGACATGGGGACACGGCAGCCATCTTATGTAACCTGCAGATTTTAATGGTTACATAAGGGGTTGGATGGGCCGCCGCCCTGAATGAAGGGCCTGACTCCAGACGTATCCAGCTGCAGTGAAGTTCAGGGACCCGCCATATGAGAAACCCGGAGGAAACAGTTAAATACACACAGGGTCCATGAAAGGCCCCCTAAAATCTGCGCGTGTATTCCAGCTCCCTGAACCTGAGGGAGACCACTGTACCGTGATCCGAGCTTATCTCCATCTCCCCATCAAGCTGATCTGCAAGGGCACCCATGAGTGATAGTCCCACGGTACCCTCCGGCGCTTCCCCGATACCCCTCCCATCATCCGCCACCGTGAGGTGAAGGATGTCATTTGAGGTGATGGTCACCTCAACCGTGCCCTCACCCCCAGGGAAGGCGTGCCTTATGGAGTTGGTGACGGCCTCATTGATGAAGAGGCCCAGTGGTATGGCTGTTTCAAGGTTCAGGCGGACATCGGCGTCCACATTGAAGCGCACCCCATGGGCAGAGAAAACGGTTATGAGGCGCTCTATGAGCCTGGTTATGAAGGAGGACATGAGAACACCTGAGAAGTCACCGCTGTCATAGATGGTCTCATGGATTATGGCCATGGCCCTGACACGGGCCTGGGCATCCATGAGGACCCTCCTGGTCTCCTCACCTGCACCCATCGCCTGGATGTTGAGGAGACTCACTATGATCTGGAGGTTGTTCTTGACCCTGTGGTGGACCTCACTGAGGAGGGCATCCCTCTCACCGAGGGCGTCCTCAAGGGACCTCTTGGCCTCAATGAGGTCCGTTATATCTGTCAGTGAGACGATGGCCCCGCCCCCTGGCCCCGGGACCATCCACCCTGTGTAATATCTTTCATGGACCTTCATCCTGCCAATGGGGACCGGCGCATCCCCTTCATGGTCAGGGAACTCGGTGATACCCAGTTCCTTCATCGCCGCGTTCCGGTAGACCACCTCGCCGTCCCCATCAAGGACCGCCACAGCTTCGGCCAGGTTCTCGACCACCTCACTGAAGAAGCGCCTTGAATCCGCCAGTTCCCTTCTGTAGGCCTCCCCCTTCCTGTCGAGGGTTCTAAGTTCATCGGCAGTCATCACCAGGGCTATTATCGTCAGGGAGACCATCATGCCCATGAGGAAGACCTCCCCGAAGCCCGGGAACAGGAATGACCTGATCCTTAGGGTGGTTATCCCGAGGATGGTTATGCCTGTGACCATGACAGGGAGCAGTAGCCTCACAACGTATCCACCGGTGAAGGAGGCATTTATTGGTGCAAGGACACCCCTCTCAGGGTAGAGGCTCAGGAGGGATGTGCAGATGAGTAGGTGGATTATGGCTGTGTAGAGGGCCATGAGGAAGTACTCTCCATAGACCCCCAGGCCGGCCATGTAACCTGCAATTACACAGTAGGATATTATACCGGCGGGGAAGGTTATGACCTGGGGTAGAGTGTACCTTGACAGGGCGAACATTATGAGCACCAGGGAGTAGATGATGAAGAGGACTGAGGTTATGAACCTTGAACCGTATTCAGGGAGGACGCCTCCGGTGAGGTAGGCTGTGATGGTGAGGATGTAGAGTGTGAGGATGAAGGTTCCTGTCAGGATGGCGGGGGTTCTGTAGCCCCTTGAAAGGGCTATTATGGATGCTGCTATGAGTATGAAGACCGCGGCGGTTACTGGCTGTGATGGTGGGGACCCGAAGACCTCACCCCTGAGGTAGGGGTTACCCGTGGCCCACCCAAGGAGCACCAGAACTGAGAGTGACATTGCAGCCACTGAAGTTAGGACAGAAAGTTTTCTTGCAAGGATATCGGAACGGGACACCTCCATCAGGAACACCATTAATTCTATGTTTGGTATTACTGATAAATTCTTTGGACTCCCAACCCGGGATGAGCACATTCAGGTTCCGTAATATATCAATCCAGGTTTCCAGTGGAAAGGATTATATTTAATAAATTTTTTAATTAGTGTATGTATTTCCACTGACATGTCAGGTTTGGGGGGAATGGATGAGACGCTTTCTATGCCCTGTCTGCAGGGCCAACGTGACCTCTGAGGTTCATGGGAGCAGGAGGATGCGCTTCTACTACCTGGTATGTCCATCCTGTGGCGCCATGGTCTGTCTGGATGGCCGGATGGTCCTCTGACCATGCCATGAGGAAAGAGGCCGCTACATGGATCTGATGTATATTAAGAAGAATCATGATAGCAGACCGGTACACCCTGGGACCATAAACAAGGACATGATAACCTCCAGGGCAGATGACATGGGCTTCCTCACGGCCTCCATGAGACGAGAGCCCATGTACTGGTGGACCGTTAAAAACCATTTAATTAAATGGGGATCATATAATTACAAAAGAGGGGGACCTCTAAAATGAAGAAAGTTTTAATGTTCATAATCCTTGTCCTGGTCCTCCCATCCGGGAGCCACGCATCGGACCATGACGTGTTCCCCCGGACCGTGGAGGGGCCCGCACCTGTGATCAGTGAGAGCCACGGGGAGGGTAGCGGTAAGTACTGGATATTCAGGCCGGCAGCCCAGGGGAGGTACCCGGTGGTTGTCCTCATCCATGGATGGGCCGCCACCGAACCCATATTCTACATGGCATGGATAGGGCACCTTGTGGGTGAGGGTAACATTGTGGTCTACCCCCGCTACCAGAACCTCCATGACACCTCATCAGAGAACTTCACAGGGAATGCTGCAGCCGCGGTCAGGGAGGCCCTCCAGAGGGTTGATGGTGAATGGAACGGTGAACTCTACCTTGCAGGGCACTCTGCAGGTGGACTGATAGCCGTTAACCTGGCTGCCAGGGAGGATATCCCTGACCCTGAGGCCGTCCTCGCAGTCCAGCCGGGTGTCTCAGGCAATGGCAGTAAACTCGAAAACCTCTCAGGGATCCCCCAGGATGTGCTCCTGGTGGTGATGGCGGGGGACTCAGACACCATCACCGGCACCGCCGACTCCTACCTGATAATGAGGAGGACACCCCAGATACCCCCTGAGAGGAAGATGTTCCTTCTTGTGCAGTCAGACAGGACCCTGAGGGCTGATCACCTCTCACCCCTGGCGATCTCAGAGGAATTCGGGGTCCTGGTGGACAACCTCGACTACAGCGGCTACTGGAAGACCCTGGACATCCTCATGAAGCTGGCAGAGGAGAACAGGACCCTCACGGATGTCCCGTGGGATGAACTCCTGGACATGGGGGTCTGGGGTGACGGGACACCCTTTAAGAGGATGAAGGTCATAGATGTGAGTTAAAGATAAAGGGGAGAAACATTATGGATAAAAAAAAGGTCACCATCATCATCACAGCGGCCCTCCTTGTGGCCCTGACATCCTGTGTGCTTGCAGTGGAGGTGTTTGATGAGGCCATATTCTCACAGATACCCTACAGTTACACGTCCTACACCTCGGTACCCGCCAGTAAGGCGGGTGAGGGGTCCCTGGGTGGTTACTACACCATAGAGGGGAGGGGGAGGGACTTCAGATTCAGCATAGTCCTCCCGGGGGCAGAGAACTTCGACACCCATGAGGTCAACGGTACACGCATATGTTACAATGAGAGCGGCCTTAGGGGCACCGGACACATAGACCACATCGACGTCACCTGGGACACCATCTACTCGCTGCTGAGGGGTGACCTGAAGTCTGCAATGTTCAGGACCCCACTGAGGGGCCACTACAGGATGACCTGCGCCGCCTGGGATGGTGGCGGGAACTTCAGCAATGACGGCAGGAACTTCAGGGGGGACTTCAGGATAAACGGTGCTATGACCTTCTTCGGAGGGAACTTCACCCTGAGGCCAGAGAATGGACGTATAGTTCTGAGTGCAGACTACATATACCACCCCCAGGGGAAGCCATGGGAGGCCAGAAGGGTTAAGAAGGACTTCAACATGTGAAAACACAGGTGACAACCCCAGGGTTAAGAAGGACTTTTACATGTGAACCCCTGGGGGATACAGCTACTTCCGGCAGGCAGGAAGCCGCACCTGTGAACTCTGCATGCCCTGAGGGCCCTTTTAACTCAGGGCTCCGCCTTCTGGGGGGGAATCTGTGGAGTCCACATATGGGGACCATGCACACCGATGATAACCCATCCCACTGATGGGTGTGACGTCATTCATATACTTCCTGTGCAGTGTATTGAGAACGCCGGGAATCCAGAGTCCTCCTTACTTTTCTTCCAGAAAGGGGTTCATGGTTCCTGAAGGGAACAATTAATTTTACATGTCATGAATTCGTAATATCAAATAATGAGAACCCACTACCAGGGAACAATTAATTTTTACACATCATGAATGGCCCCGCTGGTCCATCAGTCATCCCTGAAGTCCACGAGGATGCTCTCTGATCCATTGGTGTGGTAGGATGTCACGTTGACGTCCCTGTCTGCATCAACCCTGATCTCCACTGTCATGGTCCTGCACTGTTCCTCCCTGCTGCTGTTACGTGGCTGTGGATGGATTGCATCGTCAAGGGCGCCCACCGATACCAGGGATGCCACCACCATGGCGGCTATGAGGAATGATAGGAGGGCCCACTCGCCGGCTGTCCCGGTCCTTATCCTCTTCTTCCTCTGGAGGCAGTGGTAGGGTGTGTCCTTGAGGGGGTAAAGCAGGGGGCATCCGTGGACTGTGAAGAGGTCCATGATCAGGTGGGATGTGATTCCAGCAAGGAGCGGGATCCCGTTATCTGGACTCTTCAGTGCATAGAGTAGAAGGGGTGGTAAAATAAGGAGTGTGTGTCCGATGCCCCTGTGCCTCCCTGTGAGGTAATCCAGGAGGTCCGGGAGTGTGCCTGCAACTCCGGCGAGGAGGGCCCCTCTGATGATTGAGGTTACAGGGTAGAGGATGTTTATCAGGAGGAACAGAACCACTGCAGCTGTTATATGAGTCCTTAACTTCACCTGTTTCACCTTACGATGTAGTTGATTGTCCTGAAGACTATGAGGGCGAACCATATGGTGCTGGTTGCCAGGAGGCCGTACTCCAGGCCCACCCTCAGGTAGCAGAGTGAGGCAAAGACTGATATGATGGCCATCACCGTGACCGTGACGTCTACTGAGTCCCCGTCTAGGCAGCCTGAGGGGTTGAGTTTCCTGAAGGTTGAGTAGAAGGGCTGGACCTCCCCCCTGAAGGTCCCTGTGAGGCCGGCCATGTAGTTCACCCTGCCGTGGGTGTGGAGCCAGAGGTACTTGCCTGCTGCCTTCCCTGTGAGGTCCTCGAAGTGGTCCATGAAGACCCAGGTCTCCCTTTCAAGGGATGCTATGGCTGTCATTATCTCTGTGATGGTCAGCTTTTCCTGTGCACCTGGTTCATGGGCCCTTATTATCTCCAGGAGACCTGCCTTGAGGGGCATGGGTGATACCAGGTAGACCAGGGCGGGTTTGAGGTTGAGTTCCAGTGCCCTTTCACTGAGTTCATGGTAGGTGTCCCTGATGTTCCCGCCGCAGTGTATGATGTTGCCCTCCTCAAGACAGGAGACGATTTTTATTAAGTCCATGTAATAAAGTAATAAGTAATATTATTTAAATTTTTCGTATGCATGTGATGGTGGGATACTTTAATTAAAGATAGGGACCTATCTTAAGACAGCCCCTGATGAACTGGGATAATGTAGGATTGAAAGGAGATTAAGATGAAGGTATGTGCAGTTGTCGTCACATTCAACCGTAAGGAGTTACTCATGGATTGCCTGGAGGCCCTCCTAAAGCAGAAAAGACCCCTTGACGCCATCTACATAGTAGATAATGCCTCAACGGATGGCACACCAGGTTCACTGCAGGAGAAGGGATACATAGACGACCCTGATGGCTCCATAAAAACCATAGAGGATCATGGAGGAAACCCTGTTAAAACTGTTTACGTCCGCATGAAAGAGAATACAGGGGGAGCCGGGGGATTCCATGAAGGAATCAGGAGGGCACACACTGAGGGCTATGACTGGATATGGGTCATGGACGACGACGTTGAGCCACTGGATGACACCCTTGAGAAGCTTCTCAGAGCCGCTGAAAAAATCCCTGAAGACGTATCAGCAGTTGCGCCCGTCAGGTTCTTCAGGGGCTCACTCTTTAACCTCGAAACAAAAACCTTTGACTTCAGGAACCCGCTCAAACACTTCACATATAATGTTATAACTGAGGATGACCTTAATGAGGAATACTTCCGGGTGGCAGCCATATCCTTCGAGGGGCCCCTCATAAGGGGTGATGCCATTGAAAGGATAGGATACCCTGACAGGGACCTCTTCATAATCGCAGATGATACAGACTACGCCATAAGACTGCAGACCTATGGACCCATCTATATGATATCAGGGGACCCGCCTCATCAAAAAGGTGGCTGGAGATGGTGGATTCAGCTGGAAGGACTTCTATTATCTGCGGAACCTGGTATACCTTGACATGAAGTACGGAGAGAACCCGGCAGTAGGGTATCTGAGGCCACTGCGAACCTTCTGCTTCTCAGCCTATATATGCCTCAAACGTAAACCATCCAGTTTCAGGTACCTCCTAAGGGCACTGTGGGAGGGTTACACCCTCAAAAAGGGGAGGACCCTGGAGCCAGGAGAGTTCTAGGTTGCCGGGCACTGCTGATAACGGCATAACGACACTTTAACTGTACTGGAGGATCATATGAGGATAACATCACTTCTTTCAAACAGGGACCACAGGAGGGTCCTCGATAACATCATCTCACTCACAGGTATACAGCTGGTCCAGTACCTCCTCCCCCTCGTAACCTTCCCCTACCTCACCAGGGTCCTGGGCCCCTCAAACTTCGGTAAGGTCGCCTTCGCGGTTGCCTTTATAGCCTACTTCCAGTTATTAACGGACTATGGCTTCAACTTCTCAGCCACCAGGGAGATCTCAATACACCGCGATGACCCTGAAAGGGTTTCCAGGATCTACAGCTCGGTGATGGCAACCAAGACCCTCCTCCTCACGGTGACATTCACGGCGATGCTCACCCTGATCCTCCTCATCGACAGGTTCAGATCAGATTACCTCCTCTACATCTTCACCTACGGCCTCGTGGTTGGGAACCTCCTCTTCCCGGCCTGGTTCTTCCAGGGCGTTGAGAGGATGAGGTACATAAGCATCCTGAGGATAGTGAGCTCCCTCATCTACACAGCCCTCATCTTCATCATTGTGCGGGGACCCGGGGATTACCTCTACGTGCCCCTCATAAACTCAGCAGGATTCATAGTGGTGGGTTTATACAGTCAGAGGATAGTCCTCAGGGAATTCGGTGTGAACTTCATGGTTCCATCCCTGGCTGATATAAGGGAGCAGCTCCTTGAGGGCTGGCACCTCTTCATCTCAACCCTGGCCATAAGCCTCTACACCACATCCAACCGTTTCATACTGGGACTCCTTGTGAGCAGCGCGACCCTCGGATACTATGCCGTGGCAGAGGATATAACCAGGGCGCTCCAGGGACTCGTATCACCCATAAGTCAGGCCATCTACCCCTACTTCTCAAGGATCCAGAGGGATGACCGTGAAAGGGCCAGGTATGAGCTCAGGAAGATGCTGGTATTCATGGGGGCCCTGACCTTTATCCTCTCTGTTGCACTCGCCCTGCTTGCACCGGTCATCGTGGGGATACTTGCTGGTCCAGCCTACTCTGAGAGCATCCCCCTCCTCCAGGTACTGGTATTCATAGTCTTTGCTGTTGGTGTCAACAACATCCTGGGTGTCCAGGGACTGGTGTCCTTCGGCTACAAGGAGAAGTTCACGAGGATCGTCATATTTGCAGGTGTGGTGCATATCGGCCTACTCCTTGGCCTTGTCATGCTACTGGGATCAATGGGTGCCGCGGTTGCAGTTGTCACCACCGAAATAATTATTGGTATCATAGAGTATATCCTACTCAGAAGGATGGGAGTATTATGAAGAAGACCATGCTGAATATCGCCAGGAGAACACCACTCTTTCCATATTTAAGGGCCTATTACACGTTATACCTGAAGCAGGGCCTGGGGCCCTCCCTTAAAACCAGGATCATCGGCTCCCACAGGAAGGACATACTGGAAAGGAGGGTCCATCAGCTTGAGAAGGTCTGCAGGAACTCCCGCATACACTTCAATCCCGGTGAAAGGTTCTTCTACAGCATAGACACCCGCATCCATGTCATGGAGACACCAGGTTACAGGCGCCTCGGGAACCTCACACCAGACTACGGGTTCCTGCTTGAGAGGGGCCTTGAGGGTATCGGGGATATGATAGACCGGGCACATGATGGCGATTACACCGGGGTCCTGAGAAGATCCCTCAGGGCAGTCAGGCTGTACCTGGATAGGTGCCGTGAACATTCACCTGAAATCGCAGAGAAACTCGGAAGGGTTCCCCTCAGGCCAGCAGAGACCCTCGAGGAGGCCCTCCAGTCCATACTGTTCATGAATTCCCTTCTCTGGATGTATGGTCACCCCCTGATTGGCCTTGGAAGGCTTGACAGTATCCTAGAAGACTACCATGAGGATCCTGAGGAGTCCCGTGAACTCATAAGGGACTTCATACTGAGCATCTCATCCTACTATGAATTCAAGAGCAACGTCCTCCCAGGTGACACAGGGCAGGTCATCGTCCTTGGAGGTGACTGCAACGATCTCACAGGGATATTCCTGGAGGTCATGGGGGAGCTCAGACTGCCTGACCCCAAGGTTGTCCTCAGGGTTAACAGCAAAACACCCGATGAAATCTGGGAGCTCAGCTACCGGTGCCTCAGGGAGGGCCTCGGTTATCCCCTCTTCTCCAATGACGATGTTATGGTGGATGCCCTTAGCCGGTACTACAGCAGATCCGACGCCCTCAACTACGGGACATCTGCCTGCTGGGAGCCCCTAATCCCCGGGAGGTCCTCTGACCAGAACAACCTGGCAAACCTGAACCTGCTGGAGCCCCTTGAGAAGGCCCTCCATGGATTCAGGGGGGAATTCGATGAACTCCTTGAAGGGTACCGCCAGGAACTGCACAGGTACATCGATGAAGTTATAGATAATGTGGAGTCTGTCAGGGATGAACCATCACCCCTCCTCTCACTCCTCTTCCCGGACTGTATCAGTAACTCAAGGGACATTGCCCTGGGGGGTGCGGCCTACTCCATCAATGGAGTGCTGACAGTGGGGATGGGGAACCTGGTAAACTCCCTCCTCAACATAAGGAGGCTATGCTATGATGAGAAAATCATGGATATCGGTGAGGTTGAAGATGTGCTCAGGGAGGATTTCAGGTCCGCAGAACCACTGAGGGTGAGCCTTGAGGTGATGGGCCCCATGTATGGCATGGATGAGGATGATGTGGTGGAACTGACAAATACCATCATCCAGATGCTGGATGAGAAGCTCGAGGGAAGATACAAGTTCGGTTTAAGTTCACCCGGCTACATAACGGTGGGGGAATCCACAGGGGCATCCTTTGATGGCAGACGCTCCGGTGACCCCCTCGGTGTCCACATCTCCCCCATCAGGTTCACCGAAGGGATGTCCTATACAGAGGTCCTCAACTTTGCAGCGGCCCTGGACTACAGGAAGGCCTTCAATGGTGGTGTTGTTGATATAATGGTTGACAGACCATTCCTGGACCGTGCAGGGGATGAATTCATTGAACTCATAAGGACGGGCCTCCGTAGGGGTGTAATGCAGCTTCAGGTGAACGTGGTGGACCCTGAGATACTACTCAGGGCAAGGGACAACCCTGAATTATACCCTGACCTCATAGTGAGGGTCTGGGGATTCAGCGCCTACTTCAGGGACCTTCCAGAGGAGTACAGGGACCTCCTGGTGAGGAGGGCCCTCGAATACTCAGGGCATGGTGGTTACAGTGGATGAACTCCTGATAACAGGCATACAGAGGTTCAGCGTCCATGATGGGCCCGGTATAAGGACCACGGTGTTCCTCAAGGGGTGCACCCTCAGGTGCCCCTGGTGCTGCAACCCCGAAAATATAAGGGGGGAACCGGAGGTCTACTTCAAGGCAGAAAAATGCATCGGCTGCCTGGAATGTGTGAGGAGATGCAGCTTCCTTGATAAACCAGGGGACATATTCAGGTTCCCTGAACACCTTGAGTGCGCCGGGAGCTGCCCTTCAGCTGCGATGGGTGTCTACGGTGAGGTCAAGGGAGCAGATGATGTTGCAGAGGTCATCCTTCGTGACCTTGACTACTACATCTCCAGTGGCGGTGGTGTCACCTTCTCCGGGGGAGAACCCCTCCTCCAGGCCGAGGCGATACTGAAAGTTACCTCCAGAACAGGTGACGTCCACACAGCAGTTGAGACATCACTCTTCGCCCCCATGGAATCAGTTGGGAGGTTAAGGGGTGAGGTGGACCTCTTCATCGTTGACGTGAAGATACTGGATGAGGCCAGGTGCCGGGAGGTTACAGGCGGCGACCTTGAGGTCTTCAGGAGGAACCTTGAGGGGCTCTCAGATGAGAGGGTCCTGATAAGGTTCCCTGCGGTGAAGCCCTACACCTTCAACAGGGAGAACATAAGGGCCCTCATCAGATTCCTCAAGGAATCTGGGGTGGATTACATTGAGGTCCTGGGTATACACAGGCTTGGACTTGAGAAGTACCGGAGTCTGAACCTCCAGATGCCTGAGTTCTCAGCCCCCCGGGATGATGAGATAAAAAAATTGAAGTGGCTCCTTGAGAAAGAATCCATAAGGATGAATTATCTGAAAATTTAGGTGCATTGTAATGTTCAGGTACATAATTGTTGGCGCAGGACTTGCAGGGTCGGTGATGGCCGAGAGGATAGCCAGCCAGCTGGGAGAGAAGGTGCTGGTGGTTGAGAGGAGGAACCATATAGGTGGTAACTGCTACGATGAAAGGGATGATAACGGGATACTGGTACACAGGTACGGACCCCACATCCTCCACACAGACAGTGAGGAGGTCTTCGAGTACCTCTCAGCTTTCACCGGGTGGAGGGAGTACCAGCACCGCGTCCTTGGCTCCATAGACGGGACCAGGGTCCCCCTACCATTCAACCTGGACTCGCTGAGGATGCTCTTCCCCCCATCACTGGCGGAGAGGCTTGAGGAGAAGATGATTGAGGAGTACGGCTTCGGTTCAAGGGTCCCGATAATGGAGCTCATGGGATGCGGCGACCCTGACATAGAGTTCCTGGCAGACTACGTCTACAGGAAGGTCTTCCTCAACTACACCATGAAGCAGTGGGGCCTGGAACCAGGGGATATAGACCCGGGGGTCACAGCCAGGGTCCCCATTGTACTGTCAAGGGATGACCGCTACTTCAATGACAGGTACCAGGCCTTGCCAGTGGATGGCTACACAGCCATGATAGGGAGGATGCTGGACCACCCC
Source organism: Methanothermobacter thermautotrophicus (assembly GCF_014889545.1). NCBI lineage: Archaea > Methanobacteriati > Methanobacteriota > Methanobacteria > Methanobacteriales > Methanobacteriaceae > Methanothermobacter > Methanothermobacter thermautotrophicus. Next base: position 127,740 of record NZ_QKOF01000003.1, on the reverse strand, counting down.
TGCATAAAGCTGATGCTCAACACAAGCCACGACGAGGTCCTCGAGTTGAGGGATGGGAGGATCCACTTCATGGGCTCTGAGTTCAGGGGTAAGCTCATATTCACGGGTAAGATAGATGAGCTCTTCGGCTACAGGTACGGTGAGCTACCCTACAGGTCACTGGACCTCAGGTTCGAGTCCCTTGACATGGAGTGGTTCCAGGAGGCCGCTACTGTGAACTACCCCAACGACTATGACTTCACAAGGATCACAGAGTTCAAACACCTCCACCCGGCAGATTCCAGGAGGACGACGCTGCTGAGGGAGTACCCCTGCAGACACGTGGAGGGGGAAAACGAGCCCTTCTACCCGGTATTCACAGATGAGACCCGGGCGAAGTATGAAGGGTACCTTGAACTCGCCAGAGAATTTGAGGACCTGATACTGGTGGGGAGGCTTGCAGAGTACCGCTACTATGACATGGATGATATAGTGCTGAGGGCCCTCAGGGTCTTTGAGGAGATGATAGATTGAGGGTCTGTCGTAACATACAAGGACTCAAGCGTGAGGAGATGATAGATTGAGGGTCTGTGCAGTGGTCGTGACCTACAACCGCAAAAAGTTGTTAATTGAATGTTTGGAGGCTTTAAGGAGGCAGACAAGGCCTCTCGACGCTATTTATATTATTGATAATGCGTCGACTGATGGAACACCACAGCTGCTGCAAGAGCAAGGTTACATAAAAACCCAAGAAAGTGAGATGACAAAAATAGAAAACCTTCATGATGGTAGGTTAATAAAAGTGGTTTATGTGCGCATGAAGGAAAACGTTGGAGGGGCGGGCGGTTTTCATGAGGGTGTGAAAAGAGCCTTCCATGATAGATACGACTGGATATGGCTCATGGATGATGATGCCGAACCACTCCCAGATACTCTAAAGAAACTTCTTCATCAAGCACTCGATCATGTTTCAGCTGTCTGCTCCACTGTTCTCGATAAGAGTAACAATATCCTCCTGAATCACAGAGGGCATGCAAACCTTGAAAACATTTTCCCATTAATACAGGAGCCCATAAAAGAAGATTTATATTCTAAAAAAAGTTCTGTGGAAATAGATACCGCATCCTTCGTGGGAATATTGATTAACAGAAAAAAAATAGAGAGGATAGGATTTCCCAAAAAGGAATTTTTCATTCATCATGATGACATTGAATATTGCATGAGACTGAGGAATGAAGGAAAAATAATTCTAGTTACAGATAGTATAATTCTGCATAAAGAGGCCTCAAAAAAATTAATAAAAAAGAAATTCCAGGGTAAAACCCGTCACATTGTGCCCTTTGAAAACCTATGGCTCAACTATTATGGGATTAGAAATTTAACATATCTTGGAACTATCTACTCTAAAAGAAAAGTGAAGTTCTACGTATCCCTATTTAGAAATTTTGTGTTGATGGTAGGGGGGATACTGTTATTATCCGATAACAAGTACAAGCGCTTGAAATTCCTCATAAATGCATACCTTGATGGCCTCAGGGGTAGATTTGATAATGAGAAACCCCGCAGGATACTCTACGGGTGATCATATGAATAACATCTTGGCGGTTACGGTGACCTACGGAAACAGATTCCATCTACTCAGACAGGTAATTGATGCAGCCCTCAATGAAGGAGTAAATAAGGTAATCGTGGTTGATAATAACTCTGAACCTGAGAGCAGAGAGAAACTTAAAGAGTACCATAAACTTAATAAAGACAGAATTGATGTGCTGTACTTATCTGAGAATCTCGGATCGGCTGGGGGCTTCAAGAGGGGTCTTAAAAGGGCCCGCGATGACCCTGAATGTGAATTCATATGGCTACTTGATGATGACAATATGCCCTGTCCCGGATCACTGGAAACCCTGAAAAAATTCTGGGAAAGCCAAGACCTTGAAGGGAAAGAGGAGAGGTTAGCTTTACTTTCTTATAGAAAAGATAAATTTGATTTAAAGACAATAAAATCAAACAATCAAGAAGGAGTTCCTGGTAAAAAGAACAGTTTTTCTGGTTTTCACGTATCCCAAATTCCCCTTTATGTTAGAACAGTAATTTTAAGGAAAATAAGGGAAAATGAAGCCACTCGTCCAAGGTTACCCCCTGAAGTTACCGTGCCCATGGCCCCATATGGTGGTCTTTTCTTTAATAAGAAACTTCTGGATGTGATTGGTTATCCCATGGAAGAACTTTATTTATATTCAGATGATCATGAGTGGACATACAGGATTATATGCAGAAAAGGCAGAATAGTTCTCCTCACTGATAGTATTATAAAGGACCTTGAAACTTCATGGGATATTCCCCGAAAAAATGGAACCATGCTGTCAAAATTTTCACCTTCAAATACATTCAGAGTTTACTATGGAATCCGCAACAGATCTTATTTTGAAAAGAAATACCTCGTAACTAGAAGATACGTCTATAATTTAAACCGGGTCCTGTTTCTTCTTTTAATATTTTTTCATGATCTTTTTTTCTTTGGAACATTAAAGACATTTAAAACAGTTTTAAGAGCTATTGAAGATGAAAAGAAAAATAGGTTGGGAAAAAGATTTACAGATTGAATTAATTAAGGCCATTAACTATTTCATGGAATACCTTTGTTGATCTGTAGGCCTCTTCAACTGTATATGGCATTGCTTTAGTATATAAAATCTGATCAATGAATGACCTGAATAGGAGTTCATGAGCCCTCTTTCTCCTGCCACCTACAAAATCTATGAAATTTCCCAATGTTGAACCGATAATATGGGATGCCATGGAAACCGAGTCCCTGAAGATTCTGAATTTGGTCAATGGCTGCCTTGGCAGGTAACCATCAACGCATTTTCCCTGCACCATGAACGTCTGATTAGACCCATCAAAGCCTATTATTGATTCCTCACCATAAACCTTTAATGACATTGGAAACGTCCATCGTGGGCTGTTAAAGGAAACATGAATACTGCCAAATTTATCACCACTATCAAAAGATGAGAACCGCCGAAAAGTTGGTGGTCGATATTCAAAGATTTATCTGACCTGCTACACCTGCTTTGAGGTTTATTTGTGGCTTTAATCATCAGGTTTTCATATGCGTTAGATGTCACCTCTTGGCTTAGTATTCCCTCTTTCAAGATTATAAGAATGTTTTGAAGTATATGAAGATTTTCTATGTTATTATTGTCAGAACAAAGATTTTAGTAACCTTATTAGTGTCCGGTTTAGGATGAACATATCACAAGGTTTCCTGCTAGTTCAAATTGTCCATAAAAATCTAGCACCTCCATTATCATATATAAGATCCCTCTTATCAATCAAATCACCATAAAGTTTGATTGATTTCGTATTATCTATTTTTAGGCTTCCATTATTAAATACAGGAGGCTTTGAGGGAGTATCCAAGAATACAAGACCTTCATGTAAATTAACGTATCGTAGATATATGTAATCTCCACTTTCAGTATTATTCGTCCCGTTAAAGAATTGCGGATTTATCTTAGGAATGCCATTGAAACCATAGATTATCCTCGAAAATGTCAGGGCATCACCATGAATAACTGAACCTTCATTGTAATGGTAATTAAGCCACCTCGAAGCGGCGACTTCACTGTCATATATGAATGTCTCATAGTGTCTTTCACCGGAACCATCATAGGAGTAGGAGTAGGGTATACCATAGAAATGATAGTTGAGGTAGTTTGTGCATGAGAATAGAAGGATGAGCAGGACAATGACTGAGGGAATCCTCCATCTCTCTTTTCTTATAAAACCCGTCAACGCATCAACACCAATAATGAAAAGTGGCGCAAGTATTACAAGTAACTGTGTGAAGAGGCGTGTCCCCCCATAACCCCGGGATAAAAAGGGGAGAGCAATGAATGATACAAGAATAACCATGCAGATAATGACAGCGGCAAGGTATTCCCGTCCCTTACGGTATTCAGGTTTAAGTATAACTGCAAGTGCACCGACTCCAATTGTGGCAAAGATGATGTCATGGACAACTGTGCTCAGAAGGTTAGGGAGACTGGAAATCCCTATTCCAACAACTGCAAGTTCAGAGTTATTCCGCATATCTGCTGCGAAAAAGTCGGACATACTCCTTATGGTCTCTGTGAAGAAGGAGACCGCTGATTTGAATGGTGCACCTGTGGCCTGCGCATACCATGCAAATAGAATAACGAAGAAAAGCACTGCAAGGGATGCTGCAAAGAATTCACGGGAATTATCCGGAACTTTAAATCTCTTCATTACCCTGACGAGGAGTGGTGTTATGGCTGCAAGGAAAAAGAAAACATAGGCTGTTGTGTAATGTGAGAGAATCGTTCCAACCATAAAAATAACGAAAAGTAGTTTCTTATGGGTCCGCCTCATGTCCCCTGTGAGGACCATGATGGCTGCTGCGAAAAAAACAAGGGCTATGAGCTGCCTGCACCATCCGAGTATATAAATGAATGAAAACTGGAAGATGAATAGAAGGGCAGCATAGAATCCGTAATCACTCCTTTTGAGTATCCTCTCTGATATCAGATAGACTGCCAGTGCCATGAGGGTCCCTATGAAACCATAGTAAAACTTGAAGATGTAGACAGCAGGAACTTTAAGGAGGACCTTATAGACTACTGGGAGAACTGTGACGGAGAGACAGGCATTGTATGCATCATATAATCCGAGATGCATGTCCCAGTGACGGTTCATAAGGGCCATTTTAAACAGGACGAACTCGCCATGTATATCCCTCCCAATTAGATAATTTGATGGCAGACCATTCATCAGGAGCAGGGAGAGAGAGATGCTGAATAAAGCGACTGGATATGTGGCGGGCCCAATCCTTTTCTTGAAAACTTCTAAAAGGGTTATGTAGACTGGTATGGACAGGAGAACAAGTAAGAGTAATATGTTAACAGAGTATTTATTCATTAGATAGGATCCAGTAACCGTTAGGATAGGGAAAAAGAGGGATGAGAGCGCAGGAAATAGATTGCCCTGAGTTTTAAACTGTATTGGTTCCTCCCCCCTGAAATAATAGATTATCATCAGCACTAGGAGGAGAATATTGAGGGCTAAAGATATGGGCAGGAGTGAAAGTGGTCTCCTTATGAGGGGATAGAAGCTGTTTATGATGAGTCCCGTTATCATTAAGAGGAATATGCTGAGAGATGCTGCAATAACAGAACCCTCAATGAACTCAAGCCTTAGCCTTAAAATACCAATAAGAAGGTATCCAGGAATAAGTGTGAAGAATATGAAGGGTAATGACTGCCTTAAAATAGGAATATCTAAAATTATGGATAAGTCCGTGATTAACAGTAGAAGCAGTATATAGATTATATCTTTCCTCATAGTAATCCCCTGTAGATCTCCTCTAGTCTCTTCACGTGATCCTCGATACTGTACTTCTGTGAAGATTCATATGCATTCCTTTCAAGTCCTTTAAGAATGGAGGGATCCTCTGAAATCTTTTTAAGGATTCTGCTAAGTTCCACCACACTCCCAGGTTCAAAGAGGAAGCCATTGTATCCATCCCTTACAAGTTCAGGTATACCCCCGATCCTGCTTGCAATGACTGGTGTTGAATTCATTAAACTCTCATATATGACCATGGGTGAATTATCATACCATATGGAAGGAAGAACAGTCATGTTAGCCCTTTGATACATGTCCATAAGTTCATCACCACTTAAAAACCCATGGAATATTATCCTATCATCACCCTCAGCGAGTTTCCTGAGTTCGTCCTCATCAGGGCCCTTACCGAGGATGTGAAGTTTGAGATTATCGTTTTCAAGTTCCCTGAAGGCCCTTATGAGTATATCAGGTCCCTTGTGCCTTGATAGTGAACCCACAAAGAGGATGTCCAGGGTATCATAGGACTTCTCAACTGGCTGGGTCTCGGTCTCCACGGGATTGTGAAGAACAATTTTTTTAGCATCACTGAAAAGTCCTGCATTCTCCAGCTGTTTCATGACGAATCCTGATGGTGCAGTTACAATATCAGGTTTATCTTGGATTAGGAATTTTTGTATTTTGTTGTATATTTTGCATGGTATTCGCGGATTTTCGCATATTTCTCCTTTTCCATTGAGTAGATTTGCCCTTATACAAATGCTTGAATAGTCATGGGCCGTGAACACTAATGGTATTTTAAGGTCTTTAGCTGCCTTGAAGGCGAGAGGTGACAAACCTTTATAATTATGGATATGGATAATGTCTGGGTTTTCTTTTTTTAGGATTTTTTTAATTTCTTTGTAGGCGTTTATGTTGAAGAGATCTATGATGTGCCATGATATTCTCCTCATAATTTTTTGTTTATGGAAATCTAGGATTGGGTAAATATTTAATGATAATCTATACGTTTGAATGTTTTTAGTTTTCTCTTTAACTTTGTTAGCGTTAGTGGTTATTATGATAATCTTGTGTCCTCTCTTAATAAGTTCCCTGACGATTTTTTCTACCACGATTTCAGCGCCGCCCAGTACTCCTGGAGGGTATAAATTTGAAATAAAACATATTTTCATGTTATTCCCCTTTTGCTATGATGAGGATTGCTCCACTAAATTCTTTAAGTAGAGGGAATTTCTCTAGTTTATTTTCTATCCTTTCAAAAAATTTTATACTTTTTTCTGGGATGAATTTTGGGATAAAATTGTAATTGTAACAAGTTATTTTTTTTATAATCCAATTCTTGGAGTATTTTCTTTAATTCCCATTTAATGAAACTTGATTCTTTCACATCTTCATTTTTGAATTTGAGCTCATTTATTCTCCTTATAGGATTTAATGCGTTAGGTTCTGATAAAATAAGATCTCTTGAAACGCGTTTCATTTCCTTCAATGCCTTTGTGGGATTGGGACATGATGAAGGGCGTCGATGATAACCGCCACGTCAAAATAATTGGAAGGCAGTCTCGTCCCTTCTAAGTTGCCTTGAATAAATCTTACATTCTCAAGATTCTTATTACGTATCCTTGCAAGTTTTATCATCTTATCAGACAAATCTAATCCTACCATCATTTTAGGCTTGGAAACTCTGTTGACCTGTTTTTCGAAAATTCCGCTTCCACAACCACCAACGAATACTCTCTTTTCATCGAAGTCATAATGATCTATTATAAGTCCAAATGTTTTCCTCCACCTCGAATACTCATAATAACTTCTACATGGCTTTTTCAATTCACTTTCATCATCTATATGCTCTTCCCACCATCTCTTCTCTTTCTCTATTTCATCCATCGAAAACAACCTCTCTATAGATCCTTTCCGTCATCTTGGCAGCCTTATCCCATGTATAATTTTTTTCCACCATTTTCCTGCCTTTTGAGCCCATTTTCTTGGCGAGCTCCTCATCCTCTAATAACTTCATGATCGCATCTGCAAGTGCACCGGGATCTCCTGGTGGCACGAGAAGCCCGGTTTCACCATCCTTTATAACATACTTTATTCCGCCAATCCTTGAACCTATAACTGGTTTGCCACATGCATTGGCCTCAATTAGGACCATCCCAAAACCTTCTGCAATGGTTTTGGTTGGAAGTACAAGGGCATATGAGTCCCTATAGATATCTATGAGTGTTTTTTCATCCACAGATCCTTTGAATGTAACAATTTCTGATATTTCAAGTTCCCTGGCCATTCCCTGGTAGTGGGTGACCATGTCCCCCGTACCTACAAGTACAAGACGCACGTCTTTATAAGTTTCAGAAACTTGCTTAAATGCCCTTAGAAGAACGTCAACTCCTTTATGGTCATGTCCCCTATTCATTGCACCTACAAAGAGTATTTTTTTCAGGATAGAATCCTCATCGCGAGGAGAGTAAGTTTCAATATCTACAGCGGGGGGTATCCATGTCATCTTTTCATGATAATCCTCTGTGAATGATGATTCGTTGTAAACATAGGGGGATGGTGTTATGATCCTACTGGAAAGTTTGAGAGTCAACCGAAGAAGTGTCTTGCTGTAAATCACAGATAATAATTTTAAATAGGATGAAAATTTCAGGGGATCATTATGATATGTTAATACAAATGGCCTGTGACTCATTTTAGATGCCAGTGCAGCCATGTCTGCGTAGAAAGGTACAGGAGTATGGGCATTCACAATATCAATGTTCCTTTCCCTGATTATCCTGGAAATTTTTGATATAATGTTGTATCTTACTGGAGTGTTAGATATCCTAAAATTGGGTTTAAGTCTTATAATATCCAAACCTGCAATGTTTTCTTCAGAGTTAACCTCACCCGATGTAAAAATTGTTATATCATGACCTCTTTCACTCAATATTTTTGCAATATTGTAAGCATAATTTTCAGCGCCACCCCTCCTCGGATAAAAATAGGGTGTGACAATCATTATATTCATTTTAATTCTCCTTTATTTTGTGAGATTTGAATAAATTTCAAGTAGTTCATCCACATTTTTGGACCAGCTATACTTTTCAGCATATTTTCTGCACTTCAGAGAAAGTTCATTCATCAAATCAGCTTCACCAGATAAATAAATAATTTTATCTGACATTTCATTAATTGTGGATACAGCATACCCTTTACCCTTTGAAATTAGATCAGCGTATGGTCCCGTTCTAAGTGCAACAATAGGGAGGCTTGAGGCCATTGCCTCCAAAAGGACGAGAGGCGCCGCCGCTTCGCCACCCCTTGATGTAAACAATAAGATATCCGCAGACCGATAGAATTTACTCAAAATCCTTTTATCAACCACATTACCAATTAATTTTATATTATTAATGTCATTGTTTTTAATATTTTTTTCGATTAGTTTTCTTCTCGGCCCGTCCCCTACAACTATTATCTCTACATCCTCATGATCCCTCAAATTTTTAGCCACTTCTACAAGGAGATCAGCACCTTTTTTGAATGTCAATCTCCCCACAAATAGTGCTATAAACTTTTCCTCAGGGAGTTTCATGTCAGCCCTTAATTTGATTTTTTCATATTCACTGACGGGTGAAAATGTATCTATATCAACGCCGTTCCATACTATCTCTGATTCACGCCCAAATCGTTCAAGTATATAATCATGCACCTCACTACCTAGTGATAAAATTGCGTCGGCCTTTTTGATTGAGTAAGATGAAATCATTTCATTTAATTGGAAAAGAAAATTGTATAATTTATTACCATATTTAACCCGAGGAGTATGCAATGTAAGAACAACTGGCTTTTTGTGCTTTTTAGCCATTAAAGATCCCATGAATGACGTCATGTAATGTCTATCATGGATGTGAACTACGTCTGCAGTTTTAATCAAATTATTCAATTTATTTCTAAGTTCAAATATATTAAAAACTGGTTGTGGGATGTCAAAATTTTTGTAGAGAAAATTCATGGCTGATATCCTGTAAATTTTCACACCATCAATCTCTTCTTCCTTTGGCAACTCCTCCAGTTCATTACTTATGTTACTCGTTATGACATTCACATCATGACCATTCATAGCAAGATGCCTTGCTTGCTGGAATGCAACTTCTTCCAGCCCTCCTATGAAAGGATAAAAATGATGAGATAAAATCAGAACATTCATTCCTACAATCCCCTCCACATAACCTTTTTATAAGTCCCTCATTAACGTAACCTTTCAATTACAAGTGTCCGGAATATTTTGAAGCCATCAGTGAGGGAGGAGAGTTTGGGTTCATCAGACCTCTTCCTGTAGGTTATGGGAACCTCAACTATCTTAAGGCCCGACCTTGCCAGCTTCGAGAACATCTCAGCCTCGAGTTCAAACCCGGAATACCTCAGACCCGATTCAAGGATATGATCCATGGCCCGTCTGCTGAAGGCCCAGTGTCCACTGCACACATCGCTTACGGGTTGATAGAGGATGGATGCTGTTAAGCTCAGTATATGATTTCCGATCGTATTCAGGAGGGATATGGCGCCGTCCTCCTTCTCACCCCTCAACCTGGAGCCGAGGACAGCATCTGCAGAGCTCTCCCTGAGGACATTGATGAGGGTCTCTGAATCATCAGGTAGATAGGTCAGATCTGCATCCATCATGATAGCATATTCTGTTTCAGTACTGCGGAAGCCTGTGAGCATGGCATTTGCCTTTCCCTGCCTTCCCTCAAAGACTACCCTAACTCCACGGGAAGCCGCAATCTCAGCAGTACGATCAGTGGAATTATTATCAACAACAATGATCTCTGAATCAGGATAAAGCATCCTTATCCTGTCAATAAGGGGGCCTATTGATTTTTCCTCATTATAAGCTGGAATCAGGAATGTGACATCCTTAATGGAAAACACCTCACAGAGAACGTTATAAACGTTAAAACCGTGTATCCTAATCTTATCTTCTATTGAGTCCCTTAAATAAGTATCCGTTACATAAGAACATCAGACCTATGTAATAAACCCCAAATCTTAAAATTCCATTGATCTCCCATGACACATGCAAATCATGTGTAGTACAGAATCTATGAATAATATTAGGACGACCGAACATAGTGTGAGATATGAAAAGGAATCCACTTGCTGCTGATACTTGCAGTTATCCTCACATCACCGGCATATGCGGATGACCCAGCAGGAGTAAACAGCACCCAGCTACTGGAGAACAGCAGCCAGAATGCATCGGTGCCCATTGAAAACCACCTCAACATGTCATACTACCTCTATAATTACAGCGAACTCCTCTCAGAGGCCCTCAGTAAGAACCGTGAGATCCGCAGCAGCCTCTATGCAAGCTACAAGCGTACCGGTGACAGGCGCTACCATGTTTCCTGCGTCGATGCCGGCTACGCTGTGGGTGTATTCCAGAGGATCAAATCCAGGAGACCCCTCACCAGCTATGAGAAGATCATCGAGATAAAGACGATACAGGCCAACAACGCCTACTATTCACGGAGCCTGTCGCCATCAAAGAGTTACGTCGCCATCGTATTCGGGAACAGGTCATCATATTACAGGAACTTCCCCTCAGAGTACAGGAGCAGCCTCCCCTTCAGTTACTACAAGTACAGGGGGTGGAACATCTACCGGTCCTCACATCGAACCTTGCAGGTGCAGTCAATGAGAGCATGTTCCTGGAGATCCTGGATGAGCAGAAGCTCATGGTGAGCTTCAGGACCTGTAGGGATATGAGGTACGCTGTCTTCCCCATGTACTTTGACTACTGTGGATCAGGGACAGGGTGGCTTGACAGCTTCGCCCAGGGAAACCTGGCAGGCCACTACGCCCGGGCATACAGGCTCACAGGTAACCGTGAATACCTTGAAATCTCAGATGCACTCATAAACAGTTTCAGGGCACCAGCGGGCCTTGTTAAATCAACGAAGTACGGAAACTTCTACCTGCACTACAACTTCATGAGGCAGCACTACATACTCAACGCCCACCTCATCTGCACCCTCGGCTTCCAGAGGGCCTACACCTGCACCGGTAATCCATGGGCCCTCCTCCTCTTCAGGGATGGTGTTTCAACCTTCAGGGCGATGCACCGCAGGTTCGACAGTGGACGGTGGACCTACTATGCCGTGGATGGGGGCTCCTACAGGCCGGCCTGGCCTGCCAGTGTATCATACCACAGGCTCCAGCCTGCAAGGAGCCTCTGGAGGGCAACCGGTGACAGCCACTGCAGAAGGATTGCGGTGAGGTGAAATCACATGGAGGGGGCTTCGACCAGAGAGAATCTAAAAAGAAAGAACCTGAATATGATGGGTATCCACCCACCAGAGAACATGCAGGCTTCCCCTAAAAAATTAATATCATTCAGGGAAGTATCCCCGTGTGGCGTTGGCTATCCTCACAAGGGTTAGCATCACAGGGACCTCCACAAGGACGCCCACAACCGTTGCAAGGGCCGCCCCTGATTCCAGGCCGAATAGTGATATGGCTACTGCCACTGCCAGTTCAAAGAAGTTGCTGGCCCCGATCATGGCTGCGGGTGCGGCGACATCGTGCCTCAGCCTCCATGCCCTCGCCCAGAGGTATGCCAGGGTGAGATGAGGAACGTCTGTATGATGATTGGGCACAGCCTATGTGGAGGGGGTTATCGATTATAACAGCGCCCTGGAATGAGAATATTATTATGAGGGTCAGGAGCAGTCCTATAACCGTTATGTTCTCGAACTTCCTGAGGAAGCCCCTGAAATACTCCTCCCCCTCGTCCTGAGGAGCCTCCTCCTTGTCAGGTAACCCGCTGTGAGTGGTATGACAATGAAGAGGACCACAGACTGTATCTTAGGGCACGGATATGTTACCTATCCCCAGGAGGAAGGCCACTATCGGTGCGTAGGCAAAGAGGAGTATGATGTCGTTTACAGCCACCTGGACGAGGGTGTAGGCGGGGTCACCCCTTGTGAGGCTGCTCCACACGAATACCATGGCTGTGCATGGAGCCGCGTCCAGTGGCACCGCCCCTGCAAGATACTCCCTTCCAGGGTCCGGGGGTATGAACTGTTTGAATACACCCAGGAAGAATAAGGATGCTATCAGGTACATGGTGAAGGGTTTTATGAGCCAGTTGGTGCCACAGGTGACTGTAAGGCCCTTCAGGTTCCTGGTGGCCCTCAGGATACTTGAGAAGTCTATTTTTAGCATCATGGGGTATATCATGAGCCATATGAGGACCGCTACAGGTAATGAGACGCTGGCATACTGTAACCTGTTGAGGAACTGGGGGAAGGCCGGTATGAAGTGTCCAAGGGCAACTCCAGCCACCATGCATATGATTACCCAGAGTGAAAGGTATTTAAATTTGGATATGTATGATAAAGAGATTATTGCCAGTGTACTAACCGCCAGCGCCCGAGATCTATACTGAGAATGATTTGATAAAGTTTAAAGCATAGTATTCAAGTGACCGGGAGAGCTTACCAGCCCGCATCTTAAAATACATTCAGTATCTCATGGCTTACTGTGCTTGAAGACAGACTCGAAGAATTCACAGGCAGATAAGCCTCAGATAAAATAGAGTGAACCAACGGGCCATTTAATGGGATTATGCAACGTGGGCATCACTCTAGGATTCTTAACGGATCTTTCAACAACAGCTGATCTTCTGGATTCCTATCTTTCATGGATATCCCTGATTTTCGCGTCAGGTACTCCTGAGCTAAGGATCGACTCATAAATTCTCCAATTCTATCATATGACTGAGATCTCTAAAAGTCTGGACCTCCCCAGTCTCCTCACTGAATGATTCAGATTAATCTACTCAGAACAGTTATTCAGTGCCCCCGGGAGACGTGAAGAATACAGAATGTAGGGAGGATCAGTGCCGCAGCCTGAACAGAAGGGGAACCCTCCGGCTGGGCCCATGAGGTATCAGTCCCCATACCGCCTGAGCCTACCTATGAAGAGCCTGGCCCATGTGTAGGCCACGAGGCTGCCCCCGATGTCACCGGCGACGACACCCCACCAGACACCCACCTCTCCGAGACCCATTATCACAGCGAGGATGTAGGCGAATACAGCCACCAGGAGGACCTGCCTTATCACCGAGAGCATCAGGGAGGTCATGCCACGTCCTGAACCCTGGAAGATTGACCCTGACATTATACCCGGCGGCAAGAAGATGTAGAAGAGGCAGAGGACCCTCAGGAAGTCGGTGATCCTTGGTGCCAGATGGGAGGATGCCTGGGAGTAGGAGAATATCCAGGCAATCCATGGGGCCAGGACGAATGTGAGGGCCGCTGTGGCCCCTGCTATCAGGAGTCCAAGCCTTATTGAGTAACCGTGGGCCACCTCAAGGTTCCTGAAGTTCCTTGACCCGTATGCCACGCCAGATACACTCACAAGGGCTGTTGCCACTGATATAATGGGTACTATGGCGAGCATGACTATCCTCCACCCTGCGGAGTAGACAGCCACCGCCGAGGTCCCGGCGACAGATGTGAGTATCCAGTTGAGGAGGGCTGTCACCAGGGACATGACAAGGAACTCTGCACTTCCGGGTATGGTGACTGAGAGTATGGACCAGGCGACCCCCCGGTCGGCCCTGAAGTGGCTCAAGCCTATGGAGGTGAAGGTCCTCCCTGAGAGGAACCAGAATAATATGAGGACTGATACAAGGAGCTGTGATATCACGGTGGCCCAGGCCGCCCCTGCGATCCCCCAGCCCGCCGTGTAGATGAGGATTGGGTCCAGGACCATGTTGAGGACAGCGGATAGGCCCATGGCATACATGGGCCTCCTGGCATCACCCTCTGACCTCAGTATACCGTAGGCCGCCCCAGGGAACAGGGTGAAGAGGGTACCTGCAAAGACCACACTACCGTACTCCATCGCCGGTTTGAGGGCCCCGGCGGCGCCCAGTGCAATGAGGGTGTCCCTCAGGAGGATCTCGATTATCACCGTCAGGATTATTGAGACCGCCAGTGTGATGATGATTGTGTGGGATGCGCTGTTGTTCATTCCCTCCTCATCACCGGCACCCAGGCACCTTGAGACCGATGATGCTGCCCCGGCGCCTAGGCCGTTGGAGAGGCCCACGAGGATCATGTAGATGGGTGTAACGAATCCTATGGCTGCGAGGGCCTCGCCTCCAAGGCCTGCCACCCATACCGCGTCCACGAGGTTGTAGATGGATGTGAGGAGCATTGCAACTATGAGTGGCCCTGATAGTTTGATGAGGGCCCTCCTGGGGTCTCCCCTTATGATTTCGATTCCCTCGCTCACCTCCACTCACCCCTCATCCTGACTGCCTCCTCTGCCAGTCTCCGGCACATCTTCCTGAAGAGTTTCCTCTCATCCTCTGTGAAGTCTCTGAAGAGGAGGTCCTCCCAGCGCTCCTCAACCTTCAGTATGAGGGGGATGATTTCCTCGCCCCTCCTGGTTACCTCCAGGATGTACCTGCGCCTGTTTTCCGGGTCCTGTTCTCTTTCAATGAATCCTCCCTCTTCGAGACGCCTCAGGGTCCTTGCTATGGTGCCCTTGTCCACGTGGAAGAAGGATGCCAGTTCGTCCTGTTTTATCCCGGGTTCCCTGTGTACCCTGAGTAGGCATGCCACCTGGGCGTCTGTGAGGTTCAGGTGGCCCAGCTCCCTCCCTATGAAGACCCTGTGGCTCCTGAGGATTATTGAGAGGAGTCCCTTGAGTGGTATATCTGTGTCCATGGTGATCATTGGGTGAAAAACAGTATAAATGTTGTCATTGCAACTGTTGCAGATGCAACCTCATGTCTGGTGGGTGCGACTCAAACCATGACCTAGAGTTTAAAACCATTGGCCTCCACAGGACGATTATCCCTGAGGAGCCTGAGAAGCTCGTCGGGCCTGTAGAGGAGACTGTACCTTATATGTGCAGCCATGTCCACTGGGAGGTGCTCTATGAACTTGTTCTTAACAAACCTGTCCAGGCTTTCATGTAACCTGAGGGGGAAGTCCTCCTCTGAGATGATGGCGGGTATATCCCGGAGGGTGGATTCAATGTCATGGTAATCAAGTCTGGCCTTGAAGGATGAAGTGAAGGCACTGTTCCTTATCCCATGGACCCTGTGCTCAAGGCTGAATACATCGGAGATGAGGCCGTTAACCCTCTCCCCGGCGAAGGTGTTGATTTCTATCCTTTCCCCGATACGCACCGGGATCATGCCATGGTCCAGACCCTCAGCTGAGGCCATCTCCATGCACGACTGGACCATGGCCCTTGATCCATCATCCAGCCAGTCGAGGAGCCCCCTGTCAAAGTCCCCGAGGATTATATCGTAGGCGTGCCTTGCGACCTCAAATGTGGTGGGTGCGCCTCCACTGCTCCAGTCAGGTATGTCGGCCTCCCTTGCGCAGGGTTTGACCCTCACGATGAACCTTTCATGGTCTATATCCTTCACCCCCCACTTCTCACCCGCCAGTATGAATCCCATTCCCACCTTGAGGTAGGTTATGACAAAGAAGGAGTCAAGGGATCCTATGACCTTTGTGCGGTGTTTAACTGTGAACTCGTAGTTGGGTGGGAAGACCGTGTAGAACTCCAGGAAGTTCATCTTACCGAAGGTCTTCTCGAAGTTGAATCCATGGTGGATGTAGGGGCCGTGGACCCTGAGGAAGTCGTTCTCCACCATGAATTCAATGAGATGCCTGAAGTCGTCCTCATCCAGATCAGAGAATACGTGTGCCCTGCCAAGCCCCCTGTATACCTCCCCTGGAGTGGGCCTATCAAGTTCAAATACCGAGCTGAGGATCTGGTGGAAGTATATGTCAAGGGGCCTCACAGGTATCCTGAGGTCTTCAAGTCTCCCTGAGAGGGCCAGGGAGACCACCGAGAGGGCCTTCAGGGCCTCATTCTCCTGGAATATTATGGTCCTCTGAAGGCCCCTCCTTCTACCGCTCCTTCCGGTCCTCTGGAGGAAGCTGTTCACACTGGCGGGGCTCCTTATGTGGATCACCACGTCGATGTCCCCCACGTCTATACCAAGTTCGAGGGTGCTTGTGCTAACCATGAAGGCAGCTGATACTGACCTGAACCTCTCCTCGGCCTCCTCCCTTGAGTCCCTGCTGATGGATGAG
This sequence comes from Methanothermobacter thermautotrophicus, assembly GCF_014889545.1. Taxonomy (NCBI): domain Archaea; kingdom Methanobacteriati; phylum Methanobacteriota; class Methanobacteria; order Methanobacteriales; family Methanobacteriaceae; genus Methanothermobacter; species Methanothermobacter thermautotrophicus. Next base: position 111,277 of record NZ_QKOF01000003.1, on the reverse strand, counting down.
TGGTGGATGAATACGTCTGCGTCAAGACACTTCCTTATGAGGTTGTAGTACTTCTCGGCGTCCCTGCGTGACGGTACAAATATGAGGACCTTCCCACCTGTGAACTTCCTCAGCACCTCAATCAGTTTATGGTCACTTAGCTCAAATATCCTGTACTGGAGCTTCCTGCCGGCATCATCCCTCAAGACGGCTCCGGATGGGCTCATCCACCTCAGAACGTCTTCGGGGTTTCCTACGGTCGCGGAGAGACCTATCCTCTGGGGCCTCACCCTGGTGTACCTCCCGATCCTTGCCAGGAGGGAGTTCAGCTGAACACCCCTGTCAGCCTCTATGAAGTAGTGTATCTCATCAACGATTATGTAGCGGAGGTTCCCGAAGATCCTCTCCTTCTCGGCCCGGCTCCTGTTGATCATCATGACCTCGAGGGACTCGGGTGTTATGAGGAGTATGTCTGATGGATTCTCAGTGAAACTCCTCTTCCTGTTCGCCGGCACGTCACCGTGCCACTTCATGACCTCCAGGTTGAAGTGGTTGCCCCACACTTCAAGGCGGCTGTGCATGTCATTTATGAGGGCCTTGAGGGGTGATACATAGAGCATGCTCACCGGTGGAAGGCCCTCATTGATTATGGCGTTGAATACAGGAATAATGGCAGCCTCTGTCTTACCAGAAGCTGTGGGTGCCACTATGAGGGTGTCCTCCCCCCCACCTATCCTATCCATTGCAGATTTCTGCACATCCCTCAGTTCACTCCACCCGAGCCTGTTTGCGAGGAAGTGTCTGAGGCGGGGGTTCAGGGATTCTGCAGACATGGTAACGCTCCCCTGCTATCTAGACCCAGTCCTCGTCCTCCTCAAACTCTATCTCCTTCTCCTCGAAGAGATCCAGGATTTCGGCCTCGCTCCTGAGTTCAGGGTTCTGGTGTACAATATCCAGGACACTTATGAAGGACTTGACAAAGTTCCTGGGGGAGATGTAACCTGTCAGCTCGGCGTTGGCCTCATGCCTTGAGATTATACCGTCGAGGGATTCCCTCACAGGTGTGGCCTCCCATCCATAGACCTCCTCGTGCATTGAAATTAGCCTCTCGGAGAGCTCCTGGAGGTTCTCCCTCCTGAAACCGTCAAGTTTGATGATGGGTTTTCTGAGGTCCCTGAACTCTGTTTTGATGGCGTCCTCTATCCTCTCATTGAGGGCTGTGTAGGATGGCACTCCAAGCTTCGGGTCCTCGAAGAACTCGGGTGTGCCTGCGAATATGAAGAGGGTGTTCTGGAATCTTCCGATGCTGCACTCATCGTATATGTACCTCATGTAATCGTAGGCCATATCCCTCAGCTTCTTGGTGTGGAGGGTCATTATGTGTTCTGCCTCGTCGATGAGTATTATCAGCCCCGAATACTTCAGTGCCCTGAGGAAGGATGATAGGGCCTCAAGGTACTTGAAGGCGTTCTCCCTGTCAATGTCCCCCTTGACCCCGAACTGCCTCTTTATGGTGAAGGGTATGTTCTTCTCTCCGCTGAGCCAGCCCATGGCGTACTTTGCTGTCTCCTGGTCACCCCGAGCTGATAGTTTGTAGTAGTTCTCTATTGCAGCTGCGAAGGTGGTTGAATGTTTCCGGACCTCATTCAGGTCACTGCTGATGTTCTCAATCACAATCCTCTCCTGCTGGTAGGGGTCCGTGGTCTCCCTGAGGGACATCATCCTGAGCTGTGTGATCCATTTTTCGATTATATGCTCAAGGGATACACCGGTCTTGCAGCGGAGTGAAGCCACGATATTCCTGTATACCACCTCAAACTTGTTGAAGGGGACGTCACGGCTGAGGGTTACCTTCGCCACGACGAAGTTATCTGAGAGAGCCCTCTCCTCGAGTAACTTCAGGAAGAATGACTTCCCCGACCCGAACTCTCCATTGAGGAACCTTGTTATGGCAGCTCCATCCTTCACCTTCTCCAGTATGCTGTCGAACTCCTCAATCTCCCTCTCACGACCAACGCATATCTCACCCACACCATCCGGGGGGACGTTACCATTTTTAAGGGCGTTTATAATCCTCTCTGCATCCATACTAAGCCTCCTATTCCAGGGATATCAGTCCAAAGTCTCTCCCATTCCCTCTGCTGTTGTAGAGTGTCACTATCCTCTCGGGGTCCCTTGAAGGGTAGTGTTTGATTCCGGTCCTCCACGCGTTTATGGAGTAGAATTCCTCCAGCTCCTCATAGGACTTACTGATGCCGTATGTTCTGATGAATTCGTCCAGGAGTTTTATGAAGGACCTTATCTCCATCTGCTTCCTGCCATCGGCCCTCCTGAGTATGCTGTGGAGGCCCATGATGGAGTTGATGAGGAATTCGTCCATGCTGAAGGAGACCTCCTCAAGGTAGGCAGGGAATCTGTCTATGAAGTTCGCCCGGGAGCGTATGATCCTGAAGTCACGCTCATCTATTCTTCTGTACTCTGATTTGAGTGTGGATGACCATTTTTTAGGTTCAACAGAAACAAGTTTGTCCCTGATTTTTATGAGTGGTAATGGTGGGTTGAAGAACTTTATCCCCCTGAGTTTCAGCTTCCTTGGGGACTCATAGTAATCATAGAGGGTCTCAGGGGAACTGTAGACCTCATCCACCATGGTGTAGGCGACAAATGAGAGTGTCCTCCTGCCATTCAGTGGTATTGCCCTGAAAATGAATATCCTGTCACCGGCACGTATCTCGTTTATGAGCTTCCCCCTCTTCTTAGCTGACCCGATCACAAGGTTCTCTGATATGGCCTGAAGAACATCATCATCCACCCTGTGAAGCCAGAATCCGGGCTTCCCGGTGGGAACCAGTCTTTTCTGTTTTATGTGAAAACCCCCTCGGTATTAAACACATTTAAAGATCTCTGAGGATTTATAGATAAATTTTTTTATAGCCCTATAAATGTGGATGATTTAAGTACATGGAAAAACATTAAATTGTACTGTATTGAGGGGAGTATGCCGTATGAATAACTGTGTCCTCTGCCGTAGAGAATCCCATGAACTGATATGTCTCTCATGTGGCGGTGAATCCTCTGATTCATCATGTGAAAACTGCAGTGTGGATGATATATGTGTCTGCAGTGAATGCTACGATAAATACCTGATTTTAAGGGCCATAGAATCACTGAAGGATGGGGAACCCTTCAGCCTGAAGGAGTTCAATGAAAAGGGCCTGGAAACTGGACTATTCTGGAAACTCCTCAGGTCGGGGTTCATAAAAAGGCATGACTTTAAGGGGCTCAAAGGCAGAAGATACGTCCTTGCCGGGAAATGTGAAGAGTTCATGGAACTCAACATGGGTTTCAGCTCAGCGGTTAAATCTCTCCTCAGGAAACCTGGAACAGAAGGGCCGCCTTCAGCTGAAGATGATGAAAAAGGCGCCCTGGAATCATGGGATCTGCCTGAAAACAGAGCCGGTGAAAAAACCGGGGACAGGAAAGATTCGAATGAAGAAGCAGACACTCCTGAACACTATTACACTTACCTGGGAGTGGATAAACCTGAAATCGGGGGTGAACCCGTTAAACTGGAAGATGATCAGAACCCTGGCAGCGACTCTGAACTATGCCATGGGTGCATGGCGGAACTTGAGACAGAAACCGAAAGGTGCCAGGGGATCTGCAGGGAATGCTCAAGGACCCTCTATGCCCTTGAGTCCCTGGAGGAGATCCTGGGAATCTTTAAACCCGGCGATGAGTTCAACCTGAAGGAATACACATCCGGCATGGATGATCCCAGCAGGACGAGATTCATTGCCATGACCTGGATACTCAGTGAGTTCAACCTCCTGGACTATGACCATGAATCAGGAAGGTGCCAGCTGGGACCGGATGAGAGGCTCCAGAGGTTCATCATAGAGAATGTTGAGCTAAAAAGGTTCAGGTCAGAGCCAGAGGCCCCGGAGGTGGAGGAGGATCCTGAGCGTGGTGAGCTGGAATGCTCGATATGTGGGGAGACCCTAACTGTCGCAGAGTTCCAGCTGAAGGATGGAGAAACCCCCAGGTGCCGGGAATGCTCAAGGAGGTGCTGCGCCGCAGACGCCCTCCTAAGGATAAGGAGGCTGGCTGAACCGGGAGTGGAATTCACCGTCGATGATATAATAGATAATGAGGATGAAAGGTTCGGGGTTATGGCTGACATCTGGATTCTGCAGGACTTTGACCTCATTGAGAAGGACCCTGCCCTTGAAACCTACAGGCTGAAACCCGACGAGGAACTGAGGGCCTTCCATGACACCTACGGTGAGGGAGAACTTCCAGCAGAGTCTGAGATGATGAGGACATGCCCGGTCTGTGGCAGGACAATGAAGAAGTCAGAGTTCTACAGTAACTCTGATGGGAAGCGGGAGGAGTGCAGGGAATGCTATGACAAAATAGTCGCATGGGAGATATTCAAAGACATCGGGAAAGTCGCAGGGAAGGGACCCTTCCAGGAGGAGGACCTCCTGGAATCCTTTGATGACCCTCATCTCCTCCGCGCCAATATCTGGACCCTCCAGGACCACGACCTCCTTGATGAAACCCCTGATGGATTCATCCTCAAAGGCAACCCCGAGGTTGAGGAGCTCTACCTCAGATACATTGAAGCAGAGGAGGAAACCATAACAGCACAGGAGACCACAGGAACAGAACAACCCACAACAGAGACCCTCGAAACAGAAATTCTAAGAGAAGCAGGAAATGAAGCATTAAAAGAAGAGTCTGGAGATAACGGCGTTCAGAGAAAGGAGATACTCTACATAAACCCTGACGGTGAAAACCTCAACCTCATGATGAGCTGTATTGTGAGCGGTAACGTTGTGATTGAGACCATGAATGAACTGAGGGACCTCATACCCTCAATGAAGAAGTGCATGATCCTCAGGGATGAGGAGTGCTTCGAACTTCTGATTGAAATCAGCGTAGAGAGGCAATCCCTTGGAAGCGTCCTCGGAGCCCTTGAAGATATGAAATGGGAGAACAGGGTCCCTGAGAATAGCTGATCAGAGCAACCCAACGTAATTCAAAACATCACTGGTTTTATCCCTCAGGACATCCTTTGACCTCTCATAGCAGAGCTCTACGACCTCCTCAAGGTCATCCTTATCATGCCAGTACTCTGAGAGTAAATCGTAGCCGTAAACGTCCGCCAGGATCCTTATAACGTATGCTGTTATGAATATATCGTCGATGTAGCCATATGCACCGTAGACTGTCTCCGGTATGATGTCCATGGGGACAACGTAGTAGGCTATCGCGGCGCTAATCTTAAGTTTGAGCTGGCTTTTAAGGTGCTCATAGCCCAGAAAATCCGTGAGCAACTTGAAGAGCTTCGGCCCGTAATCTATGAAGGATGCGTACTCCCCGTTATATGACTCAAGGTTTTCAACAAGCACATCATAGAAATCCTTAAAATCTGACTCTGTCATGAATACCACTGTAGGATAGTTTACACATCAAGATACTTATCCTTTACTCTGGAGGGGATGCGGCAGCAAACTACTCACCCCCTCAACCTGCAGAGGACGGACCACCATACTACTACAAATAAGAATGCAGCAGCAAACTACTCATCCCTTACCCGCATACCACTCCATATCCCTGCAACGTCAAGGTCACCGCCCGAGAGCTTACCCTCAAATTCATCTATCCTCACAATGGCCGGTAAGGGTGCCATGAGGCCGACCACAACCGCCTCCCCGATGTTCAGTGAGGGAAGATGAGATAACAGATCATCACTGAGGGCCTCACTGGCCCTCTGAACGTGCAGCTGGTCGTTGGGTTCGATGAGGCGCATGATGATCATGTTGTTGGCCTGGGAGAGGGCCTCATGGTCAAGGGACTTGGGGCTCTGGCTCACCAGGCATAACCCGACCCCGAACTTCCTCCCCTCCCTGGCGACCCTGCCTATCCAGTACCTTGACTCGGTTGGCCGGTCAGAGGGTGCGAGTATGTGGGCCTCCTCAAGGACAATGAATACCGGCGCCTCAAGGCCGGTGCCATTCCTGAGATACTCCTTCCTGCTCTGGAGGACCTCCTGGAGCACATGGCTCACAATGACATCTGAACCTGTCTCATCCACTGAGCCGAGGTCGATCACATTGGCATGGTTTAATCTGAGCCTCTCAATTATCCCCTCAGACTCCATGTCTATTATCTCCTCATAGGATTCACGCATGTGCTCCAGCTTGTTCTGGACATCGATTATGCTCCTCCTGTCGCTGCTGTTCTCTGAGAGAAGCTCATCCAGTTTCTCATCCATCCTCCTGAAGAATTCAGCTGGTGATGAGCTGCCGGCCTCCATCCCGGACCTTACCATCCTGTGAGCCCTTGAAAGGTACCTCTCCTGGACGTAGGCGTTATCCCTGACGTTGCTGAGCCTCTTAATCTCTCTGAGTGAGAGGTGGGCCGGGTTTATGGATGCCCCTATTCTGTTAACCCTTCCACCTGTGAACCTGGCGTTGACGTACTCTGAGTGCATGTCAAAGATTATGACGGTCCCGCCTGCCCTGAGGAGTCCGTCCACTATGACCGCCACGGTGTTGGATTTACCCGCCCCTGTGACTGCCAGGACCGCCAGGTGCCTTGTGACCATACGGTTGATGTCAACTGTGAAGGGTGCGCTGGCCGTAAGTAACCTCCCGAGGGTCAGGTTTCCGCGCCCGAATATCCTCCCGAGGGTCTCCGGGTCGGCTGACCTCACCTCCGTCCCTGGACCCGGGGGCACCCTGGGTATCTCCAGGGTTTCAACATCACCCAGTACCCTGACAGTGCCCCTGACATACTGCCTCCCCCCTGTGACCCTGATTATCCTCTCAACCGTCTCAGGGTCATTGAGGTCCTCTGTGACGCCCGGGACGCCCCTCAGGAGTGACTCAATCATCCCCAGTACTCGTCGCCCATCATACTCCATCACAACGTACTCGCCAACCCCTGGCATCTCCCTTGAGACGAAGCTCACCCTCCAGGGTGATGTCTCACCATAGCACCTTCCCACGAATCCCAAGACAGAACCTCCAGTAATTTAGATTAGCCCCTCAAGGACCATCCCGGCGATGATATCCATCTCCGTGGCTGTTATCCTTACATCCTCCTTCACCCTCCTGAGGATGTGTGGGTATCCCTCTGCCGATGATGCCCTGAGACCCTCAAGGTATTCACCAATTTCACCGGTGCCCAGGCGTCGCGGTACCTCAAATTTAAGGACCCTGCCGTTCTCCTCGAGCCTGGCGTAGAACACCGTGAATTCAAGGCCGCTGAAGAAGGCGTCAAGGACCGGGAACTTACCCTTGAGACCTGATAGTTCCCTGTGAACCGGGACGGAGTGGCCTGGTCCAGCTGTGAGTGTATTGAATACAGAGAGATCAGACATATCCCCGAATATGTCTGACATGGTTGACCTCTCAGACACCGCCACCATGTCCCTGGTCTTCTTGAGTAGCTTCCATATTGACACCATCCTCTCAATGCCCTCAAGGTAAACCACGGGTCTTTCAGACCTTAGGGCGTCCCTGATGGTGTCCTCCATGGACCTTGAATGTACATAGACCCCATCCATTGATGCTGCCACCTCCCTCAGGCAGTTACGCCTTATCCACCCCTTAACATCATCACCCAGGACTCCATCATACCTGACGGGCCTCAGGATGGTCCCTATGAGGGAGCCGTCCATGATGAGGAGGTCAGGCTGCAGCTCATCCATGGCGATTATGCTGTTCTTGAATTCGCATATGGCTGTGAGGTTCCTCACACGCTCCCTTATACCTGCCTGCCATCCAAGAATGTCCAGGAAGCTCCCCTCAACCACCTCATCGGAGTCTGAGAGCACGGCGGTGTTGATGGCTGTGAGTATGAGGCCTGAAAATTCCTTAAAACCCGAGCCACCATCGGCTGCTGCAGTTGAGAGTGAGTCATCCATGGACTCATGCCTGATCCAGTATTCACTGACATCGGGAAGTTCCTGGAGCCTGGATTCTGCTGAAGATTTCAGCATCCCACCCCTGAGGGCCGCTTCCTCATAGAGGGATCCCAGCACATGAAACACCGGTAGATATCTTGAATGTATTCATTATTATCATTTACCATCCGGTATTCCCTCAATCATCAGAGGGGCTGATCCTGGCACTCAAGGAAAGTTCCTTCTGGAGAGCATAGTGGTACTAAAAAATAAAATACAGAAATCATGGCATGGATGAAACTGTAAGGAAACACATCGAAAGATTCCTCAGGGGTTGCCCTACGGACAAGGTTCGTTAAGGCAACCCACAAGGAAACACATCGAAAGGTTCCGCAGGGCGTCAGGAATAACCGCCCAGGAAATTATAATACCCCCTGGTGTCATTAGAAGGATCATCACCTTGAAATTCCCATGGAGCCCCTCAACCAACTACAATTTCCATCCGACTGAAGGCCTGGCGGCCGGTGATGGCATACTTTAACTACCCCCCACAACATAGTATCAGTGTGGTTCTATGGAGTTGAAGCCCCTCATCATCATGATCATCCTTCTCTCCGGGATCCAGCCGGTTCACCCGGCGGATATGGTGGGAGATATAAGGCACCTCTCAGAGGATATAGGTCCAAGACCCGCCGGTTCCGCAAGGGAGATGATGGCTGCAGAGTACCTCGCCTCCCGCTTCCGGACCCTGGGTATAGATACGGAGGTGGAGGAATTCGGGTACTACTCATTAACCTCACCCGGGGTGAGGAGGTCATGCAACGTTATCGCCACCATTGAGGGTGATTCAGAGGATGAGATCATAATCTGCGCCGATCTGGACACTCCAATGGATCCTGTGAGCGGGAACTACTCAGCAGGGGCCAGCGATGATGCGACCGGACTTGCACTGCTCCTTGAAATCGCGGAGAGGTACCATGACCGGAGGCCGCCCTACACCATTAAACTCATAGCCTTCGGTGCCGGGGAGGATGGCTTCACCTTCCCCCTTGTAACCCCGAAAAGGACCTCCCTCTCCCCTGATGCCTACCACCAGATCGTCTATCTCCCCTACCTGGTGGGTGCAAGGCATTACATCCTTAACAGGCAGGATGATGTGGACAGGATCATTGCAGTTATCAGCCTGGAGGCCATGGGCACAGGGACCCCCTGCGTCGTCAGAAGGGACTACTACTCAGATAACAGCGGCCCCCTTGTGGACCTCATCGCCCTCAACGCCCGGCTGCATGGCATCAGGGCTTGTGTGGTTGACTTCATGGCGGCCTCAACACCATCCGGTGAGCAGCCAATAAGTCACGTCTACCTCCCATTCTCGGTTGCAGGCGTCCCCTCAACCTTCCTGGTCTCCATGAGGGACCCCTCCAGTGGGGGTGTCCACAGCACCATCACTGAGATGCCCGGCTACCTCTCAGACCGTGACACCTACAGCAACCTCGTGGAGGAGTCCGGTGGGGTGGAAGGACTTAAGGGGCACATGGATGTCATGGCTGACATGGTGGAGTGCAGTGTTGAAGCTATATTCCTTGTCAACAGGGTAAAGGACCTTTTTCTACTCTATTAGATGATTTTTCTATCAAGGCAGGCGGTCATGAACGAGACATGGATTACACACAGAAGCAGTTTTCACCGACTCTAACGGAAAAAAACGAGGATTTATATAGTTCCCGCGACATAGGTTAACCCAAGGGGGTGTTTGATGTACCTTAAGAAGGCTGCTAAACTTCTATCAGTATTAACTGTTCTATTTTTACTTGGTACTGCCTACGCCGACTCCGGACCCCTCATTGAGAGGGAGCAGGCAACGGCACTGGCACAGGACTACCTGGACTCAAGGGGCCTGCCCTACACGGCCATGACCCCGGCCTACAGTGACTGGAAGGCGAAGGTGAGGGTCAATAAAACCGGTGAGGTTAAATGGATTCCCTTCAACGAATATAAGGAGGATGCATTTGAGGGGACCGGAAAATACAGGTACATAGCAGATGCCTGGGTTGTGAGGGTCCGTGACAGCTCAGGGAACATGGTTGGAACCATCTATGTTGATGCAGAGAAGGGGAAAATAATAAGTGCAAATATAAAGGGGGAGACTGAAAAACCCGCAGGTAAACCCCTCACATATACGGGTAACGGGACCACTGCGGAACCCCGGGGAGGGTTACTTGAAGCAATCCAGGATTTCATAAACAGTATAATCCAGTTCTTCCAGAATCTGATGGGGTCCGCCGGAGGCTAGAGCCTCCAAGACCCCGGCACCTGATTCTCCTTTTCAGAATGTTTACCCCTATAACCTTTTTTCTATGGAACCGTAACCGTCTCAGGGAGTTTACCCGTGGACCTGTACTCTGTAAGGACCTTCACAAATAACCTGAGCACTGTATCAGGTGAGAGGTCCCTGGCCCCCTCCTGCCTTATTCCAACATGATTCGGAACCCTTCCATTCTTATCCATCCAGGTGCAGGTCCTGTTAGCAATGTCAACGTACTCTGCCCTTGTTAATTTTGCGGAGCTTAACCTGCCATCAGGACTCTCAGGGTTGCCATACTCCCTTACAGGTATGTTACCCTTTTCGTTACTCGCAAGCATGACTATGGCCCTGCCGAATATGTAGAGGCACTGGTTCATTGAAAGGTTGAGTCCCTTATATTCTATTGAATCTATGGTCCCGCTGGCACTTGAAACCCTGTGGGCTATTTCAGGCACCTCGGCCACCGGCACACCTGCACTCTCAGATAGGGTGTTGCTTGTTTCTGTACACCCTGAGAGAGCCACAGTGGAACATATTATGGCTATCAAAATTAAAGCGTGTCTCATATGGATCCCCATTATAGTTCTGTATCCATTGATATATCTAGTTTATGATGGGAATCCTTTATCCTCCCCTCAGGACTCAGAGGATAAGGTTTCAGAAAAAAATAAAAAATTAATTGGATTTTATATTAACACATAGCGTGGTAGACTGCCGTTGCTTCCATAGAACCCTATGATGTTGCTGTAACAGTATACGAGCTTCACAAAGCTTACCCTACCATAACCGGTTAAGGCGTACCTTGGTGCCCTGCCACTGGTGTTTATGAAGTTCCTGAGGGTCACTGCAAGGTTCACATAGGCTGACCTGTAGAGTCTGCCATTACTGTGGATGCCTGTGCTGCCACCGTAACCCACGGCACGTGGTTTGAGGGGGTTCAGGTTGCCGCTGCTGATCTGTACTGTTCCACGGACAAGGAGGTCCAGGAACTGGGCCATGGAATAATTCACTGCCCCCACCCTGACCCCTGATGGGAGGGTCCTGTGGCGTGCATGGTAGTTCCTGACCCACGCTGCAGCTGCAGCAAGCTGTTTGAGTGTTATGCCTGATGATGCCGCCGTGACATTGACTGTGGTGCTGACCACCTGGTTATCGAGAGCCGCGAATACCCTCACCGTGCCTGCTGTGTTGAGGTTCCTGAGTGTTGATGTGGCGGATCCCAGGACCATTGATGCATCATCTATGCTTCCAGCGCTGGAATGGAAGTCCACGGGACCAGTGCAGGGTACGGGTGTGCTGTGTAAAACGCCCTCACTGTCATGCAGGAGGTCGGCCCTGATGAGTGAGGTGCCCCCTGTCCTGACACTGGATGGGTCTGCGGTGACTGTGAGGATGATCCATGGTGTGGATGTAACATCACCTGCAGTGAGTTCTGTGAAGTCCGGTGAATTGGAGCCCCACCAGTTGTACCTTGCATCGACTGTCTGACCGTCTTCACAGTAGACGTCAGCATCAGGGTTGTCGATTATCCTGCAGAAGTTGATTCGGGTTTCTGTTAAGTAGCTGAGGACCGCTGATCCCAGATGCCAGGTCTCTGCAACGTTACCTGTGAAGGTGCACCCACTGATATCTGCCAGTGATGCTTGGAGGCTCCCAATACCGCCGGCACCATAGTGGGCCCTGTTACCTGTGAAGGTGCTGTTCCTGACTTTAAGTTCACCATAATCGTTCCTTATACCGCCGGCGTGCTCTGATGCAAGGTTCTCTGTGAAGTTGCAGCCGGTGACGGTGGCGTTAACCCCTGAAAAGGTTGCCCCTCCACCGTACCATGCGGAGTTAGCCTGCAGGTTGCATCTGTTAACTGAAACAGGCATGTTACCTGATGTTGAGAGGGCGTATATGGCTCCACCGTACCTTGAACTGCTTGATGTGAAGGATGATGCCTCAATTTCTACTCTGTCACCATCACTGTATTTTGATAGATAGAGTGCACCGCCGAATATAACTGCACTGCTATCATGGAAGGTGGAATCTGTAACAGATAGATCACCTGCGCTATAGATTGCCCCTCCTGAATTTCCTGCTCTGTTTGATGTGAAGGTTGAAGAGATGACCTTCATCCCTGAACCCGGAAGTGATGCCCAGTTAAAAATTGCACCTCCATTGTAGGCAGTATTCTCTGCAAATGTGCAGTTTATTATATCTGCACTTCCATGTTCACTGTGGATGGCCCCTCCAATGTTTTCTGCGCTGTTCCCCAGGAAGGTGCTGTTAATGACCGTGAGGTTGCCCTCATAGTAACTGTATACTGCACCACCCATATTGAATGCCGTGTTGTTGATGAAGGTGCAGGAGTCCACAATCATGGTGGCGTAGAAATCATTGTATAGTGCACCACCACTTGTACCTCCGTTCGCTGTGTTGTTCTCGAAGTGACTGTTATTTATGGTTACAGTGGGGTATGTCATTGAGGAGCCATAGTTTGTTATCACAGCACCATAGCGCCCCCTATTATCAATGAATCTGCATCCGTCAACAGTCAGGTTACCGGTGTTTTGGATAACACCACCCCAGTTTCAAGTCCCATGCTTAACCGTGATGTTCCTGAGGGTGAAACTGACATCTCCAACGTAGAAGGCCCTCCCGAGGAACCCACAGTCTATCACTGTACCATTGGTTGACTGTCCGGTTATGGAAAGGTTACGGTCAATGGTGATGTCCCTGTTATCGTCGCCGGTGTATTCCCCGTCTGCAAGGAATATGCTGTCACCTGAACTGGCGGACAGGGTCGCGTTCCTTATGGTTGCCTTAGCAGCCGCCCATGAGAGCCCGTCATTATCATCAGATCCACCTGTGGAGTTGACATAGATGTCAGCTGCAGAGGCAGCCCCTGAGAGAATAAGGACCACTGCAAGGGCAGTGATGGCAAATAGATGCCCTTTCATAATTTTTTCTCCATGATCTCTGCACATTGTTGGGCTGTGAGTGTAAACAGTTTCCGATGGGCAAAAATAAAACTTTTTAAATGATGGCGTGCAGAGATTGTAATATGATTAATTAATTCTATACTGGAAATTCCTCTACTTAACTTCTCTGAACTCGACTTAAAGCTCAGATTTGATGAATTCACCCTGAACCAGGATCATCCCCGGGAGTTTCCCTTATTATCCCCTCCACCCGCTGCTCAGGTCACCCCCGGGTCCCTGCATTGGCTGACCCGTCTTCGGCGTAGAGTATCTGGATCCCTATGTACCAATATGAAGGTTCAGTCAAATCATGGAACCGGTGTCCCGATGGGGTGACCTTCGTAATAGAGAACTATTACGAACATGTGGTCTGCATATAAACCATTTTTATATCCAGATGAAGGTTTTTCTCCAGGATTATCCTTGTAACTAAAATTCACCTCAGGCCTCTGCAGCGGATCCTCTGGTTAATCAATCATGGTAGCACTTTGCATTGGGGTCCCAGGCGTCATATTCTGAAAAGTACTGTCCTGCATCCTCATCATAGTACCAGGCCACCCATCTATGGGTGATTTCATCATCATATAAGTAGTAGACCGGGCCTCTTATGCGATGGCCTGGTGCAGCCCCCGGTGGACGGGCTGAGTCTGTTTCCACCGTACCCACAGAATAATTTGCGGCAGGTTTCTTATTAAGTGTACTGCTACTGGCTGATGTGGATGAATCCTCTTTTTGTTGAACATCTTCGAAGAGTATCCCCGCCGTAAAGGCCAGTGCCCACACCATGATGAAACATAACACAAGAAGAACCTTTGCTCCCCTATACAAAGAAATCACCCCGTATAACATAAACTGTTCATGGAGCAGTGCTGTTTGAGCAATTTATCCACGCATTCATACCAGCAGATTCCTTGTCTTCACCAGGATGTCCCCTGATCCATTCACGGTCCTGATGATGGGATACCGGGTTTATGTATGTATAATCCTCATTCAGCGCCTTCGATATCGTATTGTAATTATGGACTAATTACAATATATTAAAGTTTTTTAATATTAAAGTTTTTTATATTATCTCAGAGGTGCTTCAATATTTTGATTCAGGAGGAATATCAATGGATAAACTAACAAAACTATTGATTGTAGTTTGTCTTGTTCTCTTTGGGGCGGTTTCATTTATGGCAGGTATAATGCTCAACGTTGAGGTGGATTCACAGAATAATTCCTTCAGTTATGATGGTAACACAATGAAGAACCCGGCCTCCTCCAGTAACAGAAGCATGGATAGAGTCATGCCCATGCCAGAGAACTGGGTGGATAAATCAAGGTGTCCCTACTGTGGGGCTCCATTCTCGTGCAGTTATGATGTTCCATGGTACGAGAAGGATGGAATAATGTACGAAAAAGAATACAGGGAGTATGAGTGCGGGCATATTATTTTCATGGGAACTGATTATGTACGGATATATCTATGGAGTGAAGAGGATCAGCAAAAAATCCGAGAAGACGCCAGGAGGTATCGGGGAAGACCTCCTGAAACTATCTAATCTAAATTTTTAAACTCCAGTTCTCTAAGTCCAGTTATTGTTCTGACCCTAGATTCGTAACCATTAAATGGGCCTTTCAGTATTCATGAATAACAGAAGGTGGAGAAAAGGCAAATCTTTACCGGCCAGTAGAGCCAGTCCCTGTATTCAGGGTTTTCCTTCATTTCCTGGTACAACCAGACCAATCTGTCTGGGTACCACAGCTTGCCAGGGTAGACCATTGCAAATACAGGTAAGAGTGGCCACACCTCCAGGCGGTAGACACCCCAAACAATTGGGACCCTCCCGATGGCTGCTATGAGGTTCAGTATGCCGGAACCCTCCTGTGGTGTTCAGGTACATGGATTCCAGACCCTCTCATCGAGAACCGACCTGGATGCCCAGCTGTCCATAGATTCCGGTTTTTAAAATATCCTGGGATTCAGATATGTCCAGAGGACCGAGAGTACCGGATGATACATCCCTACTGCAGAATGCTGCAACAATTAAGGGGTAGCGCCATGAGCATTGTCCATGCACTCCATAGATTTGCATGCCTCAACCATGTTTCCTCATCCATCCTGAAGCCGGGATATTCTCTCCTCAGAGGTCATCCCTATGGAGTTCATTCATATCAATGTTTTCCCTGCTCAGATACAGTGACAGCTACATGTCAGATGCCAGCCACTGTACCTCTCCACGGTTTAACTGCTAGGTCCTCTCCCTGTAGTGGAGTTCCCTGAAGGGTACCAGTATCTCCGTCCCCCCTTTCTCCTCATTTACAAGGATCTTCAGATCCCCCTCAAGCTGCTCCACAAGGATCCTTACAAGTTTCAGGCCCGTACCATACCCATCACCACTGAAACCGATTCCATCATCTGCAAAGCGCATGCGGTACCCTGATTCCCCCTCCTCTATCTCAATGTGGACCTTTCCCTTCCCCTCAGGGAATGCATGTTTTATGGCATTTGTCACAAGCTCATTTACCATGAGGCATAGTGGCATCGCTGTTTCAAGGTTGAGTTTGAGGTCCGCTCTGATATGGAATCCCACACCGTGTGCACCCAGCAGGGATTTGAGGTGCTCTATCATCCTGGAAATACATGATTCGATGTGTACACTGCTGTAATCATCAGTGCTGTAGAGTGACTCCTGTATTATGGTCATGGCCCTCACCCTGGTCTGGACAGCCAGGAGCGCCTCCTTCGCTGGACCATCTGCATCCTGAAGCTGGATGTTTATGAGGCCTGTGATTATCTGAAGGTTGTTCCTGACCCTGTGCTGGATTTCCCTCAGCAGCGCCTCCTTTTCCCTGAGGGATGACCGCAGATCCTCCTGTACCTCCACAAGTCCGCTTATATCCATCAGGGATATGATCCCGCCATCATCCAGGGGTATGGCCCATCCCGTGAAGTACCTGCCTGCGGATCTTAAGGTTCCTATGGGCTGTGGAAGATCCTTACCGTCCAGATTTTCTTTCCACAGTCTCCTGAGGTCCAGTTCCAGGTTCTTCATGGCGGTGTTGCTGTGGATGATGTCCCCGTTAGAGTCCAGGACCGCCACCGCCTCCTCAAGGTTGTCCACAACGTTCCTGAAGAACCTCCACATCCTCTGGCTTTTCCTCTGATTTTTTATTCTCTCATAATCCACCTGGTTGAGTTTGTAGGCTGTGAATGTTATTATTACAATTAAAAGTGCCAGGTTCAGGGTGGCCAGGAAGACATCGACGGAGAAGGGGATGTGGCTGCTGCCGCTGATTACTATGAATGATGTGATGGTCAGGGAACCTATCACGATGGGTATCAGCATCCGCCCGGTGTAGCCCCCGATCCTCCCTGAATAGAGTGGCTCCACAACACCCCTTGAGGGGTGGGTGCTGAGGAGGCCTATGGCCAGGAACACCATCATGGCAGCGGAGGTTATGCATGCCCTGAAATGTGGCTCTGTTTCCATAATCCCGGTTATGTCTGATAGGAAAAGTGCATATGCCGCTGTACCTGCAGTGTAACTGATTATCTGGGCAACTGAGTACCGTTCAATGGAAAAAAGGATTATTGCAGCGGAGTATGATATGATTATAAGGGATGTTACTGTCCATGCCCCAGGGTGGAGGGGTTGGCTACCTCCAGAAAACTGGAGGGCCATGACCATCAGTGATAGAACGACGGATGTTACTTTCCTGGAAACCTTCAGGGATAGGGTTGCGGTGGCCAGGAGAATGAAACTCATAAATATGGTCGGGTCCTTATCAAGGAAGGGTCCAACCTGGGGTGTCTGGAGCGCCCCGGTTAACCATAGAATCAGTGCCATGATGGATATTATGAGTACAGAAATGCTCATTGAAAGTGTTATCTTTTCATCGAGGGATTCGGGTCTTAATAAAGCTGCAGAGCCCATTTAAATCACCTTTCTGATCTATAAGCACTATATAATAAATATTTTTTGAAAAAATCTTTAAATGGAATATCTGGGGGAACTGCCAGGATAATAACCATTTTAAGGTCTGTGGGGCGGAAATTTTAATCCCCAGCGAAGACCGGATTCTTATGTAACTCGAAGGTTCCGGTTACATAAGAACCATGTTCAGCAGTGAAAAAACACTGATGTTATGGTCATTTAATTGCGATGTGACTGCAGCCAGAAAGTTACTGCAGATGGACGGCCGGAAAAATAGCTATTAAGAATCCATGAAATGTCATTTATTTTTGTTAAATTTATAAGTTAAAACATTTTTTTTGATTAGTCCGATTTAATCATATTTAATCATCAATTATGAATTAATTAAATTAACATCCAAATTTTAAATAGAAACATTTAATTGTGCAACCATTCAATTGTACGTTATCAACAAAACTGTTAACTAATAAGGTGATATAATGTCTTCAGATGATGATGGAAAAACTGGCAGATTACGTGGATGGTGGAGTAGACGGAGCAGTTACACCAGAAAAGGCATCATAATCCTCGGCATAATACTCTGGGCATACTCCACATACTCTATGGGTTACAGCCATGGGGTGGACTGCCATAGAACTTGACAATGAAGAATTTCAGCTAAGTATTGTAAACTACACCATAAGTCCTGATCCTGACGGTTTTTACCGTATAAACGGTGAGATTCAGAACAACTACGAAGAACCTGTGTATGTTGATTCCATTTGGATAGCGGGTTTTGACTCAAGTGAAGATCGTTTGTGTGGGTGGGTTTTTGCGGGTTCTAAACTCCAGCCCGGTGAGAAGAAGGGATTCGAAGGACATATTTTTGAGAAACCTCCCCAAAATTTTACGTTTGGACTTCAAACACGAGCACGCCTTCAGTAGATGACTTCTTAAGGTTTGAATGACTTAATAAGGTGATATAATGTCTTCAGATGATGATGGGAAAACTGGCAGATTACGTGGATGGTGGAGTAGACGGAGCACCCTCACAAGGGCAACCCTGATCATAATACCATTACTAATAGGGGGATTACTCAGTTTTGCGTATGGTGATATCAATGGGATGTCAGATTTCAATGATATCCTAATGGGTAAATCCCAGGCAGAGGTCCTCAACTACACGGTCCTCTCAGATTACAGCGGAGACCATATTGTGAGGGGGGAGATCCAGAACAGATACAGTTCAGCCATGCAGATCGATTATGTCTGGGTAAAGGGATTTAACAGGGATGGAGATCTCATAGGCATGGGAAGGGCTCCAGTATTCAGAGGATCATCCCGCATAGACACCCTGGGATCAGGTGAAAGGGCCTACTTTGAAACAACAGACTGGGCCTTCAAGGGGGGCTACGGGCCTGAGGATGTGGTATTCTTTGGCATCACAGCCCGTGGTAACCTTTTAACTCCATCAGGAAAGGTCTGCACTTGAAATGGATGGTGAGCTGATATCCCTTTTTTTTATTTTTCTTATATTGTCCATTCAGAGTATGAAGACACTCATTGCCTCCTGAGCCCGGATATTATCAGCTTTAATTCCGATATTATCATCTTCAATTTACTCAGATTGATCTCAGATCCATCTTCAGGATCATCTGCGGAGTCACTTCCAGATACAGAGAATCCAGAGCTATTTAAAATATCAGAAAGATCCTCCATTTCATCTGATAAAGCTTTAAAATCCTCATCATCCCTCAATAAATCTTTAAGTGGTTCATTCTTCATCAAAAGACCGGTTCCAATTAGATATGGGAAGAGCTGGCGGCTTTCTTCAGAATCAAGTTCCATGAGTTCGTCAGAGATATCAGCGCCATCCCATAACCTCTGAATGATCCTCAAAATCCTGCTCCTCTCTGTGACCTCCAAGGGAAGTTCTATGTCCTCCTCAGTGAGATAACCATCAAGAACCAGTGACTCAATGAAACCCGCCATGGAATCACATGATGGGCCCTCAATGAGGAACTTCAGCATGGTCCCCGGAGGTAAATCAGGATCAGTGAGGGTCATGCCAAAGACTTCATGGAATTTTCTCCTGAACTGCCCCTCAATGGGGTCCCTGTTGATGTAACCAAAGTTTTCCAGCTGGGGCATTACCTCTTCAACTGAGGAGGGTGGTTCCATGGAATCAAGTAAGAGTGAAAGCCTGTAGGCTGCATTGATATCCTCCTTTGAAACTGTTTCATCACAGTTCTCCAGCCATCTCTCATAGCTTGAATGGGGATATAAAAGCCCGGATGATTCGCCCGGACAATCCACCGTACGATTATCCAGATTAACTAAAACTGGATTTTTCCCATATGGCCTTTCCTCACTGAATCCGAGTATTTTAAGGGGATGGTGGTAGATGCTACCCCCATCAAAGGCTGAATCCCATCCAAGGTTGACCTTAAGTTCATCCGGGATGTAGAAGAGAACCTCATTTATAAGATCTGATACATCTGAGGGGTTGCCATCTAAAATCAGAGGTGGGGATTCATGGATCCCTGAAGCCATCTTAAAGAGGTATAGGGCCATCTTTAATTTAAAATCATCCGATAATGGAGGCCTTCTATCCCCTGATGGTGGATAACTGGAAACCTCTATGGCCTCAATGTTACCGGTACTTTTATTAACAGCATCTGAGTTTAGAAGGTCTTCGATCCCCTCAAATACCTTGTCCTTCACCATATCAAAGAGTTCGAGGGGTGTTTGAGCCATCATCCAAAGTTCGGGCGGGAATAAAAAGCCATGGCACAGGAAGAGACCTCCCCTCCCAAAAACATCCCTCTCCTCAGGAAGATCAGTGAGGTAAAGGATTGCAAGATAATCCCTGCCATCCATCTTCATGTAAAAGACCGTCAATTTATCTTTAAAGCCATCTATCTGTGGCTTGTGTATCATTCTCTCAATTTCATGAAGGTCCTCCCTTGAAATAAGATCCACCGGATAGAAGACTGTGTGAAAATCCCTTATTCCCCATGGAGACTCCTCAGGGGGCACCTTGGTGTATACAAACCGGTATATCTCCATGAACACCTACCTCCCGAAGAAACTCCCCAGTTTTGATTTACCATGACGGGAGGATGCGCTCCTCATTGCAAAGACCAGGGGGTTGATGACCCCCTTTGGGTGCTCGGGTTCAAGTTTCGTGACCAGGGTATCCCCCATGGGACTGGCCCCTGTTGATGAGATCAGCGTATACTTAACACCCTTAAAATTGTTTTCAGCGAGATTAACAAATCCTCCACAGCCCTCACTTCTCAGCCATTTTCTTATCCTGTCAGAATAGTTATCAAGGTCTCTGAGTTTACTCTCCATTCCACCGGAGCCATCACTTATCCACCAGTTGCATGAAGATCTGTTTAAAAGATTATGGAGGTCCTCAGGCAGGATGTCAATCTCATCGGCCTTTGTCAGGAGCACCACCATTTCCTGGTTATCTGAAAGGTCAACATGCATCTTCTCATAAACCCCCCTTATGTATATATCAAGGAGCCGCTCCATTTCAAAACTGACATCAGCCATGTCACAGTTACCGAGGCCGCTCTCACTGAGGCTTATGAGGAAAAACACTGTGTCTGCATGTGCAACGAATCTCCCCATATCGGTTATCTTTTCTGTGCTCTCATAAACCCTTCCAGCCGTATCATAGAATGTTAGGAAGATATCCCCCATTGATGGCACATTCTGTAGATGTATTAGGGCGGGTCTGGGGAAATTTTCAGGTGTGCTCTGTGGAAGCTTTGAGTTCTCAAATTTCCTGACATCCGAGTATTTTATTTTATGGGTGTGGTCATCGCAGGTTCGCCAGGAAAAGTTCCTCCATATGTCCCTGTTTGAGAGGACCCTCAGGGTGTAAAAGAGGCTTGTGAGATAAACCGTCTTCCCGTGACCTGTAAAACCAACAAGGCCTATCCTGGCCCTTGAGTTTGAGCGGTCAACGTAATCCCGGGGGAGTGCCTCCTGACACTCTGGACAGCAGTAACCTGTCCCTGGTTTAAGTTCGGCCCTGGTCTCAGAGAGACAGTAGGGGCATCTAACCTCCATCATTTAACCTCCTTCTGAGTTCCTCCCAGAATTCAACATCAAAAGTTCCTGTCATGCAAACACAGTCTCCACTTATTTTAATCTCGGCTTCCATCTTAGAACCTTCATGAACCCTTTCCTTAAATTCAGCATAGCGTTCTGTAAGAAAATGAACCCTCTGATTCGTGCTTCCACGCCAGAGCAACGGCGCACTCTTCTCCTCAACGTAGGGGCCATCTATGAGCACATCTAAAAATTCAAGGAGCTCGAGCCCGCCCTCTATGTTCCCTTTAAGGATTTCATCCATCTCATATCCTGTGAAGCATACCACTGTAAGACCCATTGACCTGACAGACGCTGCAAGCTTCACAAGCTCCACTGCCTGGATAAGGGGTTCGCCGCCGGTGAAGGTTACCCCCTCTATTTCATCCCCCAGATCCCTGATAATGTCAACCAGGTGGTCAGTTTCCACGGTATATCCGCCATCTTCATCATGAAATTCAGGGTTTATGCAGCCTCTGCAGCGGATGGGGCAACCCTGAAACCATATGACGAACCTTCTCCCGGGACCATTAACGTTTGAAGATATAAGAAACCTGCCAATCCTCAATTTCCCCATAATACACCCCCATCATTCCCTTACAACCCTGAAGCCGATCATCCCCCTGACCATGTCCATTTTAACCTCCTTGAGTTCTTCCGGGGCCCAGGTGTTTGGTAGAAGCCATGAAAGGGTTTTCCAGCAACCTTATTCCCGATTCCATGGATCCTCTCAAAGATTCCCTCCCTCATAAGGGGACAGAGACCGGCTTCCAGCCAGTGCAGAACCGGCTCTGGGGATCTCCCATTGCAGATCATTTTAAGGGCGGGTGATATTTCAGCTATGTATTCAGAAACTTCGAGGAGAGCCTTCCATTCATCAAGTGATGGTAGCCTGTAGTCGGGTCCAAGGTAGCCGAGGAAATCATCAATTACATCCCTATCCAGGCCGGTGATGAAGAGCTCCCATATTCTATCACCTGTTTTTCTCCAGCTCCTCCTCGGATTCAATTCCAGGATACCCCTGTACCATTCATCGGTGTATCCAGAAGCCTCATCATCCACCAGGAAGCGTTCAAACTGGTACTTGCTGACGGGGAACAGGCCTATAAAATGACTCCAGCCATCCAGCTGGATCAATGGGAATCCTGTTCTATCAAATTTTATAGAATAATCCGAATAGATCATCAGCGACCCTCTCATATGGCTCTACATCCTTCAGGTACTCCCAACCATCATCCTTCAGACGGTAAATCTTACCCTCCGATGTTATTATCTTCCCATCTTCCAGGGGATAGGCATGGACATGGGTGAGTGAAATGTATTCCTCTCCCCTGAAGAGGATGCATCTGCCTGCTGGGAGCCCCCTTAAAATAAGGTCCCCGGAGGGGCATATCAGAGTATCAGCGTCATGTTTTTCACCGCAGCAGGGGCACCTGAACTTCCCTGTCTCTGCAGCTGATTTAATGATTTCCCGCAGATCATCAGGGATCCTGTTCCATTCCTGATTAAACCATGGCTTTTCCTCCCTGAAACTCACCTTCTCTGTCCCATTATGGCGCCTTATAATGAGTTCTGGAAATCTGTCCCCACATATCGCTGCGAGGTGGATCTTTAAACGTTCGGAGGATGGTTCAATATTTAGGATAAATTCTCCATCCCTGAATACCGTCTCTGATGATCTGCATGGTTCAACACTGTAATTCACAGGGACAAAGCCATCACCGGAAACAAAAACCTCCCCGGGCTCAATGTTCATGAGGGGAGCTATCTCGAGGTTGATGTTTGATCTGCCGATAACCCTGCAGGGGCCCTCAATCTCCCCATCACCCATGTTAACAAATATCATCCTCCCTGGAACATCTGTACCCTCCCAGTCCTCAATATCAAGTGGAAGCCTCGATGAAACGATTACTATGATACCTGTAAATTTTTCCTCCTTGAGTTCCTCCAGGATCGGGTTTATTAGGATGGGCCTGTCAATGCCCCTCCTGAGCCAGCGGGGACCATCCCTCTTAAGATCCCCCGAGGTCCTGACGGGTTCATGTTCCTTCTGGCCAAGGAAGTACACCCTCTTAACTCTTCCAGGGAAGGAGTCAATGATTTCCGTTGCAACTCTCAGTATATCAGCCCAGAGAGCCGATGATGGCTCAAGAACAAGAATAACTGGCGTTGTGAATTTCACTTCACAGTAGAGGTTCATGATCTCCGACATCTGATTACATCCCCATCAAGGTATACCTCGAAATTTATATCCGACATCCCCATCTCCTCTGCCATGAGCAGCTGATCAGCCACTATGTTCCCTATCTCATCTTCAAGGGCATTTACAAGGCCTCTACCCCCGAACTCGGATATTGAATCACCATACCCTTCAAGGAAATAATCTGTTAATTCGGGGGAGAAATGGAGTCTGTAGCCCCTGCCAGCGAATTTGTCCCGGAAGTTCTCTGAAATGTCTTTGAGTTTGTTTTCAATTATGTTCACCTGGGAATCTGCCTTGTTAAGGTAATTGAAGGCAATTATATGGGAACCTATCCTGTTCAGGAGTTCTCTTCTTGATATCTCATACATGAAGAATTCTCTAACCTTCCCTGTGAAGTGTTCCCTCACCCTTCTCTCTCTTTCAGACTCAGAGAGTCCACTGTCATTTATTATTTCATCAAGTTCCCTCTGTTCAGATGTGGGGTTTCCCATGCTGTCCACGGTCCTGGTTCCTATGTTGGATGTGAATATTATCACGCTCTCTGTGAAGAAGACGGTCTGGCCCCTGCTGTCTGTGAGGCGTCCATCATCCAGGATCTGCAGGAATATGTCCATTATCTTGGGGTGGGCCTTTTCGATCTCATCAAAGAGGATGACCGAGAATGGCCTGTTCTTTATGGCGTTGGTGAGCTGGCCCCCCTGATCGTATCCCACATAGCCTGGAGGAGAACCTATGAGCTTTGATACTGTGTGTTCTTCTTTGAATTCACTCATATCAAATCTTATAAAGGCTTCCTCTGTATCAAACAGGTATTCCGCCAGTTTTTTAGCCAGGAATGTTTTACCGACACCTGTGGGCCCTGCGAAGAAGAAGGTTGCCTTTGGTTTTGACTGTCCCCCTGATGCGAGGCCCACGACACCCGAACGCGCCTTTTTTATTGCATTCACTATCTCCCTGACTGCATGATCCTGTCCTACTACCCTCTCCAGAAACCAGTTTTCTGCTGAATCCAGGAGTCCCTTTGGTGGTCCTGTGAGGGGTATCCCGCTCCATGGATCCTCTTCAGTCCCTATACGGTACCTGTTAACTATCTTCCTCAGCATTGAAGATGAGGGTTCCTGGTTTTCATCAAGTTCTGCAAGGACGTCGCTGAGGATGTTTTCGAGGTCCTTCATGTAGAGGCCCTCCGTGATGTTTGAGAGGAGGTCTATCTGATCAGAGGAGATGTTAGTTGATGAGAGGGTCGTGGAATAGTAAAGGTGCCTCTCTGCCCTGTCAGGGAGGGGTATCTCCATCACTGCCACCCGCGGTGAGTTGGTATAGTACTCAACCGGGATCATTGTGTCCCTGAGGGCGATCATTATGAGGCGGTTGTTTTCAGATATGTTCTCTATTATCTTCTGGATGAGTGTCACAAGTTCTGCTGTGGGTTCAGAGTACATCCCATCTGGAGCGTAGGCTGTGATCTTGTCGATGTAGTTTATAATAAATATCTTCTTTTCATCAATGGAGGTTATTTCTTCCTCCAGCCATCTGTGGAGTACGTCGCTGACCCTGTCCTGGCTTTCGGTTTCACGTATTTCGGGTTCACCCCCGTTGAGTGGTGTGATCTTTTCAAGTGACCACATGGGGGAATGGCCCCTCCCTTCATGGTCAAAGAATGAACCCCAGCTCACCGTCTTATCGTATCCAAGTTCCCTGCCGGTCCTGTTGATAAGGTCTGTTAGGCCTCTAACGAGGTTCCCCTCCTCGGTCAGATAGGCCGTGTCCCTTATGTTTCCATGGATTATGAGTACCTCCTTCTGATTCAGCAGTCTTCTGAGGTTATCCTGCCATACCGCCATGAATGAACATCTCCATGTCTCAGATTCTTCGCACCTGGTTTTTTGGAAGATTCCTTGCCTTTTTCTCTTTCAGGATGGGTTTCCTGTGTACTCTACCTTCCCCTTCGAATTTTGTTTTGATACCGTATTCTGCGAGCTTCTCTGAGAAGCTGTCGAACTGTTCATAGCAGGCCCCGTCCTCCCCTGAGAATGGTGAGTCAACCTCTATTTTATCCATTGTAAGTGAAAAGCGCATTTTACCGGCGGAATATGATTTCAGTTCATATATCAGGGGGCTGGCAGGGTCCTTATCATCCTCGAGGTATGCTTCAGAGACTTCCTTCCATCCCATCCTTTTAGCGACCTCTTTAACGGAAGATAAAACATGTCGACGCATCCTGTCGCTTGATTCGAGTTTTTCAGCCTCTTCTATGAGACCCTTTAATTCATCTTCAAGGCCCGCAACCCTGTTCTCGGCCACACCGAGATCACCCCTCTTCACAGCATCCAGAACATCCCCCATCTTCTCCATAAACTTATCTGAATCAGAAGATTTCCACTTCCCAAGAAGATCCCCAGCACCCTTAAATTCCGCATCGATCCTCTCAAGCTCAGCCATGAGCTCAGCTTCCTTTGACATTGACTCAGCCTCCTGGATGAGGCCCTTTAATTCATTTTCAAGACTCGCGACCCTGTTCTCGGCCACAGTGAAATCACCCCTCTTCACAGCATCCAGAACATCCCCCATCTTCTCCATAAACTTATCTGAATCAGAAGATTTCCACTTCCCAAGAAGATCCCCAGCACCCTTAAATTCCGCATCGATACTCTTAAGCCGGGCCATGAGCCTATTTTCATTTATGACCTTAAACTTTAAATCCACCACGGTTTTAAGCATGTCTTCAGCCATCTTCTCAGCATTTCTGAGGGAATTCTCAATTTTCCGGAGCTCTCTGCTATTCATTGCACTGGAAGCATGTACATTCAATGGTTCTCTAACCCATGAATTAATTTCAGCGATTTTGGGGGATCTCCTCCATGGTCCCTCAGGGATTTCACTCATAATTTCAAGTAATTTCTTTTTCAGTCCCTCGATACGGGTCATCGAATTGTATATGCTGGATAACAGTTTCTGCCGGGCCTCCATCTCCATTACAAACTCAAGGGGTGAAACTTTAACGCCACTCATGGTATCACCATCAATTTAATGTAAACATTTTATGTTTATTATGACTTAATTACTTTTAATTTTATTTATAAGATGAAATTAGTTAAGCTTATTTAGACAACTCATATAATTAAAAAATGAATTGAATCATCTACCGCCCAGGTATATACTCAATGGTTAAGAGGAATTTTCATGGAAGGAAGTGATGCATGTCTTGGCTGTGTATTTTTAATCATAATCCTCATGGTCTCATATTTAATAATATCATGGATAGGTGTGGGTGGTTATTTAGCCCTTATAATAATTCTTGTCCTTTTATTGTGGCTGGGGGGTCGTTCAAGCTCATCTGATCAAAAAAATCCTTCTAAAAGTGATTCCCATAATCCATCCAATCAGAAGATCCATGCCACGTCCAATGCCTCCACTAAAAGGATGGCCCCCGTCAGCAGCGAGATGAGGGCGCTTGATGGTCTTAAGGATGATCTTGACCCTGAAAACCTGGAAAAATATGAGGATGCCCTGAAAAAAATTACCGGCTATCTCAAAGACTCATCTGATCCCTGGGTACGGGCAAGGGCAGCATATTACCTTGGAGAAACAGGTGACGCGGCAACCATCTATTCCCTGCTAAAGGCCCTCAGTGACCCTGACGAGGGGGTCAGAAAATCCGCGCGAAGTGCCCTTAAAAAAATAAAGATTGCCCAGAGAGACCTGAAGGAAAACTATGAGACACTTATATGCTGGAGGGACTTCTTCAAACCCAAAAAGATCCACACACCTGAGGGCCATTTTGTAGTTTGCCGTGTCTGCGGCCACTCAAAATTCCTGGAAAAGGGGATAAAAGAGGTTATAGGTATAGTGGGAGATAAGAACTATCCTTACAGACAGGAAGACAGGTTATTCATCAGCATGTGGGACGAGGAATCTAAGAGGGCGAGAAATGCTGACATAGACGTCCTCTGGGTCACTGATTCCGGGGATATAGACTATGGGTGGGCCCTAAACGCGGTGTACCAGAGACTCAAAAACGATGTGACAAGGGCAAAACCCCTCAGCGAGATCCCCGTGATAATAAAGGGAACTCCCAGGATAACCAGGGAAGAAATTGAAATCCTCCAGAACTTTGGAGAAATAAGAAATGAAGTCTGAGTCTGTCATCTGATTACTGACGCACAGTTAGTAACCATGCAATGACCCCCACTCACTTTCCTTTTACTCTTCCCACCTTGGGACCTAGACATGAAAAGATCTTTTAATGATAGAGGAGGATCATGAACATCAGATTCTCCGAGCCACCCGCACCGGATTCTTCCCGGAGAAAGGGGCACGATAACATCCAAGGCAGATTGCCAGCTAAACAGACATGTTGTCATCAAATCAGAAAAAAATAGGAAAATTAGAAGAGCTTTCCCAGTTTCAGGAGTGCCTTGGGTGAAACCTTTATGAGTTTCTTCACAAGCTCGGTGGTGCTCACCTTCTCAAATTCAACGTCCTGGAAGGCCTCTGCAATGGAGTCGAGTTCACCGTCGCTGAGTGTAAGCATGTAGTCCTTGACCTTGAGGTACCTCTCTATCTCATCACCGAGCTCCTCACGGCAGAGCTTCTCATACTCAGAGAGGCGCTTGGCAGTCACGTCACCCTCAGAGATGGCTGCAGCAGCAACCCTTCCTGCCAGCATTCCACCCTTCATTCCGCTTATTATACCTCCACCGGTGAGGGGGTTGACCTGACCAGCGGCGTCACCCACAACCATGAGGCTGTCGGTCACAAGCTTCTTTGGCATGCCACCGACGGGGTCTCCTCCAATGTTGAGTTCAACTGGCTGGGCATTCCTGGTGGCGGGGCATGACTCAACAAATTCAAGGAGGTGCTCATAGGCGCTCTTATCGGTCTCTGTTGAAAGGACCCCGAGACCAACATTGGCTATGTCGTCGCCCTTAGGGAATATCCAGGCGTAGCCGCCAGGGGCAACACTTCCAAAGTAGAACTCTATACAGTTGTTGTCCTCCATCTCAACACCGACCATCTCGAACTGGGCCGCTGACTCCATATCCTTTGGCCTCGTGGCGGTGTTGAGTCCGGCCCACCTTGCAACCCTTGACTCCGGACCGTCTGCGGCGATGACTATCCTGGCCTTTATCTTAAATTCCCTCCCCATGCACTCGGCACTTACAAGGTAGCCCTCATCTGTCCTCTCCATGCCGGTTGCAATGGTCTTCACCATTATCCTTGACCCTGCCCTTGCAGCGTCCATGGCCATGTACTTGTCGAAGACCTTCCTCTCAAGGATGTAGCCGGCCTCAGGGAGCTCCACCTTATCTGATGTTAACCACACGTCTGTGCCGTTAGGTGATACCAGCCGGACACCGTCGAGTTTCTTTGTGATCCAGCGCGGGTTTGGCTCTATACCCAGGGACTCGAGGCCCCCTATGGATACGCCCTCAGCACACCTCTTGGGGGCTCCTATCTCTGATTTCTTATCTATCAGGAGCACATCGGCCCCGCCGAGGGCCGCATGTTTAGCTGTTGTTGAACCTGCTGGCCCGGCTCCGATTACAAGCACATCCACTTCCATTGTCATGATAATCACCTCTCAAGGGCCCTGACCGGGCATACCTGTATGCATATGTTGCATTCCCTGCACTGATCCTCTCTGAATTTGAGGGATGTCTCCCTAACCTCTATGAGGTTCCGTGGGCATACACCTGCACATTCCCCACAGAACATACACCATTCCTTCACCTTCATGGTCATCAACCTTAAAAATCAATTCTCAGATCATGAATCTTTTATCATGGCCTTTCTTATACTTTGGGGTTAACACGGATATAGTTCCTAATCTTTCACCGGAGGAGTATTTATATGTTTATACTCCCCTGCGAAACTTATAAATCCCGTCCACGACAATTAATATTATGGAGGTTGATTATGAGGAAGATTCTATTTCTGGTTCTTGTGGCCGCAACGGTCCTTGTATCTGGTTGTGTGAGTGAGGAGCCCCAGTCCAAGAGCTTCTCTGACGGGACACTGAACTTCACATACCCTGCATCATGGGAGACATTTAAATCAGAGAATGCCCAGAGCGCCTTTACAAAGGAGCCTGGGATCTCAAAGGATGTTATAGTATACGTGGGTAACAGTACTCATGGTTTTGCTGTTGCAAAGGTCACTGCACGATCCGGTTACTACCTGAAGGACGCTGAGACCGTGAAGAATCAGATGGCCAAGAATGAGGGTGTTACATCCGCGGAGATACGCAGTGTCGCCGGCCGCAACGCCGCAGTGGTAACAGCCACGGATGCAACAACACGGACAACATTCATCTACATTAAACTCAGCAGGACCAGTGGCTACGCCTTCATGTATGAGGCTCCATTATCTGATACTGCAACCCTTGAGTCATTACTCAGTGGTGTCAGGATAACCTGAACCCTCACCCTTTTTCTTTTTAAGTACCTCCATGACCTCTGACATGAATTCATTCTCCCCCAGACGTTTCATGGTGGCTGCAAGCCTCTCCCTCTGGGGCTTATCCGCCCGTCTCCCATATACATCCAGGACGGCGTCTATGCAGTTGAGTATTTCATCTGAATCATCCATGCGCATGCTGAGACCCTCCCTGAGTTCTCTCCCTGCTTTACCTCCGATGTAGACCACGTAGCCCTCATCCTTAACCTCCCTTGCACTGTGGGGGCATGATTTTATGCACTTCCCGCAGCCCACACAGAGTTCATAGCTGGTGTAGGACGTCTCACCCCTCACACTGACTGCCTCAACCTTGCAGACCTCCTCACATCTTCCGCAGCCATTGCAGAGATCCTCGGAGGTCTGGGGGAATTCAACACCCACCACTCCAATGTCATGTATCTGGGGCCTCATGCACTTGTTCGGGCATCCGCTTACAGCTATCTTGAATTTGTAGGGGGCGGGTCTCTCCCTGAACCTCTCCTCGATTGCGGTGCAGATCTCCCCGGTGTCTATGATCCCGCTTCCACAGTTCTCCTTACCTGGACATGCGAGGGTCGCCCTTACAAGGGGGCCCTCTGAACCCGTGAGGAGACCGGCGGAGTTCAGTTCACTGACTGCGTCCTCAACATCAAAGCCAACTATCCTGTGAAGTTCATAGGAGCCCCTGTTGGTGATCTTGATCTCTGCACCGTATTTCTCTGCCACACTGATGATGTCCCTGATCTCGTCGGGCCTGTACCATCCGGCGGGGTGTGCCCTTATCCTTATGAAGTAGGTTCCATCAGCCCTCTCTGAGACACCCGGGTAATCTGAGGTCCAGTAGAATGATATGTAGTCACCCCTTTCTCTTCTCTTCTCGAGTTCCCTTCTGAATCTTCTGAGCTTCAGCTTCCTGAGCCTCTCTATGGCCTCCTGGTCGGCCCCCTCCACAAGATCCAGGGCCTCCCTGATCTCAGCACCCCTATCTGTCCTTATTATGACCGTTGAGTATCCATCGGGGCTTCCGGCGGAGCCTATGGAGACGTCTGCAAGTTCAGCGTCGAAGTCCCTGCAGAGCCTGCAGCCCTCACAGAGCCCTATCCTGCTGAGTTCGATGGTATGTTGGCCTCCATCTACATGGACAACCATTTCACCCCTCCTGATGTCGAACTTTTTGACGTCGCTGATATCGATGCCCTCATCCATGAGTGCATCCCGAAGGTCAGTGTACTCGAATTTCTCTGTGCAGAAGAGGCCTATGAGGTACCTTATCTCAGGGAGTTTCACGGGTTTACCGGCCCTTCCAAGTTCAGGGTCATGCTTTGCAAGGTAGGGGAAGTACTGGAGCTTGCGCAGTCCATTTATCTGGCATGGCAGCGCAACAATCGCCACCCTCTCAATGCCCAGTTCTGAAGCTGTTTTAAGTGCTTCAAGGGTTGATATGCTGTACTTTGAACCGCTTGTTCCTTCGAGGTCATCTGCGCTCTGGACGACCATGGACACCGGTTTCCATTTTTCATGGCCCACGACTATGGCTCCGTCTATCCTGTCATTCTCCAGGAGGTACCTGAGGAAGGAGGTTACCACTCCACCATCCTGTCCCCTGGCAGCGCCCCTGCCATGGAGGATATCCTCCCTGAAGTTTTCCCGTATCCCTATCTGGTATTTGCCTGATGAGACCCTGGGGCATACCTCGAAGCACATCCCGTGACCATTTCTCAGGCATTCATCTTTTAGTTCTGGCCTGCCATTGAATCTCAGGATGTTGTTGGGGCATATCACTGCACAGGTCCCGCACCTTGCACAGATTCCACCCTCGACGATTCCCTCAAGTTTCCATTTCCTGGTAGGGGGGTACATTCTGGCGAGTTTCTCCGGGGATCCCATACGTGAGATGGCCTCCCTGATCACCTCATCATTCACACTGGTTTTTCTGCTGGCTGCTATTGCCTCTGCGCTGTCAAGTATATGGGTTTCCAGTTCACGTGCAACTTCCTCCCTCTCCTCGGGGGGCATCCTTCTGGTTACATCTGCTATGAATTCATCAAGTTTATTCATTGATCAACCTCCGTGAGGTCTTCAAGGGACCTGTTTATTGATCTGAAGAGTTCAAGCCACTTCTCTCTGACTTTCTTACCATAATCTGTCACTTTGTAGTATTTTCTTGGTCTTTTATCATCTGTATTCCATCTGCTTGTGAGGATTCCCTCCCCTTCAAGTCTTCTCAGGAGGGGGTAGAGGGTCCCTTCCTCGACGCGAAATCCTGATTCTTTGAGTTCTTTGACAATTTCATACCCGTATCTCTCGTTTTCAAGGAGACAGATCACTGCAAGCTGTATTGCACCGCGCCTCAGCTCCCTTTCAAATCTTTCACAGACACTGCTCATTGGATGATCCCTCACATGATACGGCACATATATGTGCTGTGCACAGTACTGTGTAGCACACAGTATATAAATGTAATGTTTCATCCAGAATGCATGATCAATATTAATAAAACTGCAATAATTAAATAAGAGAAGAGATAAAGGATCAACACTTATTTATAGGGGGGTGATCTGGAATGTCAATTATCATGGAGCCCGTGCTCACCATTAATTTCATATTCTGCATGATAATCCTGGTAATGGGATACCTTGGGTTCAGGAAGCTTGAAAGTCCTCTTCTGGTTTACATCGGGATAGCCTTCGGACTCTTTGGAGTATCACACCTTGCCCAGCTGGCAGGATACCCAAGCAATGCAGTGGCACTCATAATAATCCGTAGCATAGCCTACCTGCTGGTCATATTCGCCATCTTTCAGACAATAAGAAAGGGTGCCTGAGCCCAGGGCTCCAGTAGGTGATTTGGCCGTTGGAGGGTCCCTCCAGACCTTTAATGTACCGGGGGCCGACTAAATTTTAGACCGGTGTATGCTTGCCTAACCCTAAAAGGCCCCCGGGATCTTCTTCCACAAAGACAGACTATTGCATATACCCCTCTCCGGATGATTATAAACTAAGTTTTAACCTGTAGTACTATGGAATCAAAATACAATGAGATGATTATAAACTAAGGTTTCTGCCTAAATTTCCCTCCAGAAGAATTGAGGCCTTCTGAACAAGTACACCGCTGAAAAATCCGTCAACGGCTACTTAAAATTCTGAATGAGGCCTTCATCACCTCATGAACAGGAGTACCAGGATGCAGACGATGTAGATGGCCACAAGAACCCTGTGGTAGATCACATCGGCCACCTCAACCATGCGCTCCCTCTCCATGAAGTTTGAAAGGTAGAGGGGTACCGCTGCAATGAAGGGTGGTACTATGACCAGGATGATCTGCAGCATGCTGATGTACCCCGAGAGGTAGGATATGGCGAGTAAAATGCAGAATGTTACTGATACCACAGTTGTTAAGCCACGCATCTCCTTGTACATGAGGTATGTCCCCATGCCCGCCAGGTACATGAGCACATATACCGGTGCAGGCACCACCAGGATACCCCCCAGTAGTACAGCCGCAGATGCAAGCCTCAGGACAGTGTTAGTGGCAGTACTTGCAAGGGGTGCAAGGACAGTGTCTTTAAGCCTTACAGGTGGCAGTGTGTAGAGGAACTGGTTCAGGACCATCAGGAAGAGGATCAGACAGAATAAGCGGTCCAGGAGGTAGGCACCGGCAAGAGACGCCACCAGGAGGAGGCCCACAAAGAAAAGTACACCGCGGGGATCCACATGGTTCTCTATGAATGGCCTCTTCCTTTTCATCCTGTCCTTTCTATCATCATCAATGTCGGTGAGGTCATTCAGTGAGTAGAGGGCTCCCCAAAGGAGGGTTACGAGAATCAGACCCGTGAGGAACCTCAGGGGATCCGTAGCCGATGCATAGGTGAGGGCAAGGAGGTACATGTGGATGTTCTTGGCGCCCCAGCTCATCCTTGTTGAACGAAGCAGTGCCCTCAGCATGATCCCATCTTCTCCAGTATAATCCTTGGTCTGCAGCCGTAGATGTCAATCAGTCTCTGTACCTCAGATTCATCAGCATCAAGGTGGGCCCTTATAATATTTAAGGTTTCCTCCCTCGTATAATCTATTTTAATCGCCCTGAAGGGGATTGAAAGGGTATGGAAAAGCAGAGATGAAATAACCGGGATATCCGTGAAGAGGTCGTACTTTTTACCGCGAAAGTAGAACCTCCATGCTGTCTGAAAGATGATGTTAACCTCCGAGAGGATCCTCCTGTTTCTCAGGTACTCCACGATACATTTAAAGTAAAACCTGAGTGGCTCCAGGCTGCCCCTGGCAGTCCACTGGCTGAAACCCGTGAAACTGGAGAATTCATGGCTGTCATGGAACCTGTCGGCGAAGAGCACAGCATCAAATTCTGTGAACCTACGGTAGATATCGGTAACTGTATCCGCATCCAGCTCCTCCTTCATACCATCCGCCAACTGATGGAGAACGTCATCTGCACTCAGGTCCGCGGATTCAAGGTTGCATGGAACCTCATATACGTGCAGGTCAGCCTCACTGATGGCCCTGTATATGTTGGCTGATTTTCCTGTCCCCGGCGCCCCGACGACATGCAGTATCTCGCCCCTAACATCCTTCATGGAGCTGATGGCTCCAAGCAGGCACCGGTACGGTTCTGTCTCTATGAATATGTTATTATCATCCGCCGAGTTGACCTTGTAATCCATAATAATAATTAACACCCTTCAACATATAACTGTACGGTGATGATATGAACCTCAAGACCCGTGCATTCAATGACCGTGGAAGGATACCCTCAAGGTACACCTGTGATGGCGAAAACATTTCCCCGCCCCTATCCTGGGATGGGGTTCCAGGGGAGGCGAAGTCCCTTGCACTGATATGTGAAGACCCGGACGCGCCCTCCAGGGTCTGGACCCACTGGGTCATATTCAACATCCCCCCTGACTCCAGTGGCCTGGAGGAGAACGTCCCTGATGCTGGGAGGCTACCTGATGGTTCAGTCCAGGGATACAATGATTCAGGGACCATTGGATACAGGGGACCGTGCCCTCCTTCAGGTGTTCACAGGTACTTCTTCAGGCTGTATGCCCTTGACACCGTCCTTGACCTGGAACCCGGAGCCAGTAAGGAGGATGTCCTTGATGCCATGGAGGGCCACGTCCTCAGTGAGGCCGAACTCGTAGGACTCTACCGGCGTGGTTGAGTGGATCCTCAGTGAACCGCCCTGGAGATTACCGAATAACTTAGTAGAGAGTCCAGGCTCTGAATACTGATTAAAAACCTTTATTTAAAATAGAATCCAAGGTAAAAGGTTCCTTTAATTGTAACTTCAGGGGTGCCAGTTTAATGGAACTTCAGATGTTATTGGGAACCCTCAGCTTCGCTGGGAGGGCCTTTATACGTGCCGGTGCCCCTATTGCAAGGGACCATGGCGGGACGTTCCTTGTTACAACCGCGCCAGCAGCCACCATGGCACCCTCACCAACCTCAATCCTTGAAAGGAAGGTTGAGTTGGCACCTATGGATGCTCCCTGCCTTATTATTGGTCCCCTCAGCTTGTACTTGACCCTTATGGGGTAGCGGTCATTGGTGAAGCATGCGCAGGGACCTATGAACACGTTGTCCTCTATGTAGCTGTTCTTGGGCAGGTAAACATTAGACTGTATGCTAACATTGCTCCCTATCCTGGAGTGGCCCTCGATGACGGTGTTGGTACCTATGAGGACATCATCGCCTATGGTTGTCTTCTCCCTTATGAGGACATTGTGCCCTGTTCTGAGGTTATCACCGATGGTGACATCATTGTATATGACGGTGTTTGAGCGGAGCAGGGGGTTCTTACCTATAACAGGGGGTTTGCTGAACTTCTTATAGCCATAACCCACAATTATGTTCTCACTTTCCCTTTTATAACCCCATTCATCTTCCTGGTCACCAAAAAGAAGACTTTTTATGTTTGGCATCTTACTATTCATCCCCCGGTGAGATTTTTAAGCAGATCCGCTGCCATCCCTCAGAAGGTTTTGGCCATCACCTGCTGCAGATCCCGTAACAGCATTTTTTTCAAACCACTCACAATCATCTTATATATTAATATCGGCGGCGCCCATAATATATTTTGTGTTGAACTGAAATCCTCCAACAGATACATGTTAAGGCGGGAAGTATTCTCATGGATGCAGATGAACTTGCAGAGATGATAAGGGATATCCGGAAGGGCATAGGTCATGGAGATTCGGATATACGGATAGTTGATGTTATCTTCAATGAGAAAAAAGACAGTCTCCTAATCGTTGCACCCGATCGCTCCGATAAGTCAGCTATAATAGGTAAGGGTGGCTGGGTGGTCGGTAAGCTGCGGGAAAAGCTGGGTGTCGGGAGGGTCCATGTTGAAGCAGAGACCGACATCATCATAAGGAGGCACAGGGTTGGCCTTGCCCTTGAGAGGATCAGTGAACTTGAAGGATCATTCAGGGCCCTGAAAATACTTGAGGAACCCCTTAAAATGCGCCTGGAGTATCCATCAGATCTCGAATTAATACTTGACCTTGTTAAACCATACTCTGATGGTCCCGAGGTGGCTGTGGCACTATCGGGTGGGGTGGACAGTTCATTCTCACTCATAGCCGCGGTTAAACTTGGATTGAAAGCAGTTGCCCTCACAGTTGACCCCGGCACAATCATACTTCCAGGTCACCTAAGGAGATCCGTGGAGGAACTCTCAGGTCTCCTCGGAGTGAGGCATGAGTACATAGAGGCAGAGCTGGGTGATATCCAGATCGGAGCCCTTGATGGGAGATTCCACCCATGTGGGCGCTGTTCAGGACTGATTGAGAATGCAGTTATGGATAAAATAAAGGATATGGGAATTGACACCGTAATATTCGGTGACCTTCTCTCCACTGGCTATCAGTCGGTCAATGTGGACGATGGCATCCTCAGGGTGAACATGCCTGCCCTCTTCGCGGCTTCGAAGCAGGAGGTTAGATCAGTGGCATCGGCCCATGGTGTGAGGTCCTCCATGAGGTTCGGCTGTCCCCTGGTGGGGGAGGTGCACCGGAGGCATCCACACCTCAGGCGCTACTCCATCCAGAGGGTCCTCCGGGAGACGAGGGCAGGTGTCCTTGAACCCGGCGAGGCCCTTGACCTCATCTGGAGCATCTGAACTCCCTGAATCCAATCACCCTCAGCCGAATATCTTAAGTACCCCGTAGATTATGAGGAATATTCCCACGAGGTAGCCAACCAGCTGGGGGTAGATTATCATCAGTATACCTATCAGCACTGCAAGGAGTCCCACTATCCTGTTTTCGTTTTCAGATTCCATGTAATAATTATCTGTCAAAAAGGATATATAAAAATTTCTGGAAAATGGTCAGATAAATGAAAAAAATAGGCTGAACCTGCTAAGATCCTCAGTAAAAATGCTTCAGATAAATAAAAATCATCTAGCTTAAATCGCCGGGAAGGTCCCATAGGAATTAAAGGAAACCATTTCTGGAAAATCTCGATAGAATATCAATCCTCCGCCCTCTCAGATTCAACGAAGGACTTCATCTCCTCAACCGCCACCTTAACCATCTCCGGGGCGGGTCCACCGGGTATCCTCCTCATCCTGACGTTCTCAAGGGGGTCCAGGGCCCTCTCAACAAGTTCGGGGTTAAGTTCAAGTTTTCTCCCTGTGACTTCCATGCTGACCTCATCGAGGTAAGCGGAATCCACATCACCTGGTTCAAGACCGTCCTCAATGGCCCTCGTAACGAGCCTTCCCACTATCCTGTGGGCCACCCTGAAGGGTAGGCCCCGCTCACGCACTATGATGTCTGCAAGGTCTGTGGCTGTTGCGAAGTTGGCACCCGCAAGTTCAAGGGCCCGCTCCCTGTTAACCCTGATGTCCAGTAGCATCCCCCTTACAACCCTGATCATTGAGTGTGTCGTGTCTACGGCCCTCCAGAGGTGGGGTGTTATCTCCTGGAGGTCCCTGTTGTAGGTGTAGGGGAGTGCCTTCATGATTCCAAGGATGGCTACAAGTTCTCCCTGGACGGTGGAGGTCTTTGCACGGGCTATCTCAGCAACATCAGGGTTCTTCTTCTGGGGCATGATGGATGATGTTGATGAAAACTCATCGGGTATCTCCAAGATTCCAAACTCGTAGGTGCTCCAGAGTATCATCTCCTCTGCGATCCTGCTGAGGTTCACTGCCAGCATTGAGAGGTCGAATACCGTCTCTGCTATAAAGTCCCTTGCACTGACGGCGTCCATGGAGTTTTTCATGTAATCTGAGAACCCAAGGAGCCTAGTTGTGAGTTCCCTGTTTATGGGGAAGCTGGTTGTTGTCATGGCAGCGGATCCCAGGGGGTTCTGGTCAACCCTCTTAAGTGTGTCCTGGAGCCTCTCGTAGTCCCTCCTGAGGGAGCTGGCGTAGGCCATGAGGTGGTGGCCGAGGGTTGTTGGCTGGGCATGCTGAAGGTGGGTGTAGCCCACCATGACTGTCTCGGTGTGATCAAGGGCAAGGTCTGAGATCCTGTCAATAAAATCAAGGAGTTCAAGGCTTATGGTCCTTATCCTATCCCTGAGGGCCAGTCTGAGATCGGTTGCGACCTGATCGTTACGGGATTTGCCTGTGTGCATGAATCCTGCCTCTTCACCGATCCTGGCCGTGACGTAGTTCTCGAGGGCCATGTGTATGTCCTCGACGGACGGGTCCATGTCGAGGGCCTCGATACCCTCCTCCCTGAGGTTCTCAAGGGCTTCTATGATTTTAGCGGCCACTTCCTCAGGGATTATACCCTCATGGGCCAGCATGCGTGTATGGGCCATGTTACACTCGATGTCGGCCTCAAATATGTGGTGGTCAAATGTCAGGGACGAGGTGAACTCGGCGGCCTCATCCTCCATGCCCCTATTCAATCTCCCAGCCCTCAGGTTCAAGTTTCCACCTATTCCCTGTTTTTCCATTCGGTGTATCCGCATTTACCGCAGGCGTACCTGTCCCCATGGTCTGCCATGAAGACACCGTTTGAGCACCTTACGCAGAAGGGGTTCTTCCTAACGAGTTTACCGTCCTTGACCTCGTAGAGCTCAAATTTTTTCATCTATTCCTCCTCCTCTTCCTCTGATGCCTCAGTGTTCTTCTTTATTACGTGTTCAGGTTCTATCTCGGCGAGTTTCTCAGCTGACTCATAGATCTTGGCATATCCTGCTGCCCTCGGTTCACCGAAACCCTGGTCGATCTTGTCAACCACGAGAAGGTCCTTATCAGCGTCAAGCATTGCAACGAGTTTGTTCTTAACTTCAAGGACCTTTGGGGTTGATTCACCCTCGTATAAGCATTCAAACCTTATCTCCTTCCTGTTTAAGAGTGGGTTTTCCTTTTCCTCGATTATGTTAATTTCCATTTTATGCCTCCTCAAATTTTTTCATGAGTTCTTCAGCCTTACTGGATGTTTCACCGGCCCTCACCAGCACAACGCCCTCATCTGGTTGTCCGTAGAGGATCACTGTGTCGGGTGGGGCGAGAATTATTGATGGTAAAACGGCAAGGTCCTCCTCGCCGTCAACAACTATCATGAAGCGCTCTCCTCTTCCTGTGGCGCCCTCTATGGCCTCTTCGATGGATTTCCAGAGGCTCTCTGTCACTGTACCCGGCGGGTTCCTGGATCTGAGAATGGTTGCTGTATCCCTGAATTCATGTTCAGAGTCCCTTCTCTGGATCCTGTTATCTATTATGCTGACATCGGGTTTAAGGCCATGCTCCAGTGCATTGCGTGTTGTGACGTCACCAACGGTTATGAGGAATGAGTCCCCAACATCAACGTCACTGAATGATCTGTGGAGCTCTCCAAGTGGCCTCTTGAGCTCCGCCCTAAGTTCCTCTGGCAGTATGTACACTATCTGACCCTCAGCGCATATTCACCAGGCAGGGTTATGTTGAGCTCCCTGGCTATATCTGATTTGTCTGGATCGATTATTATGAGGAGTCCGCTCCAGTTGGTGGATGCCGGGACATTGCAGACCGGGCATCTTTCGTCACTGGTGATTCTCTTACACCTTGTGCATGCCTTCTCAGTCATTTTTTACTCTTCCTCTTCTCTTCTTCAATCCATTCAAATTTTCCAAGGCCAGGCTGCCTCATGGTGAGGCCCACCTTTACGCCCTCCCTTCGGCCCTTGAGGCTGAGGGCCACTATCCTCGCCCTTACAAGGTCGCCCTCGTCGAGGCGTCTTCCTGACTCCTTACCTGTGAGGGAGCCCTTCTTGGGGTCGTAGGTTATGTAGTCATCGGTTACCTGTGAAACGTGCACCAGACCGTCCACAGGGCCTATGCGCACGAAGGCTCCGAACTCTGCTATCTCTATCACTTCACCCTCAACGATTTCGTGGAGTTCAGGTTTGAAGAAGAGGGCTGTGAAGGTCACCTCATGGTAGGCAGCACCGTCACCCATTATAACCTTCCCTATACCTATCTCTTCTATCTCTTTGACGGTTATCAGCTGCCCGAGGTTCCTGTCCATCCTCCCAACGTAGGTCTCGTTTAGAACCTCTATGGCGACCTCCTCCAGTGGCTCCTCAAAGCGGTCTGGAGGTATTCTGACTGTATCAACAATCTGTGTTACATAATACAATGGGATCCCCCATTAAAGAATTACTCCATGTATTTTTCACTGTAGAGTTCTATGGAGTGGTTGACTGCTTCAAATGCCTTTTCAGCGCCCTCCCATCCGATTATCTCTGTTTTTTTACCTTCGAGTTTCTTGTAGGTCTCAAAGAAGTTTGCTATCTCCTTGAGGTTATGCTCCGGTATGTCTGAGATGTCCTTTACATCGGTGAAGTGTGGGTCAGCCACAGGCACTGCCAGGATCTTATCGTCCTGGTCGCCCCCATCGATCATCCTTAAAAGACCGATGGGCCTTGACTCTATTATGCACCCCGGGAATGTTGGTTCATCCATGAGTACAAGGATGTCCATGGGGTCACCATCATCGTAGAGCGTCCGTGGTATTATACCGTACTCTGCAGGGTAGAATACTGTTGAGTATAGTACCCTGTCAAGGGCAAATGCCTGAAGATCCTTGTGGTATTCATATTTGTTCCTTGAACCCTTTGGTATTTCAACAACTGCATAGACAACCTCGGGTACTGATGGTCCCGGTTCAATATCTTTCCAAAGATTCATAGTAGTAAACCTCCTACTCCAATATATGCCCATCCACTTCAAGATATCTTTTCTGCCTCAGATAAACAACGGGTATCCCCCTCGACCTTGCCCTTCTTCTGAGTTCCCGGTCGCTGGTGCAGAGGACATCTGAGATCCGGAGAAGCGCATCGTCAACAGTTTCGCCTTCAAGGAGTTCCTCCTCAACAACCCTGAAGGGGGGTTTATTTGCGAGTGCCATCCCAATGGACGCGGCTATCCTCGCATCGCCGCCTGAATGCCTCTTTATACCTTCAAGTTCCCCCATGACGAAGGATGGGACAAGAATGTCCTGTTTTGGGA
This sequence comes from Methanothermobacter thermautotrophicus, assembly GCF_014889545.1. Classification (NCBI taxonomy): domain Archaea; kingdom Methanobacteriati; phylum Methanobacteriota; class Methanobacteria; order Methanobacteriales; family Methanobacteriaceae; genus Methanothermobacter; species Methanothermobacter thermautotrophicus. The sequence goes on along the minus strand of NZ_QKOF01000003.1, from coordinate 69,991 downwards.
AGAGTCTCCGGAGCTCGGATACGATGTCGACTCTGAACTGGTAGGGTATCATAAAAAATTGGTGTCTATGACCACCCTATTTGATGATACCATATCCTATCAGCCTCCATCTTGCACCAACACGCCTGGAGAGGGCTATCCTCTGACCCTCCTCTGCGCATGCAGGGAGTTTGAGGACCACGTCAGCATCATCTGCCCTGGCAGATTTGACAACACCCACGGTGGTTGTGGTACCCACGTTTATCATGAGGGGTTCCCCTGTCTTTATGGGTTCCACCTTGGTCTCCTCCTTGGTACCGACAACCCTCTCAAGGAGGTGTGTCTCCATTGTGAATGAGTGCCTTACAGGTGGCAGTGTGCCTGGCTCCCCGGCAACTGACCCTGAGAGTGAGTCCGCCTTGGTGAGGGCTGGATCCAGGAGTGTCCCGACACCCACGAGTCCGCCGGGTCCAACCTCTTCCATCTCCTCTCCACCGGCAACGAGGCCTGTGACGGTGGAGTGCAGACTCATCCAGGACTGCTTACCGTCCTTCTTGACCTGTATGCCGGGTCTTATCTCTATCTCGTCTCCAACCCTGAGCCTGCCCTGGACCAGTGAGCCCCCTATAACTCCTCCTGCAAGGTGTTCAGGGTCTGCGCCAGGTTTGTTTATATCAAAGGACCTGGCAACGTACATCCTGGCAGGTTTATCAACATCCCTCTCAGGAGTTTTGATTCTCTCCTCAATGGTTTCGATGAGAATATCAATGTTGGCGCCCTGTTGAGCAGATACCGGTATTATAGGTGCATCCTCAGCGCAGGTACCCTTCACGAACTCCTTGATCTCTCTGTAGCTCTCAAGTGCCCTCTCCTTTGAAACTATGTCTATCTTGTTCTGGACGACGATGACGTCCTTCACCCCTATAACATCGAGGGCCATGAGGTGCTCCTTTGTCTGGGGCTGGGGGCATGGTTCGTTTGCAGCTATCACGAGTATGGCGCCGTCCATCAGGGCTGCTCCAGAGAGCATGGTAGCCATCAGGGTTTCATGGCCCGGGGCATCCACGAAGGAAACCTTCCTGAGGAGCTCTGTCTCTGTGCCGCACCTCTCACATATCTCCGCCGTTGTATAGCACATGGGGGCTTCGCACTGCGGGCACTTCCTGAAGGTTATATCAGCATAACCCAGACGTATGGAGATGCCCCTCTTGGTTTCCTCGCTGTGTGTGTCGGTCCAGACACCTGAAAGTGCCTTTGTAAGGGTTGTTTTACCATGGTCCACGTGCCCCACAAGACCAATGTTTATTTCGGATTGATTTTTCACAGATTACACCTATAAACTCTTTTATTATTCCTCATCGGCGCCAAGAAGTTCTTCGAGTGGTTTCTCACCCTTCTCAATGACAACGGTGTTTATCTGGACTATGTCATCGGATATCGTGTTTCCCCTGAAGGTTTTTCTTCTTCTCTCGCCGTCGCGTCTGGGTTTATAGCCCACACCGCCTGATACAAGGCTCCTTATCCTCCTTGCACCGGGCACTGTCTTCTTCATCGGGAAACCGTTCTTATCGCTTCCACCTGTGATCTTCAGTTTGTATCCCTTGAGGCCTATTATTGATCCATCGAATTCGTCGCCTATGGTGAGGCCAATGAGGCCCCTGGACTCTGATGGGTCGACCTCCATCTGGACACTCTTCTCCTTGTCTGAAATCACAACCTTAAATGCCAATATATCTCCTCCTTATATTTTAAAATGGTGCCTTCATTCCCCAGTCAGGATTCTTCTTCCTCTTGATTTCAGCTATCTTATCCAGGAGATCAATTTCCTCTTCTGTCAGATCCCCTGAGAGCTGTTCTTTAAGGATGTGGTAGTGGTTTTCGGGTATGTCAACGTAGAGTGTATCTCCCTCATGGATCGTCTTACCGTAAACAGCATCCTTTATAGCCATTGCAACCTTCTGGCCGCGTGAGGCTGATTTGAGGTTTTCACCCTTGTCCTGCATGCTCTCCACGGTACCCACTGTCTCTCCATCCTCGTTCATGAGGGGGTAGCCCTGCCTTATGACGCCTGTAAGGACCTCAACTCCTCCAATGGCTGGCTTGCTCTGCCTGAAGACCAGCTTGGGTATGAGCCTTATGCTTGCAGGTTTTATGATGGCTTCCATCCATTTCTTTTTCTTCTCCTCCTCAATGCCCCTGACCCATTCCTCATATTCCTCCATGAGCCTGTAGATGACGTTGCCCTGGAAGAGCCTTATGTCTGAGTTTTTGAGTTCCTGGGCTGCTGAGGGTATCACCTTAACATTGAAGGCTATTATGGCCCCGTAGGCCCTGTCCTCCTGGAGGGCTATGCCTGCATTCACCACGTCCCTCCTTGAGACGTCCCCTATGTCTGCCACCTTTATGGGGACATCCATGTCCCTGAGGATCTTGACCACAGCCTCAAGTGACCCCAGGGTGTCTGCCTTCACCACGACGCCTGCCTCATCGGTGTCTATCTTGATGTCCTCGATTTCGCTGAGTATCTCCTCCCTCACCTTCTCAGGGTCGGTTACAACCCTTAGGGGTGAGCCTGCCATGACGTCATCGATGCCAGGTGCCACTATCTTTATACCTGCTGCTGCAACGACCTCATCGACCTTCTGGAATTTCTTCCTGGATTCCCTCATCTCCTCAAGGGGCCCTGGTTTGAGGAGTGACCTTATCCTTGTGGATATGACATCCTTTGACGTCATCATGGCTATGGTGTCGTTCTTTCTGAGTATCCCATCATATATTACGGCGTCTATGGTCATGCCGAGGCCTGTCTCCTCCTTCACCTCCAGGATGGTGCCCCTGGCAGGGGAATCCTCCTCGATTTTGAGCTGCTCCCTGAGGTACTGCTGTGCAAGTCCCATGAGCATGGTGAGGAGTTCAGGTATGCCCTCGCCTGTTATGGCACTTACTGGTATTATGCTGACCTGTGAGGCGAAGTCTGTGACCCTGTCGAATCTCTCTGATTCAAAGCCCTCCTCATGGAGTTTACCCACAAGTTCATAGACCTTTGTGTCAAGTTTCTGCTGGACCTGGATGTCCTGTTTGCTGAAGGTCTCCATGAAGGGGCGTCCCTCGTGGGCCCTCCATCCATGGATCCTGTCTATCTTGTTTGCAGCCACCACGAAGGGTGTCCTGTACATCCTGAGGATGTTGAGGGCCTCCTGTGTCTGGGGTTTGAATCCCTCATTTATATCGACTATGAGTATTGCAAGATCCGCCAGGGCTCCTCCACGTTTTCTGAGGGTTGTGAATGCCTCATGTCCTGGTGTGTCTATGAAGAAGAGTCCTGGTAGTGTTTCCCTGATCGAGAATTTTTTGAGGAAGTCTCCGCAGATCCCCTCAATGACATCCATGGGTATCTCTGTGGCCCCTATGTGCTGGGTTATACCACCAGCCTCCCTTGAGGCAACTGCACTGCCTCTTATATGGTCAAGGAGTGTGGTTTTCCCGTGATCCACGTGTCCGAGTACTGAGACGATGGGTGATCTGATCTTCATTGGAATCTCCGCGTTTATTCCTCGTATATCATTTCTCTATCAGGCATCTCGTAACTGCAAATTTCCGATTCATCAAAGAAAAGTTTAATCTCCCTTTCGGCTGATTCTGGAGAATCTGAAGCGTGTATTATGTTTCTACCTGTTTCAAGGGCGAAGTCTCCCCTGATTGTCCCGAGGTCTGCCTCTGCAGGGTTGGTTGCTCCAACCATCTTCCTTATGAGTGAGATGCAGTCCCTGCCCTCGATGACCATTGCAATGACTGGTGCTGATGTTATGTAGTCCACCAGGTCCCTGAAGAAGGGCTTTTCCCTGTGTTCCTGGTAGTGCTCCATTGCAAGGTCCTCAGGGATCTGCAGCATCTTGAAGGCAACTATCTTGAGTCCCTTATCCTCGAATCTGGATATTATCCTTCCTGCGAGGCGCCTTTTTACTGCGTCAGGTTTTAACATTACAAAGCTTTTTTCCATCATTTTTTAACCCATTTAACTTTTCTTGGAACCCTTCCCAGTTTTATCATGTTTTTCTCGCATTTGCTGCTGCAGAAGAAATAGATTGTACCGTCCCTTTTAACGTACATCTTGCCAGTACCCGGCTCTATTTCTTCATGGCAGAATGAACAGACTCTCATTGGTAAACACCTGCCTGATTATGGGGTCCTTATTTCCTTTGCCTCTCGGATGGTGTCGAGGAGCATCAGGATGTCGCCTTCCCTTATGGGACCCATAACGTTCCTTGTCAGTATCCTTCCCTTATCTCTTCCGTCAAGGATCCTGCATTTAACCTGCATTACCTCTCCAGTCATCCCGGTTCTCTTGAGAACCTCAATAACCTCTGCTGGAGTTGCGTCATCCATTAAATCACCTTATTAAATTGAAATTGAAAGGCTTTTAATGCCTTTCATCTATTTTTTGAGTTCTTCGACCTTTTCGATTATTTCCTTTATGAGGTCCTCGGCGTCGCCTGCCTCAATGATGGCTGATGATGCTGTTCCAACGTTCAGACCTGCGGCTGCACCCAGTTCATCCTTTGTTGGGATGTATATGTAGGGTATCTCCTTTTCCTCGGCGAGGAGTGGAAGGTGGGCAACGATCTCTGCAGGTTCAACGTCCTCAGCTATTAATACGAGCTGGGCAACTCCCCTCTCGACAGCCTTGGTGACCTCATTTGTACCCTTGGATACTTTACCTGTCTCCCTGGCTATTTCAAGTGCCTCTGCGGCCTTGTCAGCCAGCTCCTTTGGTACATCAAATTTCACGTATATTGCTTTTGCCATGCTGTTTACCTCCTTTTTCATCTGGTTTTTCTACCATCCATCGGTAATTACACCAATCTGGATCAATAATCCAAGTTATGGATTAACATGAAGTGGGTGAGTACCTTTATATGTTCTCGGTATATAAAACTTGCTGGATACAGATTTTCATGAGAAATCGTATTCTGAATTATCCCGGATCATCCCGTGAGACACCCAGGAAAACAAGGATTAATAGAAATTAAAGCCTCATCACATATAAAGTTTTGCCGCCAATTAAAAAGGGAAGGAATGGGGGATGCAAATGAGCGTTACATCCTTTTAACTGCCAGTTCAATGTCTGAAGCTTTAACCGTCTTCCTTCCAGCGTGTTTTGCAAGTTTAACGGCGTTTTCAGCTATTTCTTCACCCTTTGCTTCAAGGACCTTTGCAAGGGCCTCCCTTGCATCATCACTTACCCTCTCTGCACCGGCATTCTTTATTATTCTTCCAATTGGAGCTATTGGCAATTCCATAATTAACCACCTCATTTTATGTGATATTATCTATCCATATAATCCTATATAAATATATCGCTAATTTTAAGGTTTTTCTGAGCCATTGGTTGGTGCATGGGGCACCTTCAACCCAGCACTATATCCACAAGTGCTTGGAGGGTTAGAGATTAACCCAATGTTGCCCAATGAAAAATAGAAAAGCTTAAAAAAGAGAAAACTGTTTTCAAAAAATAGGGGGGCTAGGATGAGCCCATACCCCTTATAATGGATTTTAACTGATTTATATCAGGTTCTACCTCAACTGGTTCCGTTGATGCCTTTATGGCAGTGTCAGGATCCTTGAGTACATGGCCAGTTACAACACAGACCACACGTTCACCCCTGTCAACAACACCCTCATCAACGAGTTTTATGAGCCCTGCAATGGATGCCGCTGATGCCGGCTCAACACCTATACCCTCCCTCCTTGCAAGGAGTTTCTGGGCCGAGAGTATCTCCTCATCGGTCACAGATTCAGCATAACCATCGGATTCATAGATGGCCCGGAGGGCCTTGAGGTAGCTAACAGGGGCCCCTATCCTTATGGCCGTTGCAACCGTTTCAGGGTCCCTGACCGGTTCAATCTCCATCTTACCCTTCCTGAAGGCGTCGACCACCGGAGAAGCCCCCTCAGCCTGTATACCGGTCATCATTGGCCTCTCATCTATGAACCCTGCCCTGTGGAACTCTGAGATACCCTTCCATATGGCTGAAATGTTACCGGCATTCCCCACAGGCAGTATGATGCGGTCCGGAGACTCCCAGCCGAGGTCGTCCACTATCTCAAAGCCTATTGATTTCTGACCCTCAAGCCTGAAGGGGTTCACGGAGTTGAGGAGGTACAGTTCACCCATCAGCGCAAGTTCTGTAACAGCCTCAAGGGCCTCGTCAAAGTTCCCCTTCACCGAGAGGACCCTGGCCCCGTGGAACATTGCCTGGGCAAGTTTACCCAGGGCAACCTTACCTGATGGGAGGAGAACCACGCAGCCCATTCCTGCCCTGGCAGCGTAGGCTGCAAGTGAGGCTGAGGTGTTACCGGTTGAGGCGCAGCCCACGGTATCCACTCCAAGTTCAAGGGCCTTTGTGATCCCCACACTCATCCCCCTGTCCTTGAAGCTCCCTGTGGGATTGGATCCCTCAACCTTCACGTAGAGCTCAACACCGAGTTCAGATCCTATGGTGTCACACCTGACAAAGGGTGTTCCCCCCTCATCAAGGCTGACTATCCTGGAGGGGTCCACAGGCATGAACTCCCTGTACCTCCACATGTTCTGCCTTCTGCCCCTGAAGACATCCCTTGAGACCTCAACGTCACATTCAACTTCAAGTACTGACCCGCACTCCCTGCAGGTGTATATGATCTCATCCAGAGGGTACTCTCTACCGCATGATATGCACCTTATCACAGATTCACCATCCACTCTATTAATAGGAATAATTCTCTCACATTCAGTAAATCTCAGGATCAGCAATGGATCCGGCGTCCACCTCATTTGTCTGTCATTACTGTTATAAAGACCATTATATGGAACCCTTTATGTAGCTGTATATCCCCAGTGTGAGGTTCGCCTCCACAAATGCTGCAACAACTAGGAAGATTATCCCCACCCCAAAGAGAAGCAGTGACTCCACAAGCTCATCCTGGTTTCTGCCAAGGAAGTGGGTCAGCCTCTCAGTGAAGGAACCGTACCATGTCTCTGTCAGCATGTCACTGAAGAGGTGGTAGACAAAACTTGCAAGCCTGAAACCGGCGGCCCCTGCGATTATGAGACCAGGGATCTCAAATATCCCGTGGGGCAGTGTAAGGAAGATGAAATCCCCCAGTGGCACCTGGGATGCAAAGAATCCTATGAACAGGCCGTTCACAATAAGGAAGAGGGCCGTGAAAACACCTAGAAGCAAACCTCCACCATATATCAGAAGAGCAGCCTGGAGGTTGTGGATGAATATGGATGCCGTTGAAAGCTTAATCTCACCCTCGGCCACGCTCCTCCTAAACTCATCCATGAGAGGCCTTATAAGGTCCCCAATGGATCCCGAGAACAGATACCCTCCAAAGAGGGATATGAGGAAGAGGAAGGTTGATGCCATTAGAAAGGTCTCATTGTTCCTCATAAGGTAACTCAGGGTGCCCTCATATTTCTCCTTCCCTCTCATCTTCGAGCCCCCATCAGATCTCCCATTTTCATCCCTCAAGAATCCTTCTGGCAGCAGGAAGGGCCTTCTCCCTTTTCACTGAAAGTTCCTCAAAGAACTTCCTGATAAACTCTGCAGTATTATTTTTGCACTCACCACACATAAGTGTACCGTTTCTGCATGACTCATAGATCTCCTGGAGTCTGGAGTCTGAACCTGACATGTGGTAGAGGAGGGTCTCATATATTATGCACTCCTCAGGGACCCCACCGAGTTCCCTCTGCTCCTTCAGGGTCTCCCTCCCCCCTGTCTTGGCGTTCCTTATCTTCTCCTCGGCCTCCTCAGGTGTGTCGCTCAGGAATATGGCGGATTTTGGCCTGCTGCTTGACATCTTACCCCCGGTCAGTCCCCCCATGAACCTGTGGTATGTCGATGATGGGAGGATGAATCCATACTTCTCCCTGAACCTGGCTGCTATATCCCTGGTCAGCCTTATATGGGGGTCCTGGTCCGGGCCAACAGGGACAAGGACGGGTCTGGGGCCCCCCAGTTCCTCCAGCTGCGGGTGCAGGATGTCTGAAACCTGTATGATGGGGGCGTACATGTGGGCCATGCTGGTGGATCCGCTGAAGCCATAGATGGCCCTGAGCTCATTGAAGTTGACCTTCCCTGCGAGGACGTAGGCAAGGTCCTCCACCAGTAGGTTCTCTGACTGGAGGTAGACGTGTATGTTATCCTTCTCAAGGTCAAGTCCAAGGGCCATGTACCCTGCAATGTACTCCTCCACTGCTATCCTCCTTGAGTCCTCAAAGTCCACCCCCCTGGCTGAGTAGGCCTCCATGTCTGCTATGGGTATGAATATCTCGGCCCCCATCCTGTCGTACCATCTGAGCTGATCCACGATCATCTTGTGGCCTATGTGCATCCTTCCGCTTGGCATCATCCCTGTTACAACCGCAAAGTCCTGGCCCTTCCTCATGGCACTGACTATCCTATCGTAGTCCCTGTGCCCGAAGATTATGCCCCTCCTCATGAGCCAGCATGGTTCGGGTAGCTGGTCAAGGACCTCACTGAAGGGTCTGACGCCGAAGTTCTCAATAAGATCCTGGTATTCAAGGTTTGCTGATCCCCAAGGGTCTATCAATCATATCACCTGCAGCACCGTTATTTCATGGTTTCCTGCTAAAGCCTGATTAGCGGCACTTCATGGTCTTATCCAGTCAACAAGGTAGTAGGTTATGTCCTCCTCATCGTCGAGGAAGGCCATGAGAAGCTTCTTGTTAACCCCATGGGCCACCCTCACATAGCTCGAGAAGTCCAGGGCGTGGATGGTATCATTCTCTGATATCACCCTCACAAGGTAGGCTGAGTGGGTCCTGCCCGGAGCCCCTCCCCTCTCATAGAGTCTGAACTCTGCACCATACTTGAATCCTGTTTTAACTATGTATCCCCTGTTCCTGAGGTCCCTGTAGACAAGGTACTTGCTGTAGAGTCCCCGTTCACCGAGGAGGGATATGAACTCCTCAAGGGACACCTCATCTTCGTCCTTCATGAGCTTTAGTTTACCCCTCTCCATTAGGTAGGCGGCCTCGATGAGTGAAAGCTGAAGTCTGTCCTCATACATCTTACCGTAGTGGCTCTTCCCATGAAGCCTCCTTGCTATGGAGCTGGCCTTTATGGTGACCACTTCGTCCCCGAGCTGTCCCTCCACTCTCAGACCTCCCTGAAGTGACTACTCTATTATGGCGTGCCTCTCCTTGAGGTCCTTCTCCCTCTTTCCAAGGATTGACATGAACTCGGCTATGAGGCCGTCCAGGAAGAGGTGGGTGCTGTCCTCAAAGAGTGTGCCCATGGGTGTGAGGTCGTCATATTCTCCCCTGAGAACACCCGAGGTGTAGTACTTCCAGGGCTCCTTTGTCTTGCTGGGGATGCATATGACCACGTCACTGTAACCTGTGAGGGTTGACTCAGGTGTTGCAGTCACAGCCACCACCGTTGCACCCACAGACCTTGATGTCTCAGCCGCCAGTGTGACTGTCTTGGTTTCACCGGACCCTGAGATGGCTATCAGGCAGTCCTCGTCCCTTATGGCAGGTGTTGTAACGTCACCCACCACGTGGACCGTGAATCCGAGGTGCATGAGCCTCATTGCAAAGGCCTTCCCTATCAGCTCGGATCTGCCTGTTCCAACGATGAAAACTGATCTTGCCTCCATTATCTTTGAGATCATCCTCTCAAGTTCAGCTTCATCAACCTTGTCTATCGCCTCAATGGCGTGTTTAGCTATCTTCTGAACAGTATTCCTTAGTATCTCCATTTCAATCAACTTGAACGTTATTTGATCTGTGAATCCAGGAGGGATTGGGCAGAGTATCTTGATGCCACCTGTGCCTAGTCCCTATCTGGAAGGTTTGTGATTCTTATACCCGCATTCCTCACCCTGTTCTTTATGTTGAGGTTTATGAGGAGTGGGGTTATCTTCTCAATGATCCTCGCATTCTCAAGGCCGCCGCATTCAATGGCCCTGACACCCTCTATCTTCTCTGCAAGTTCAGCTGCAACTTCAAGGGCATCCCTGTGGTCTGATGCCACCAGGCAGTCACAGTCCACTGGCTCAGATACTTCAAGGAGGGCTGAGGCACTTATGTTGTTGAAGGCGGCTGCGACCCTTGTGCCCTGATCACCGAGGAACCTTGCAGCCCTCTCAGCCGCTGAACCCTCCCAGAGGTCAATGTACCTGACTGCTGAGCCTCCTATGCAGCTGTCTATGGGTACTGTGGCGTCTATGAGGACCTTGTCCCTCACCTGATCCCTTATTGAGGACAGTGTAACCATCTGGGCCTGGAGTGGAACCGTGAGCACCACCACATCTGCAGAGGCTGCCGCATCAGGGTTGGTGGCACCCTCAACACTAAGTTCATCCCTTCCAGCGATCTCAAGGACCTTAGAGGCTGCTTTGGATGCCTTTTCAGCGTCCCTTGAACCTATAATTACTTCTTCGCCTGCTAATGCAAATCTCAGGGCCAGTCCAAGGCCCTGGTCTCCTGTTCCGCCAATAACTGCTATCTTCATAACAATCACCTTAATCCACAAAATATCCAGTGAACTCTGATTCTCCCAGAGAACTGAACAATACACTCAAAGGATAATATCCCTCAGGAACTCAACACTCCGTTTAACCTCTTCAGGTGTCTTGACCTCAACTGTGAGGACTCCACTGTAGCCTGCGCCCTTCAGTCCATCCAGGAGTGCCTTGATGTCCAGTGATCCCTCGCCCAGGGCGTCGTGGCTGTCAACCTCACCGTTGTTGTCAGACAGGTGGACATGTCCCACATGGGGTGACACCATCTCCTCCGTGGAGTAACCCATGGTGGCTGCGTGGGCCGCGTCGAGGGTTACCATGATTCCGAGCTCCTCTGCAACCACCCAGAGCTCCTCAAGTTCCCTGAGCAGCGGCCCCTCCAGGCGGGGCATGTTCTCAGGGTATACACCGACACCCCTATCAGATGCGTATTCTGATATTGCTGCAAGGGACTCCAGGTTCCTCTCAGCTATAAGGTCCCTGTAGGGCCTCCCCAGGAAGGGGACGGTGCCCGGGTGGACCACCACCACCTCAGAGTCAAGTTCAGCTGCAAGGTCCACTGCGGATTCAACCTCCCTGATTGAGGCCTCCCTTACGGTGTCATTGAGGGATGCTATGTTGATATCCGAGATTGGGGCGTGAACCGTGAATTCAAGGCTGTAGGAGTCTGTGACCTCCACCTCAGAGAGGGGGTGCTCGTATATGATTTCACAGCAGTCAGCCCCCAGGGCCTCGATGTACTCCAGCATCTCCCCCAGTGGGGACGGTGTGAGTGCAAGGGTTGAGACACCTATCCTCATCACACCACCCTTTAAGCCTCTGGCCTGACCCTGGCCCTTACAGGTATGCCCTTCTTCACGGCCTCCATTATGATCTCAGCCAGCTCTATGTCCCTTCTGAGTTTTATGGTCCCCTTCTTCCCTACGGTGGCTGTGAACAGATACTCGTTATCCACGAGTATATCAAAGGATACTCCAACAGCGTCCCTGCCAAAGTTCAGGACCACGTAATTTCCTGCAAGTTCAACAGGGACCTTGACGGTCTCCTCGATTTCCCTCTCCTCCAGTGGTTCCACGCCGATACTTATACCTATGCTGTTCTCGATCTCCTCGATGGTCTTGCCCTTCTTACCTATAACCTGGGGTATGTACTTCTCATCTATCCATACCCTTGCACGTTCATCGGATTCAAGTTCAACCCTAACCCTTGCACCGGGGATCCTCCTGCGGAACTCCCTCTCGATTTCCCTCTCAGCTATCCTGTGGGCTGATGGTTTGCGCCTTTCAGGGGAGGCCTTTGAGACGTCCATGACTATCGTCTGCTCGCCGTAGGTGTATATCTCATGCATGAGTTCCCCTGACTCAAGGTCCCTGATCTCGATGACCGGCCTTGCAAGGTCAGCCTCCTGCATACCGGTGGGCACCTTCACGGTGAGGGAGACATCGTAGACGGCCTTAACCTCCCCGTCCTCGATGAATATGGTTGTATCAACAACTGAGGGTATGACACCCAGCTCGACCCTTCCAAGGATCCTCTGTATTGCGTCTATGGGCCTCGTGGCGTGAACCACACCCACCATACCCACACCTGCAAGCCTCATATCAGCGAATATCCTGAAGTCACGGGTCTTCCTGAGTTCATCATAGATGGTGTAGTCGGGCCTCACAAGGAGGAGTATGTCTGCTGTCTTCTGCATGTCCCTCTCAATGGGTGCGTACTGTGTTATCTCATCACCGACCTGGAGGTCCCTGGGTGACTCCATGGTCTTCACAACAGCCTTCATCTCCCTGCTGTAGAACTCTGCAACCGCCTGGGCAAAGGTACTCTTACCCGCGCCAGGGGCGCCTGCAATGAGCACGCCCTTGGCTGTGTCCCTGAGCCTCTCCACGAGCCTGTCTGATAGCCTGTAATCCTCCAGTGAAACCCTGGCCACAGGCCTGACCGCGGTTATCTCAAAGGCCTCTGAGAATGGTGGTCTTGCAATGGATATCCTGTACTCACGGAACTGTACGACCGTGGCGCCCTCCATCTCGATCTCTATGAAGCTCTTGAAATCACTCTTGGCCCTCTCCACGATCTCACGGGCCATCCTGCTTATATCTGAATGTTTAAGTGGTCTTTTATCGATCTCGACCAGCTGGATTTCACCTGGCCGGCCCTTCTTGGCCATCGGGACGACATTCTCCTTGAGGTGTACCGACATGGTGTGTTCATCGAAGTACCTGCTTATCTCCAGCTCCTCGTACCCCAGAACCTCCGGTTTGATGTAGAAGACGTCCAGGCCCTGGGCCTTCCCCACCTCGGCCTGGACCCGGTCACTTGTTATGAGAAGCGCATCATATTCCCTTGCCGTGGACCTTATCATGGCATCTATCTCACCACCCCTTGAGAGGGATATCTCATCCACTGTGGGGCGGCGGCCCACGAATATCATGGATATTATGTTCTCCTTGTGGAGTTTCTGTAGGTTCTTCAGTTCCTCCAGGCCATTGAAACCTGTCTCCCTTCCACGGTTGGCCTGGTATTCGAGTTCAGATACAACTGCCTCGGGCACGATCACCTCACTGCCCCTGAACTCGTCCTCCTGGACTATCCCGGTGATCCTGCCGTCAACAATAACACTTGTATCTGGAACAATCTTCATCTAACCATCTCCATATATCTCTTCAGGGTCAAAGACCTTCACGGCGTCCTCCCTGACTCTGAGTTCATCTCCATCAATCCTGCGGTAGAAGCAGGACCTGTAACCTGTATGGCAGGCCCCACCCTCCTGTTCAACCTTCAGCACAACCGCATCACCGTCACAGTCCACAAGAACGTCCTTCACGCGCTGAACATGGCCTGAGCTTTCACCCTTCAGCCACAGCTTGCCCCTGGATGTGCTCCAGTAGTGGGCAGTGCCTGTTTCAAGGGTCCTCCTGAGGGCCTCACGATTCATGTAGGCCACCATGAGGACCTCACCGGTCTCGTGGTCCTGTGCAACTGCAATTATGAGGTCTTCACCATTAATGTTATGTCTGAAATTAAGTAAAATGTTAACATCTCCCTTTGATTTTATCAACCATCTCATCCCTTGGCAGGGTCTCCTGGGAGTTCCTCTCCATATCCTTTACCGTCACCTTACCCTCCTGGAGTTCCCTCTCACCTGTCAGAACTGCGAACCTGGCTCCAAGGTTGTCAGCGTGTGAGAGGGCCTTCCTGAGCTTCCTGCCCGCGAGTTCGAGATCAGCGGATACCCCTGCAGCCCTGAGCTCCTGGGTGATCCTTATGGCCTCAGGGACAGTGGAGTCCTGTATGGGTATCACGAAGACATCAACCATCCTCATGTTCTCCTCATCCATTCCCAGGGCGTTCATGAGCCTGTCAAAGCCGAAGGCGAATCCCGTTGATTCGACCCGCTCCCCACCGAATGTTTCAACCAGGTTGTAGGTTCCTCCGCCACATATCTGTTTCTGGGCCCCGAGTTCCGGCACGTAGATCTCGAATACTATCCCTGTGTAGTAGTCTAGGCCCCTTGCTATCCCCAGGTTCACATGGTAGTCCTCAACACCAAAGTAGTGGAGGGTCTCAACGAGTTTCCTGAACTCTTCAAGGGCCTCCAGGGATTCACTGTAGCCCCCCAGGTATTCTTCAACCTCGTCCAGAACCTCAGGGCCCCCCTGTGTACCTATGAGCTTCATGAGGAGTTCCCGGCTTTCTCCAGATACCTCAACCTCCCCGAGGAGTGCTTCAAGTTCTTCCACGTCACCCTTGTCTATGACACCCATTATCCTGTCCTGCAGTCCAGGGGAAATTTCCTCCCTGCCCAGGATCCCCCTGAGTATTCCCAGGTGCCCTATGTGGACCTCGAATCCGTCAAGGCCGAGTTCATGGAGGGACCGGGATGCCAGGGATATGACCTCAGCCTCTGCAAGGGGAGAGCTTCCACCTATGAGTTCGCATCCGAACTGCCAGAACTGTCTGAAGCGGCCAGCCTGCGGCCTCTCATATCTGAAGCAGCTCCCGAAGTAGTACATCTTTATCGGCTTTGGTTTTTTCTGCATCTCATTCATGTAGAGCCTTGCCACGGGTGCTGTGAGTTCAGGTCTCAGGGCCAGTTCCCGGCCGCCCTTATCGGTGAAGTGGTAGATCTGGTTCACCACCTCCTCACCGGATTTGACTGTGAAGAGTTTGAGTTCCTCAAATATTGGTGTCTTGATCTCATGGTAGCCATAGGTCTCGAATGTCCTTCTGAGTACGCCTTCAACCTCTTTCCTGTTCCTCATTTCAGCGAAAAGGAAGTCCCTTGTTCCTCTCGGTCTTGATATGTCCATGACAGCAATTCCTCCAGTAAAAATGATAAAGGGAATGATGAGAGATTCATCATTCATAATATTTAAGGTATTCCTTGAGCATCTTGGGGAAGGATGTGGCATTGAGGAACCTCAGACCCAGTCGCTCAGCCCAGATCCTTATACCATCATCGGCCGCCACGACCCCTGCCCCCAGTTCCTTGGCAAGGAGGAGCACATCAAGGTCAGGGGCGCTATCGAGGGTCCCCTTCCGGAGGGCTGACCTGTACTTCTTCCTGAGGTCCTTTATGGCCTTCCCAAGCACCTCGCTCTCTATCTCTGTCTTCTTGACGTCACGGGAGGCCATTATGATGGATTGTATGCCTGCCTCCCAGAGCAGTGTCTCTGAGATTCTGAGGCCCTTGTTCATCCTCTCCCTTATATCATGGACGTATTCATAGAATATCTGGGAGGGTATCTGGGTGTCGTAGCGGTTGGGTGTCTTCTTAACTATCCATGTCTCGGCCTTTATAAGGGTCTCCTCCGGGCAGTCGTAGCGTGTCATGTAATCTGTGAATTCCTTGTAGGTGATGGGGGGCATGTGACAGCTTATGTTGAGTTTTATCCTGCTTCTCGCTATGAGGTCAAGCATCCTGTCAACCGAAATGTTGAGGTCGCCGTCACCCAGCAGTTCCCGCAGCTGGTTATCTGTAAAGGCCGTTGTATCAAGTACAAATCTCTGCTTTGCAAGCATGTCACACTCTCCCCGGATTTATTGTAACTTCAGAAGGAATATTTATCGCTGATGGTAAATAAATATTGTAAGTGGAAGGAGGAAAACCAGATCCTTCACCGAAATGCCGCTCATGTGCTAAATGTAAAAAAATCAGTTTACTGGGCAACACAACACCTGCTTTAGATAATATTACCTATAATCTGGGGTGATAAACTGATAACTGGAAAAACCCGTGTAACCGGAATCATAGGCCACCCCCTGGGGCACAGCCTCTCACCCATAATGCACAACTCTGCCTTCAGAAGCCTCGGGATGGACTGGGTATATGTACCATTCCCTGTCAGGTCCCCTGACATCAAGGCAGCGGTTGAGGGCCTTAGGGCCATGGGAGTGCAGGGAGTGAACGTGACAATACCCCACAAGGAGGCCATCCTGGAGTACATTGATGATATCCATGGAACAGCAGCCCTGATAGGTGCTGTTAACACCCTGAAATTTGATGACGGAACCATCAGGGGATACAACACCGATGCTTCCGGGTGCTTGAAGGCCCTTGAGGAGGTGACATCCGTTGAGGGCTCATCCGTCCTCATACTCGGGGCTGGTGGCGCTGCAAGGGCCTGCGCATTCCAGCTTGCAGAGAGGGGAGCCTCGGATATAACCATACTGAACAGGACCCCTGAGAAGGCCCGGCACCTCGCAGAGGACATGGCAGATAAACTGGGCTTTGAGGCATCATACGGGGGCTATGAACTCATCCCCGGCTCCGTTAAATCAGCCGATATCCTCATAGACACCACACCGGTGGGCATGTATCCCAACACAGATGACCGGCCACTGGTGGAGGCTGAACTCATGCATGAGGGCCTTGTGGTCCATGACCTCGTATACAACCCCCTGAGGACGGTCCTCCTGCGGGAGGCTGAGAGGGCATCGGCCATTCCCGTATCAGGGATCCGTATGCTCCTCTACCAGGGCGTTGAGGCCTTCAGGATCTGGACAGGAAGGGATCCGCCCCTGGATGTCATGGAGGACGCCCTGAGCAGGGCCCTTAACACGAATCAGGGGTCCCAGGATAATTGACTATATTGATGGATGACAAACCTATAACGATCCAGTCCATGAAAAACACAGTTGATGGATCCGCGGTCCATGGACAGTGAAAACTCCATTAAACCTTATCGGTGATCATTATGAACGGACCTTGGGTAGAGAAATACAGACCACAGAAACTTGATGATATAGTAGGCCAGGAACACATAATACCACGTCTCAAACGTTACGTTGAAGAGAAGAGCATGCCGAACCTCATGTTCACGGGTCCAGCAGGTGTCGGTAAAACAACAACGGCCCTGTCCCTTGCAAGGGAGATACTCGGTGAGTACTGGAGGCAGAACTTCCTTGAACTCAACGCCTCAGACGCCAGGGGTATAGACACCGTAAGGACCAGCATAAAGAACTTCTGCCGCCTAAAACCGGTGGGCGCCCCCTTCAGGATAATATTCCTCGACGAAGTTGACAACATGACAAAGGACGCACAGCACGCCCTCAGGAGGGAGATGGAAATGTACACAAAGACATCCTCCTTCATACTCTCCTGTAACTACTCCTCAAAGATAATAGACCCCATCCAGTCAAGGTGCGCCATATTCAGGTTCCTCCCCCTGAAGGGTCACCAGATAATCAAACGCCTGGAGTACATCGCAGAGCAGGAGAACCTTGAATACGAGCCCCAGGCCCTTGATACCATCGTCTACTTCGCTGAGGGGGATCTCAGAAAGGCCATAAACCTCCTCCAGTCAGCTGCATCCCTTGGTGAGAATATAACAGAGTCAAGTATCTACGATGTCGTTTCAAGGGCCCGGCCCAAGGATGTGAGGAAGATGATAAAGACCATCCTTGATGGTAAGTTCATGGAGGCCAGGGACATGCTCCGGGAGATCATGGTCCTCCAGGGTATAAGTGGAGAGGACATGGTCACCCAGATCTACCAGGAGCTCTCAAGGCTCGCGATGGAGGGAGAGGTGGATGGTGAGAGGTACATAGGCCTGATAGACGCCATCGGCGAATACGACTTCAGGATAAGGGAGGGCGCCAATCCCAGGATACAGCTCGAGGCCCTCCTTGCAAGGTTCCTGGAACACACCTAAAGAGGTACATTAAATGTCATGGACAGAGAAATACCGGCCAGTGAGCTTCGATGAGGTGGTCGGGAACCAGAAGGTCATAGCCGAGATAAGGGAGTGGATCAAAGGGTGGAAGGCAGGGAAGCCCCAGAAGCCACTCCTTCTCCTTGGCCCCCCCGGGACAGGTAAGACGACACTCGCCCACATCATAGGCAGGGAGTTCTCTGATACCCTTGAACTCAACGCAAGCGACAGGCGCTCCCAGGAAGCCCTGATGAGGACCGCAGGTGAGGCTTCGGCGACCCGTTCACTCTTCAACCATGACCTCAAGCTGATCATACTTGATGAGGTTGATGGGATCCATGGAAATGAGGACCGTGGTGGTGTCCAGGCAATAAACAGGATCATAAAGGAGAGCAGACACCCCATGGTCCTCACAGCAAACGACCCCTACAGCAAGAGGCTGCAGAGCATAAAGCCCAGATGCAGGGTCTTAAACCTCAGAAAGGTCCACACATCATCCATAGCAGCCGCCCTCAGGAGGATATGCCGTGCTGAGGGTATCGAGTGCCCGGATGATGTGCTCAAGGAACTGGCAAAAAGGTCGCGTGGTGACCTGCGTTCAGCCATCAACGACCTTGAGGCCATGGCAGAGGGTGAGGAGCGCATCGGTGAGGAGCTCCTGAATATGGGGGAGAAGGATGCCACCTCAAACCTTTTCGATGCCGTCAGGGCCGTCCTCAAGAGCCGTGACGTTTCAAAGGTCAGGGAGGCCATGAGGGTGGATGATGATCCCACCCTTGTGCTTGAATTCATAGCAGAGAATGTTCCCAGGGAATATGAGAAGCCAGAGGAGATCAGCAGGGCCTATGATATGCTCTCACGTGCAGACATATTCTTCGGGAGGGCCGTGAGAACCCGGAACTACACCTACTGGCGATACGCCTCTGAACTCATGGGGCCGGGCGTCGCCCTTGCCAAGGAGAAGACCTACAGGAAGTTCGTCCGCTACACCGGTTCATCATCCTTCAGGATACTTGGGAAGACACGCAAACAGAGGAGCCTCAGGGACAGTGTCGCCTCCAAGATGGCCGGGAAGATGCACATCTCACCCAGGGTGGCCATATCAATGTTCCCCTACATGGAGATCCTCTTTGAGAATGATGAGATGGCCTATGATATCAGTGAATTCCTGGAGCTCACCGATGAGGAGATCAAACTGTTCAGGAAGAGGAAGATAAAGGCCCCTAAAAGGAAGAAGGCCCCCAGGAAAGCTGAAAGTAAGGTTGGGCCCCTTTACAGTCAGAAGAAAGATAATAAATCCCTCAAAACTTCTAAGAATCCCGGTAAATCCTCTAAAAAGGATGATGGGTCCTCTGAGAATGAATCATCCGGTAGTTCAGATGATAAGAAGCCTAAAGAAAAACAGACATCACTCTTCCAGTTCTCATAGTTCCAGAAAGGGCTTCAAAAGGTATCCTGGACCAACATTTTTTTAATTGCAGGCTGCTGCTGAGGGCAGCACAAATCAACCCTCAGCATCCATGGAAATGTCACAGGAGTCATCCAGCTCCCCCAGATACTCAAGGGACCTCTTCATCCTATCCCTGAACTGGGGGATGTTCCCATCAAAGAATTCAAGGAACTCCTTAACCAGTGGATCCTCTGTTACCTCGATTCTGGTCCCGCGCCAGGCCTCAATCCACTCTGCAGGGACCCCTGACAGGGGGTATATCCTTATGGGTGTTGATCTCATGTGATACCCTATCCTTTCACCTGAGAGCATATCCTCAAGTGCGGCTGCTATGGAGTGGTCAAGGGTCCCCGGGAGCACCCTGACATCACCTTCACCGATTCCTATACCGTACTTCCTGGTGTAGGGCTCAAGTATGATGTGGAGTACTGTGGCCATCTCACCATCTGCATCGATCATCACCTCTGAGCGTGGTCTGAGGTTGGAGGAGAGCACCCTGGAGGCCCTTGAGCATATCCTCTGGAATACCTTGGACCTCACAACATCCACGTCAGGGAACCTCTCCCTGAATAGATTCTCCCTCCTCCTGGAGAACCTGGAGAACCTCAGGTTGTTTATGAGGACCTCGTCTGGCATTACACTCACAAACCTCGTATCAACGCCTATATCCGAGAGGAACCTTAGCAATTCACTCCTTTCAGCCAACATACCATCTCCTGAAAATCCAGAGACCATTCATGGGAGACATCAGTCACAGCCCTGAACCCATGTATTCATGGGAGGGGTATTTATCGGTTGGGGTGGAAATCTGATAATGGAGGTGCATCAATGTTTGGATTTCTTGGCAGAAGGAGGGACGAGAGGGATGTTATTGAGGTTGAACCCGACGGTCCTGTTGACTGCATAGCAGATTTCACCTACAACTTCTACTGGCAGCACCTGGGTGAAAAGCTGGACCCCGATGAGAGGATTCCCGGGGCCAGCCACACCTTCAGGGAGGTTGTTGAACACCTCAAGGCTGGTGGCGAGGTCATTGTGAGGGGTGATGCCGGGCACAGACTGGCCTCCAGCATGGGTGCAGACCTCGCCTACTTCGGGGGCAGCGGAGGTGTGATGGACGCAGGGGTCGTTACCGTTGAGGGGGATGTTGACACCCGCATGGGCATAAGCATGGTCTCAGGCATCATATACGTGAAGGGCAGGGTAAGGGACCCCATAGGGAACATCGTTGAGGTCAGATCCGACAGGAGGGGCTACAAAAAGTTCATGTCAGTCACTGACATCATCAGAAATGGTCCGGGGGCTGAACCCATAAATGTGACCCTTGAACATGGGAGGATGGTCATAGATGATGGTCATGTCCGTGACACCCTCGGAGCCCGCCTGGATGTTGATGCGGAGATAATACACAGAGGCGACGTTGACCTCTCCACCGGGATACTCATGAGAAGGGGGACCGTCCGTGTCATGGGTGACGCAGGAAAGAATACCGGGGCGCTCCTAAGTGGAGGTACAGTCATCATCCATGGGGACTGTGACGACTTCTCGGGTATAGACATGAGGGGTGGTTATCTCATCGTGGATGGTGATGCAGGAAAATTCATGGGTGCCCAGAGGCGTGGTGGCGTGATCCTTGCAAGGAGGGGTAAACCGGTACCACCGACCAGTGAATCAGATTTAACAGGGGATGACAGAAGGGTGCTGATGGAGGCAGGACTCAGACCACATCTCTTCAGGAGATTCTCCTGAGTTGCCTTAATCATTATTTCGGTGCATAGGAACATCAATCATCACATAATTATCCAGGTGCCAATCAAATAACTACATCTCGTGTAATTGGTTCCCAGTGAAAAATAAAAAGGAAAAAAATAAATTTATTTTCTCATGGGACCGAAGTAGTAACCCAGTCCCAGGAGACAGAATATTCCAAGTATACCCACAATGGCGTATAGGGGACTGTTTGATGCTTCGGCAGCTCCGGGTGTTGATATCTCATAGGAGTGCCCCGCCTTCACCTGCCCCTTGCCTGGAGAAGCTGATGCTGTTTCTGTGGACTCTGAAACCATGGATGGGGCGCCTGATACACCTGCAGAGAGCCCTGGAGACCCACTACCTGTTCTTCCACCTGATGTCACTGAACCGTCTGCTGTGCCACCACCTGGTGTTGTGGTGGTTCCCTGGTCATTTCCATCAGAGCCGGATATCTCGCCGAGCATCCCTGAGATGGCTGCAAGCTCCTCCTGTGAAAGGTACACAAGACCCCTTGAATGGGCCTGCCTCACATATCCTGCAATCATCTGGAGGGCTGATGGATCAAACTGTGACCTGACGGAGCTGTCAAAGAGGAAGGTCTCGGCGATCCTCCTCCAGACGTCAGGGGATGCGACATCCACCAGGGCGTCACTCGTGAACAGATCCCTCACCTGCAGTGCTACTGACACACTTCCGGATGGTCCCTCACGGAGTTTGCCCTGTACCCATGTCGGGTTGAGTAGTGTAACTGCAAGGTCATCATAGGTTGACTCCTGCAGTGTCCTTATAAGGGGTGTACCGTAGGCTGTCCTTGCGATGTAGCTGTTTATGTTCCTCCCTGTGAGGTAGTTCACCATGAAGTTCACTGTGACTGATACCCTGTAGAGGCAGGTGCCCTCACCGGGTGCCCTGTAGGGCATTATGACCATGGTGGTGTCAACTGTCCGCAGGAGTGACTCCAGGAGTTTCGGGCTCTGGACTCCGTTTAAATCCCTTCCATAGGCATAGGAATAGTAGCTGAGGTATGTCTCAGCAAGCTGCTCTGGGGTCCAGTCGTCCCTTGACCAGAGTATCCTGTCGACACCTGCTCCATGGGGGTCCGCACCGGGTGGAAGTCCGAAGATCCTTGTCCTTGCAAGTCTATCTGCCCGGGCATCTGCAGCAGAAGTGTTCATTCCTGATGCAACAAGTTCGGCGAAGATGCCTGCCTTAAGTGCGAGGTAGTGCTTCCTGACATAGTTCATCTCAGATGACTCGTTGAGGTTGGCGATCCTCTTTATTGTATTGTCGATGACGTCCATGGTCCCGGGGATTGCGCCGCGGAAGTTGTGGAAGTCGCTTATCACAACGTCTATCCTTGGCCTTCCAAGTTCACTGAGGGGTATTATCTGTGTGCCTATGAGGGCTCCGCTCTCATAGACCGGTTTAACCCCAAGGAAGTAGAATATCGCTGCTATGCTCTGGCCACCCGTCGATATAACGTCAGCTATATCAACGGCCACCGTCTCAGGGTACCTTCCGCCGCTGGAATCCCTGTAGCGCCTGAGCATCTCCTCGGCAGCCCTGGATCCCATGACCACTGCCGCCGGGTCAGGGATTGATGATGGGTCGAAGGTGTACATGTTGCGGCCCGTTGGAAGGGTCTGCAGGTTGATTACCGGGCTTCTTGCCGGGACTGGCTGTATGAATTCACCGTTAAGTGCCATGAGGAGTGAGTTCATTTCATTGCTGGCGCTCATAATCAGGAGGTTCCTTATCTCATCCCTCCTGGCTGTCCTGTTCGCCGGGTCGAAGGATATTATTGCGTCTATGAATTTCTCAAGGGTTTCACTGTCCGGCAGTTCTCCAAAGGTGTGGAGGCCGTAGGGTGTCAGTATCCCTGAGAGTTCCTCGAGGTACTCGTGGAGCCTGTCTCTCAGGACACTGAAGGATGTTGAGCTGTTCACACCGAGCCTTGATTCAAGTCCTGCCCTCCTCACACCATCCCTTATGAGGGACTGGAGTGTGGTCATCCTCTCACTATCACCTGATGCCTCTGCTGTGCTGTAGGATCCCAGGAGATCTGAGAGTTCCTGGTAGACACCGTAGAGTTCTGTCCTCATGACCGGTGGGATGAGGTAGGAGATTGTGACGGCGTATGCCCTCCTCTTTGTGGGGTTTATGACCGCCTCCAGGGGATCCTCCATCTTGAGCAGGTGTATGTTTGGAATCGAACCGATCAGGGTGTTTGGCCAGTCATCCTCTGTCATGGCGTTCACGTGCCCCGGGAGGAGTTCCAGTGTACCGTGCTGTCCTATGTGGACCACTGCATCAGCCCTGAATCCGTTCTGGAGGTAGAGGTAGAAGGCTATGAACTGGTGTGTCGGTGGCAGTGTACCGTTGTTGAGTGTGCCGTTCCACCTCCAGACCGGCTGGGGCGCCAGGAGTATGTTGCCCATCATTATCCCGGGGATGACCATGCTGTTATTGTATACCATGATGTTCCCGGGTGCGGGTCCCCAGAGTGCTTCCACCTTCCCTCTGAGTGATGCTGGCAGTTTAGAATACCACCGGAGGTACTCTGAGACCGGGATGGTGATGCAGCCTGCATCAACGAGTCTCCTGAGTTCAGCCTGCGTCATGTTCCGGGGGTTCCTTCCGGCCCTGTTTATGAGTTCATAGATGGATTCCTGTGTCAGATTCCCCTTGCCTGTGCTGTAACCTGCCGTCCTCATGGCGAGGAGTATGTTGCTGAGGCTTCTGTAGAGGTTGAGGCCGTTGGTTGCTGGCATCCCCTCATCGTGTGTGCTGTCAAAGTAGACCACTGCTATCTTCTTGTCAGTGTTTGCCTTCTTCCTGAGGCTCACCCAGGCGAGTGTGCGGTCCACAAGCTGGTTTATGCCTGGCTCGTAGGCCACGTACTCCTTCAGTGTCACGCCTGTGAGCGGATCGGAGCCTGATATCCTGTTTCCCCCTATCAGTATGGGCTCTATCCGTCCCTGCATCTCGAACATTGCAAGCCAGTAGTATTCGAGGCCCCTCAGGCCCTGCTGTCGTGTGCTGTTCAGGTAGTCGTCGAGGGATGTCTGAAGGAAGACCGGGAGTGGTCCCTGCACCGGTACGTTGAGGTCTGTGAAGAAGGTTATGGTCTGGTTGTCTGGCCAGTACCCGAACTGGACACATGCAACAAGCGCATCTATGATTGAACTGTTGTTGACCATGAAGAAGCGCCTTGATGCCCCTATCGGGTCTGAACAGTAGAAGTAGGGTATCACGTTGAGTCCCCTGGATTCAAGTTTCTGGATCAGGGTCTCATAGACGTCCATGTTCCCGGCCAGGTAGTAGCGGTTAAGTATTGCCACGCCCACCCATGGGGCCCCTGGCCTGTACAGGGTTGTGTTCCTGTACCAGTCCCTGTAGGCTTCCCTGTCTGTGTATACCTGTGGTGACAGTGGATGGTACAGGAAGTCCTGCAGTCCAGGTACAAGTCTTGTATCATTGGCTGTGAGGTTCACGGCCCCGCTGAGCCTCAGGACCTCAAGGAGCGTCCTCTTTATGTTCTCACGTGAGAGTGCAGGTGCAGCCACCGGCCCGTAGGCTGGGAGGTTTGTCACGTTCACACCGGTCACATTGGGTTTCACAGGGCCGAGGACGAATATCCTGGCCCCTGGTTTAAGGCTGGATGCGAGGGCCTGGAGGTCGACAGGGGCATCGAATTCTGTGCCGTAACTCATACCGGTCGTGGGGTAACCTGGCCTTGTGAAGATGAAGAATATGTCGGCAGTCTTAAGGTCGTCTTTAAACCTGCTGGATGCCGTGGAGTTGAGGTTGAAGGTGTCCATGGTGTAGATCTTCAGTGTGAAGTTGTAGCCAGCGGGCAGGAGGTCCCTCTGGTAGGCTTCATTCATTATGGGGTCAACAGTCCCCACAACGCAGCCTGTCAGTAGAACAACCATCTCTGTATCCTTCAGCATCTTTGAGTCATTGTTAGACGTTGTGTTGTTGTCTGCTGCAGATACCGATGGGACTGAAATCAGTAGCAGAATCAATGCAATGAATAGAAATTTCTTCATATTTTCACCTCCTTAACTTTATCATAATTTTAATGTGTTATATCGTAATAGAATTGGACTCCACGATACTTAAATCTTAATTAAAATATTTAAAGTATGAATTATCTTAAAAAATGAA
This sequence comes from Methanothermobacter thermautotrophicus, assembly GCF_014889545.1. NCBI lineage: Archaea > Methanobacteriati > Methanobacteriota > Methanobacteria > Methanobacteriales > Methanobacteriaceae > Methanothermobacter > Methanothermobacter thermautotrophicus. The sequence continues at coordinate 44,944 of NZ_QKOF01000003.1, read as the reverse complement.
GGTGAAATGTAATACTCATTCAGTGAGGTTCAGTTTTCACCAGAAAAAAGGAGCTGTTTTAGGATGATCTGGTCCATGATCACCCCTAAAATGATTTTTCACTCGAGGACTATCTTCTCAAAGTACTCATCATAGGCCAGGTGAAAGTGGGGGAGTCTCATCCTGAGTTCATCCTCAAGTTCAAGTATCCTCCTGAATTCATCCCTGTCTGCAAAGCCTATGAGTTTCCTCTCCCAGGCCTCCCTGCACCTGAGGCTGCATGGTATGAAACCAGAGGGCATTATGATGGCACATTTACCCTCAGGGACTTCAAGTTCACTGACCTCTGAGAGATGGTCCTCGTCGATTGCGTACCTTGTATTCTGGGAGAAACTCCTGATGCAGCATTCAGGGTATCCCAGGAGTCTGCCTATGTTCTCATCGTCGCCACGGTAGACACCGAGCTCCGTTGATATCATTGGGTCCAGGGCGGGCCTCACCGGTGGACTGTACCTTGATGTTATCTCGATCTGAAGCTCAAGCCTTGACATGAGCTGGTTGAACTGGAAATCATCCATCCTGCAGACAACCTTCAGGCATTCCCTGCAGCCATCTTCCCTGATCCTCAATATCCTCTCATATATGTCCTCGAGCATGAAAACCACGTCTAACCTTTTACAGTGTATTCCACTATGAGGTCCTCACCCAGGGTGTAGGACCGTTTAAGTTCAAGTCTTATGGCGTCGGCCATCTCATCTATACCCTCACCATCCACGAGGGTCCTTGCATCCCTGCCCCCGACGATCATGGGAGCTATGCAGACCCGGACCTCATCCACGAGGCCTTCCTTCAGCATTGAGTAGTTGAGTGTTGATCCGCCCTCCAGCATAAGTTTCTCTATCCCCATACCGTGCAGCCGTTCAAGTAAGAGCTGGAGGTCAACCCTACTGGTCCCTGCAACCACCACTTCAGCCCTTTTTCTGAGCTCAGCAACCCTTTCAGCCGGGGCCCTCTCTGAGACACCTATAACCGTTGGGGCCTCATCATTGAGTACCCTGAAGTGTGGGGGGGTCCTGGCCCTGCTGTCAACCACGACCCTGACCGGGTTATCGCCGGGTGCGGCATCGACCCTGTGGACCGTGAGGCGGGGGTCATCTGCCAGTACCGTGTTTATACCCACCATTATGGCGTCACATTCCCTTCTGAGTTCATGGACCCTCTGGAGGTCCTCGTCGCCGGATATCTCAGAGCTCCCTGTTGCAGTTGCAATCTTACCATCCAGGGTCATTGCTGCGTTGAGTATAACGTATGGTCTCATGGTCTTCCTCCTCGGACCTATTTATAGACGTCATCCTATAAATTAATGTGGAATTTCAGGTCAAAAAATGATAAATCATGAGGAGGTTGAACCATGGTGAGGTACAGAAGGGGAATGGAGATACTCAACAGGATAAACAGGGAATCCTACAGCGCCCTCAGGGAGGAACTTGAGGATGTTGCACCGGACCTTGCACGCTTTGTTGCTGAATTTGCATACGGTGATATCTACTCCCGTGGTGTGCTTGACCTTAAAACAAGGGAGCTTCTAACCCTTGCAGCCCTCACAGTTCTGGGGGCTGAGGATCAGCTGAAGAGCCATGTGAGGGGAGCCCTCAACGCAGGGTGCAGTGAGGAGGAGATCATAGAGGTCATGATACAGATGGCCGTATACGCGGGTTTCCCTGCAGCCATAAATGGTGTGCTTGCAGCTAAGGAGGTTTTCATGGAGAAGAAATGACCCTGTTGAACACGAAATCCATTGCCAGAAAAGCTACTGACACCACTGCTTCATTGAGAAGAAACTGTCAGGGAATTGATTCTGAAAAGGAGAATAATACTGGGCCTCCTGGGATCACTATAAACCAAACACTCTTTCTGCATTTGCTGTTGTGATCCTGTCAACATCCTCAATGTCCATGTCCTTGATCATGGCTATCACCCTGATAGCCTCCTCCACGAAGACGGGCTCGTTACGTTTCCCCCTGAAGGGTGAAAGGTAGGGGCTGTCTGTCTCCGTTAACATGCCCTCAACAGGAATTTCCCTTACAAGTTCCATGTGGTGCTCTGAGAATGCCACAAGCGTCGAGATGGATATGTGATACCCCTCATCCAGTATCCGGCGGGCCGTTTCAATGCTTCCACCGTAGCAGTGAAAGATTACCTCGGGTATTCTGTATTCAAGGACAGTTTCAAGGGCCCTCTCCTCAGCGTCCCTTGCATGGACCACAAGGGGCATTTCATGTTCAGCTGCGAGTTCCACAAATACCCTGAAGGTCTCCTCCTGCCTCCTTCTGCCCTCCTCATCGTGTGTGTGGTGGAAGTCCATGCCTGTCTCCCCAACGGCCACTATAGCGTCAATGTTTGATTCTATCTGCGATACAACCTCCCCTATGATGTCTGGTCTCGCCTTTGATGCATCAACCGGGTGGAAACCCATGGTAGGATATATGAAACCCGGGTTGAGGGATGCCAGTTCAAGGGCCCTCCTGTTACCTCCAATACCAACCCCTGAATCTATAACAGCCCTCAATTTGCTCCTGGCCCTTTCGATTACCTCTTCACGGTTCCTGTTGAAGTCCTTGAAGTCAAGGTGACAGTGAATGTCTATAATGATGATACCTCCCATAATCAGTGATTAATACAGAGAACGTCTACACACCTCCCATGAACCAATGGGCTGTGCTAGACGCCGAATCTTCTCTCCCGCTGCTGATATGACCTTATGGCCCTTAAAAAGTCAACCTTCCTCAGTTCAGGCCAGAGGCTGTCGCAGAAGTAGAGCTCCGAGTAGGATGACTGCCAGAGAAGGAACCCGCTGAGCCTTTCCTCACCACTGGTCCTTATTATCAGGTGGGGATCCTCAAGGCCCGCGGTGTAGAGGTTCCTGTTTATCATGTCCTCGTCTATGTCCTCTGGATCTATCAAACCCGCCTTAACGTCCTCTGCAATCTTTCTTGTGGCGTCAACTATCTCCTTTCTTCCATCATATCCTATTGCTATGTTCACAAGGCGGTCGGAATAATGCTCTGTTGACCTCTCAGCGACCTCTATGGCCCTTCTGACATCCTCAGGGAGGAGTTCAAGTTTTCCAACTGCCCTGACCCTCACCCTGTTCTTATGTATCTTCTCATTGCTTGCTATGGCCTCGAAGTTCTCCTTGAAGAGCTTCATTAGGCCCTTAACCTCGTTTTCTGGTCTCTTGAAGTTCTCTGTTGAGAAGGCGTATGCGGTCACTATCTCTATCCCGAGGTCCACGCACCAGTCAAGGACCTTCTCAAGGGTTTCTATGCCCTTCTTATGGCCTTCTATGGGGTTCATACTACCCTGCAGCCTTGAGTATCTCCTGTTACCATCCATTATGATGGCTACATGCCTTGGCATCCTGTCCCTTCTGAGGTTGCGGGATAGGTACCATTCATACAGCTTGTAAAGGGGCTTTAAAGGTGACATCTCCAATCTACCCATAATAATTTCTGTCCATCCAGTCAGTTATAAGTTCAGCTTTCACAATTTTCATTCCATCCCATGGCAAGCCAGTGGGCGAATTCAAGTGCCCTCAGATAGCCTTCAACTGTCTGTGACCTTGATGTGTCAACAAAAATTCCATTAAATCCAAGGGCAACCGCTCCATAGCTCCTGGCAGTGCCAACCAGAACCAGTGATCTGAATATGAGGTTGCCTGTTATACCATCTGGTGCTATGATGACGTTACAGCCATCAGCCACGGCTTCCTCTATCAGTATATGGTAGTGCCTCACCCTATATTTATCCTTTATCATTGATGTGAGGAGTTCACCCTCATGGATTGACCTGTCAACTTCGGGTGACCTTCCAAGGTCCCCCCTCCTCCCCCCTGATATCACGCCCACTTTGGGCTCCTTGCCGGTTCTCTGGAGAAACTCAGAGGCTGAGACCGCAATTTTGAATCTATCATCAACCGTCCTCCCCTCATCTATACCCACCGGGGAGAGGAGGAATCCAGTGTCACCCACCTCTATCCATGACGCCCTGTTCAGGGGTCCTCCTCCTCTGAGTTCAGCCATTATGCTGGCGGCTGGGAGCGACCCTCTCACGTAGGCATCACCACCCCTTCTGAGTTCCTCTATGAATTCCTCCTCTGAGTGGACGAGTTCAACCTCAAAGTCCACCAGGGATGCAGCTCTCTCCATGTTCCTGTTCTCACCCACACCAGCCACTATCCTCATGGCTCCACCATCCACATAATAGCAAGATTAATATATGGGTCATGAGTATTAAATATTCAGTTTTTAATGGATGACAGCAAATAACTATATAAATATCTTCTGCATAAGATTTAGGTTAACAGAAAAATAATATCAAAGCGCAATTTTTTAATGAGTGCTCCCGCTGACACATTAAAAATCACTGAAAGGAAGGTAGAATTATGGATACCAAGAATAAGATAATTATCGGCCTTTTCATTGTAATCCTTGGACTTTCCATTGTGACCTATGAGAACTACATGACAAACTCACAGAACGTCTTTGTTGGAGAGAAACACGTACTTCTGCTCTGTGCCGATCCCAGCGAGCCACGGCCAGGTATAGGGGCCGTTGACATGGCCTTCATAATAACCATGAATGAGGGTAAAATCACCAATGTGACAGCCGTGTACCCCCACAACATGGCCCACCCCACAGCACAGCCCCCTGCATCACTGAGGGCACAGGGCGTCAGCAGGTGGTTCCTGCATGATGCCCTCTGGGAGAATGACACCGAAAGGGGTGCCAGACTGGCGCAGGAGATAGTGGAATACAATACAGGTATAAAAACGGATATAGTGGTCATAGTAACCCCCCAGGCCGTTGACGGCATACTGCAGTCCATAGGACCCGTCTACGTCGAGGGCAAGGGTTATGTTTCAGGAAACAGCATACAGTTCCTCAGGGAGGAACAGCAGCAGGGCGCAACCAGGGGCGTGGCGGTCCAGTCCCTCATGAAGGCCATGTTCAATGCAACAAAGGACCGCTCAAAGTACCTTGCAATGGTGAAGGCCGGTTTACAGCAGTACCAGCAGGGCAACATCGTCGTTGTGCCTGAGGGTGCCGTTGTGCAGTTCCTCATATCAACTGGCCTTGAAAGGGTGAGCTGATCCACCTTCTTTTTTATTAAATTTTCTTAGTATTCTAATGAATTTCATTGAATGATGCACAAAACTTAATTACCATAATGTAAATAGTAGTTCTGGGGGATCCAGTTGTCCGATGAAGGCGTCTCAAAAACAAGGGGCTACATTATATGTACAGAATGCGGGGGCTACTACCATCTTCAGGAGGATGAGAGCCCATCTGATTTTTCATCATGTGAATGTGGGGGTTCACTTGAATACTATGACACACTCGAGGATTTCTATGAGGAGGAGCTGGATGGGGAACCAGAGGAGACTGAAGGTGAACCCCATGATGAAAGTAAAAGGATTAAACTCCTTGAGGATCTTTCAAAAAGCATAGAAAATGAGGAGAAAACCCTCAGGGAGATAAAGACAGGGAAATGGTCCCTGATGGAATTCGTTGCTGAGAAGAAAATAATCGATGATGTTAAGGAGCAGAAGGAGATCGTTAACGAGCTCCTTGATGAGGAGATCATCGACAGCAGGCTGGTGAGTGGTGGAAGCAGGGAGGCAGAGAGTTTCATATCACAGGTGCGTGAGCAGAGGGAGTTCCTGGCTGAGGGTGAGGGAAACCTACTTAACAGCAGATCCCTCAGGACCGCCGTCACCGCACTCCTGATATTCATCGTTATATGCTTCCTCTACTTCTTCATAGCCATGAAGCTAACCTGAAAAACAGGTGTTCTTCCCTGCGTGGAAACCCACATGACATGCTGCTAATTCGCCATTCTGTAAATTTCAGCCAAAAAATAATAATTAATTTTTAAGGCCGCTGAGGACATCCTCTGCAGCCTCAATGGTAGTCTCTATGTGCTCTGACTCATGGGCAGCCGATATGAAGCAGCACTCAAACTGTGAGGGTGGTATGAAGACTCCCCTCTCAAGGAGGCCACAGAAGTACTCCATGAAAAGCCCTGTATCAGATTTTTTCGCGTCCTGATAGTCCCTGACCTCCTCCCCGGTGAAGTAGATCTGGAACATTGACGCGGGACCTGCGACCTGGTACTCGAGGTCCATGTCAGAGAGGAGGTCACGAAGACCAGCCCTCAGCATCGACCCCTTCCTCTCAAGGTCAGAGTACATCCCCTCATCAAGGATTCTGAGGGTCTGAAGGCCTGCAGTTACAGATACAGGGTTCCCGTTGAAGGTACCTGCCTGGTAGACGTTACCTGCAGGTGAAATATTCTCCATTATCTCCCTCCTGCCTGCAAGGGCCCCCATCGGGAAGCCACCTCCAACTATCTTTCCAAGGGTTACAAGGTCAGGTTCCACCCTGTAGTACTCCTGGGCGCCCCCTGGTGCAAGCCTGAAGCCCGTTATCACCTCATCAAAGATGAGGAGGATATCATTTTCACGTGTTATGTCCCTCAGGAACTGCAGATAGCCATTTTCAGGTTCTATGCACCCTATGTTTCCCATGACAGGTTCCACAAGTATGCATGCTATATCATCCACTGCCTCTATCAGTTCAACAATGGCCTCCTCATTGTTGAATGGTACTGTCAGGGTGTTTCTGACAGTATCCACGGGTATTCCCGGTGAATCAGGTGCCGTGGCTGCCCCTGAACCTGGCCTCACAAGTACGTAGTCATGGGCACCGTGATAGGATCCCTCAAATTTAATTATCCTGTCCCTTCCTGTGAAGGCCCTGGCGAGCCTCACAGCCGCCATGGTTGCCTCAGTCCCTGAATTTGTGAATCTTACCATCTCGGCGCATGGCACCCTCTCGATGATGGCCTCTGCAAGTTCTATCTCCCCCTCTGTGGGCACACCATAGGTCGTCCCCCTCTTTATCTGGTCATTAACTGCCTCAACTACACGTGGGTGGGCATGTCCCAGTATCAGGGGGCCGTAGGCCAGACAGTAATCGATGTACCTTTCACCATCCACGCTCTCAAGCATGCATCCACTGGCCCCCGCTGCAAAGAAGGGGTGGGGGTCGAACCTCCTCACAGGTGAACTCACACCACCTGGGAGGACTTTACTGGCCCTTCTGAAGAGTTCCTCCGATTTCATTTCAAAACCTCTAAACCTCTTTATCACTGGATAATGCAATAAGTGCATTCGCAGCAGCAACTGCCACGGGCGTACCACCCTTGGGGCCCCTGGTTATCATGTGGGGTATATCTGTGCCCCTGAGGGCCTCCTTGGACTCGGCAGCACCTACAAAGCCCACCGGCACACCTATGACTGCCTCGGCATCCATCAGGCCTTCAAGTGTGAGTTCAATCACCCTCATGAGGGCTGTCGGTGCGTTGCCTATGACCACAATCCCCCTGAATCCATGGCTTGCGGCGTACTCCATTGATGCCGCGGCCCTTGTGATGTCCCTCTCGGCTGCAAGCTCCCTCACAGCAGGTTCCCTTATGTAGCACTGGGAGGGCTGTGATATGCCTGCTCGGACCATTTCAATGTCTGTGAGTACCCCCCCTGAATTCCTGAGGGATTTCAGTGCCTCATCAACAAAGTCCTTGCTGAACTCTGTTAGCCGGGCATATTCCGGGTCGGCTGTGGAGTGGACTATCCTCTCAACTATGGCTGCCTCGCCTGGAGACAGAGATGATATGTCCCTGGAGATGAGTTCCCTCACTATCTCCCTGCTCTTCCTTGCTATCTCATAGCCCTGACCTGTGGATGCTCCCATCAAGTTATCACCTACGGCGTGAGCCTCCTCCTGTCCCTCGGGAAGAGGACCGTCTCCCTTATGTTTTTAACTCCAGTGAGGGTCATGTTGAACCTCTCAGCCCCGAGGCCCCATCCTGCGTGGGGTGGCATGCCGTACTCAAAGGCTGCAAGGTAACTCTCAAATGAATCAGGGTTCAGGCCCTGTCTCTTTATCTTCTCAACAAGGAGGTCGTGCTGGTGTACCCTCATGGCCCCTGAGGATATCTCAAGGTCCCTGTACATGAGATCAAAGGCGTGGCTCCTCTCAGGGTCATCCTCATCTGGCATGACATAGAATGGTTTTATGGCGGTTGGCCAGGACGTTATGAAGTAGTAGCCATCCATGATCTCACCAAGGGCCTTCTCAGCAGCTCTGGGAAGGTCTTCTCCGTGTTTCATTGGGACCCCCTTTGAGTTAACCAGTTCAACGGCCTCGTCATACTCAAGGCGCTCGAATGGTGTTTCAGGCACCTCCAGTGTCCTTCCAAGGGTTTCCAGGGCGTCAGAGCAGTGCTCATTCACATCCTCAATGACCCTCACAACAAGGTTTTCGAGTATCTTCATTACGTCCTCGTGGTCTGCGAAGGATGCCTCGATGTCTATTGATATGACCTCGTTGAGGTGCCTGAGGGTGTCGTGTTCCTCTGCCCTGAATATGGGGGCGATCTCGTAGACACGGTCCAGGCCGGTTGACATCATGATCTGCTTGTATAGCTGTGGGCTCTGTCCGAGGAAGGCCTCCCTCTCAAAGTAGGTTATGGGGAAAAGCTCTGTGCCACCCTCTGTTGCAGATGCAACTAGTTTTGGGGTGTTTATCTCGAGGAATCCCTGTTCTTCAAGGAATACTCTGACTGAATGCAGCATTCTGCTTTTTATCTTGAATATGGCACTTACGGATGGTTTTCTGAGGTCAAGGAACCTTGCATCGAGTCTTGTGTCTATCTCGGCCTTAACCTTCTCTGTGGGGTCCAGTGGGAGTGGCTGCTTTGATGTGTTAAGCACCTTGAGGAAGGAGGGTATTATTTCAAATCCACCCGGGGCTTTGTCTGACTCCTGCACCCTCCCCCCGAAGGCAACCACTGACTCCTTTTTGAGCTTCCTTATGGATTTGAAGAGGTCCTTTTCAATCTTTTTACTGGGTGCGGTTATCTGTATGAGTCCGTCCCGGTCCCTGAGGAGTACGAATATTATTCCTCCAAGGTCCCTTATCTCATGGACCCATCCCATAACCGTGACTTCCTCTCCATCCATCTCCGGTTCTATGTCCTTTGAGTAGTGAGTCCTTCTAAGATCTCCAAGTAACAATCAATCACCTCTAACAGTTTAAAGTGAGTTTAGGGTCTCTGATGAATCTGTGCATTATCAGAGTTTTAGATCAACTCAGTAATCAGTCCCTGAGCCTCCTCCTGAAGGATTCGGCATGGGCCTGGAGGCCCTCGTATTCTGCAAGTTTCAGGACGCTTCCCTTGAGGTTTTGGAGGCCCTCCCGGGTTATCCTCTGTACGGTTGGCTTTTTGATGAAGGATTCTGTGGAGAGACCCGAGTACATCCTTGCACAACCTGAGGTTGGAAGCACGTGGTTGGTGCCTGACCCGTAGTCCCCTGCAGCCACAGGGGACAGGTCACCCAGGAATATGGATCCGGCGTTACGGATACCCTCCAGTGTTTCTTCTGGAGAATCCGTCATTATAACAAGGTGTTCGGGGGCGTATGCATTGCTGAACTCCACAGCCTCATCGATATCGGCTGTTAAAACTATCATCCCGTACCTTTCAAGGGACTCCCTTATGATATTGGCCCTTTCCATGTATTTAATGTTTTCATGGACCATCCCCTTCACCTCAAGGGCAAGGTCCCTGGAGTCTGTTACAAGGACGCTTGCTGCCTGGGGGTCGTGTTCTGCCTGTGCAAGTATTTCGAGGGCGATGTACTCGGGGATGGCAGTTTCATCTGCGATTATGAGGACCTCTGATGGTCCTGCAGGGAAGTCTATGTCCACCTCACCGTAGACCAGTTTCTTTGCAGCGGTTACAAAGATGTTACCTGGTCCCACGATTTTATCGACCGATCTGATGGTTTCTGTGCCGTAGGCCATTGCTGCAACAGCCTGTGCTCCCCCAACACGGTGGATCTCATGGGCCCCCGCCATGTCGGCTGCCACGAGAACCGCATCGGGTACCGAACCGTCCCCTGCCGGCGGGGTGCAGCATACTATCCTCTCAACACCTGCTATCCTTGCAGGTATCACGGTCATGAGTATCGTTGAGGGGTACACAGCCCTTCCACCCGGGATGTAGCAGCCCACACTCTCAAGGGGGCGCACCACCTGGCCAGCCATGACCCCCGGTCTAACCTCGGACATCCAATCGGAGGGCATCTGCATTCTGTGGAATTCCTCAATGTTCATGGCTGCCTCCATGAGGGCCTCCTTAACCCCCTGGTCGAGGTTTTCGTGGGCCTCATCTATCTCCTCCTGGCTGACCCTGAAGTTATCAACGGTCACGCCATCGAATTTCTGGGTGAGTTCCCGGAGGGCGCCGTCACCACCCTCCCTCACCATGGATATGATGTCTGCCACTGGTCCGATGACCTCATCAACGTCAAGCCTTGCTCTTTCAACAAGTTCAGAAATCCGTCTGTGATCAAATTCTGTTATCTTCATCAGCATCCTCCAGTGAAAAAGTTAGGGTGAATGGTTAGTTTTATGGAGCCATTCCCTTTTAAGAATTTAGGGAAGCACCCCATCCACTTAATAATTTGAATAATTTCAGTAATATAAACATTTATTTATATGCTTTGACTTAAACCTTAGTTGATGGGTGGAATTTATCTCATGGAAAAGACTACTATTTGCAATTTTTATATTAATCTATGTTCGTTCTTTAATTTTGATAAGGGGGCATCCATTAGACCAAAATTTTTAAATAATAAGTTTAATACACACTTATAAGGAGACTGAGGCTGGTAACCATGTATAAGGATGAAATGATACAACTGCACCAATTTCTGGTATATGTCTTGAAGTACCTTGAGAATGGATATGATATAAAGGATGAATGCGAGGAGTACTTCTCTCTGAACATCAGCCCCCACCACATTCACCGTACCAAGGCCGAACATAAGTACGCTATTTTTGTGCTCTCAAGCGCCATCTCCGAGATCCTCGCCAAGAAGGAAGGTAACAATCTTCCACCAAATGTTGTGAATGGCCTCTCAGAGCTTGCAAGGAGATCAAGGAAAGAAGTAGTCAAGATGGAGGCCAAACTCGAGGCCAAGTAAACAGGTTTCTACTCTCACTAAAAACCCATTTTCCTCTGGTAGCCAGGAGTGGTGCCAGCCAGCTAAATATTACTCAAATCTACAATATTCCTACGATACCAGCCTCCTATTTTAATACCACCTAAACCCATACCTAATAACAGAGATACTAGCAGGTGTTTATTTATGAAGGCCACAGAAACCATGATCTGTCTTGTTGATGGAGAGCACTACCTGCCTGTGACAAGGGCAGCTGTTGAAACCCTTGACTCAATGGAGCACATTGATGTGAAGGCCCTGATCTTCATTGGTGGGACAGAGAAGCTCAGGACATCCTCACCTGAGGAATACACTGAAATGATGGGAAGGCCGGTCCACTTCGGTGATGACCCCCACAGGATTCCCTACAAACTCATAGGAGAACTCATAAGAAAGTATGGGGCAGACACCGTCATGGACCTCAGTGATGAGCCAGTCCTTGACTACTCCAAGAGGTTCAGGATAGCCTCAGTCGTCCTTGGTGAGGGTGCAGTCTACCGGGGCCCTGACTTCGAATTCCAGCCCCTGACAGAGTATGAGATACTTGAGAAGCCCTCACTCAAGATACTTGGCACAGGTAAGAGGATAGGTAAAACTGCAGTATCCGCCTATGCCGCCCGTCTGATCCATGAGCGCCAGTACAACCCATGTGTCGTTGCTATGGGCCGTGGGGGCCCTGAGGAACCTGAAATAGTCCATGGCGACCGGATCGAGATAACCCCCGAGTTCCTTATGGAGCAGTCAGATAGGGGTGTGCATGCAGCCTCTGACCACTGGGAGGATGCCCTCATGAGCAGGATACTCACTGTTGGCTGCAGACGATGCGGGGGCGGTATGGTGGGGGATGTTTTCATAACCAACATGAAGCGTGGCGCCGAAACCGCCAACAGACTGGATGCAGACTTTGTTATCCTTGAAGGAAGCGGTGCAGCCATCCCACCCGTGAAATCAAACCGCCACATAGTCCTTGTGGGCGCGAACCAGCCCCTCATAAACATAAAGAACTTCTTCGGGCCCTTCAGGATTAAGCTTGCGGATCTTGTTATAGTCACCATGTGCGAGGAGCCCATGGCAGGGGAGGAAAAGGTCAGGGAGATAGTCGAGTTCATTGAATCCATAAACCCCGAAGCTGAGGTCATAACAACGGTCTTCAGGCCAAAGCCCCTTGGCGAAATTGGGGGTAAGAATGTGCTCTTTGCAACAACAGCCCCTGACTCAGTGAAGGACCTCCTGGTTGAATACCTTGAATCAGAGTACAGCTGCAGGGTTGTGGGCACCACACCGCACCTATCAAACAGGCCCCTCCTTCAGAGGGACATAGAGAGGTACATAGGTGACGCTGATGTGATGCTGACTGAACTCAAGGCAGCTGCAGTTGACGTTGCAACCAGGGACGCCCTTGAGGCCGGACTCGAGGTCATCTACTGTGACAACATCCCCGTTGTTAAAGATGGTACCCAGGATGAACTTGATGAGGCAATAATCTCCGTCGTGGAAAGGGCGATAGCCGACTTCAACCTTAAAAAGACTCCATGAATTCCCATGTATCACTGCAGACCAGAGGGGGATGTTATTGGACGATGCTGATCTGAAGAAACTCCTCAGGTTCACCCTCACTGAGAAGAGGGTTATTGAGAAACTCCAGATCCCCCCTGATGCCTTCCTACCCCTTCTTTTCTCCATAAGATTCGGTGGGGACTGGAGTCTGAGGAAGAACTCCGGCAGGTTCATGGCCATAAAGGAGAAGGTCACCCGCTTTGATGAGGATGAGATGGTCGGCCGGACCCTTGAGATAGTGTACCTTTTTCTGAATCCCCGGATCATCAGTGAGGAGGGAACAGTTTACCGCTTTGAGAAGTGCGGTTCCAGGAACGAGAGGGAGCTTGTGATGAGACCCTACCGTGTTGTTGTGGATGGTGACTACATTTTGAGGGCCGTCCTTGACCCCCTTGACCTTAAGATCCGGCTTAAAAGGCTGGAAAAACCCCTCAAGTTCACAGGATCAGGTGCCTATGGCGTTGCCCATGAGATGGAGCACCTTGAGGGTGATGAATCGAGGGGCACCCCCTTCTGGGAATTTGAGTACGAGATAGAGGAGTGAACCGGGCAAACATCCATACCTGATAACTGAAGACACATGGCCATTATATCCGTAAATATAAATATGAACATCCATTCACATGTAAACTGAGGTGATTAAATGGATGAAAATAACTGCTGTGGAGATGCACAGAAGACCATCAGTGGATGCGGCTGCAGCTGTGGATTTCTTGAGTACCCTGACCAGTCAGAGGTTCCTGAACCTGAAACACCATCCACCGCAGCCAGCAGAGAATTCCTGAGCAGACTTGAGGATTACGCACGTTCACTCGGTATAGTCAACATAGGTTATGCGCCCATAACCCCTGCGGTTATCCTTGCAGATGATTTTAAGTACAGAAATGCTGTGGTATTCACATTGAAGATGGATGATGAACTGATAGGCACCCCTCCCGGTGAGGAGGCCCAGTCCCTGAATGACAGACTCTACGATGAACTTGCCGATTTAACCTTCAGGCTTTCAGATTACCTCAGAGAGAATGGATACGGTGCCGTGGCCATCCACCCCATGAGTGGACTCCTGGATCTCACATCCCTGGCCCAGAATGCAGGTATTGGTTTTAAGGGGACTAACGGCCTTCTCATAGGTCCAGAAAATGGCCCGGCCCAGAAGGTATCCGCAGTGCTCACGAGCATATCCAACCTTCCTCAGAAGGCCAGTGAGCATTCATGGATCCCTGAGTACTGTTCAAGGTGCGGTAAATGCATAAAGGCCTGTCCTGAGGATGCCCTGGTGGAGGTAGATACCTGCTGTGGATCCACAGTTCTGCTCCTTGAGGATAGATGCCTTGGATGCAGTGAGGGATGCACCTACTGCATAGAGAGCTGTCCATTCTACAGTAAGGGCTATGAAACGGTCCGATCAAAATTCATGAAGTTAAGGCAGAAGCTGGAAGAAAGGACAAATGATAAGGCCTAATCTTTGAGAACCTCCTTTATCATCACAAAAAAAATTCAAATCAAGATCAGCCATGAGTCCACTCCCCATAAAAAACTTGCATAATTTAATAATGAGTTTCAACATATAAACAGATGGTGTTTAATATGAAGGCTGATGCGGTGAAAATTGCGGATGGTGTCTACTGGGTTGGTGTGATGGACTGGGACATAAGGAGCTACCATGGCTACACCCTGGAGGGCACAACCTACAATACCTACCTCATATTTGGGGATGAGATGGTGGCGCTGGTCGACAACACCTACCCTGGAACCTCTTCACAGATGTTCGGAAGAATAAGTGACGCCTTTGAAAGGGAAGGAAGGGATGAAAGGATTGACCTCATAATCCAGAACCACATTGAAAGGGATCACAGCGGTTCCATCATGGAGGTCCTGAAGAGGTACGGCTCAGAGATAATCTGCACTGCAAAGGCGGCTGAGGGCCTCAGACAGCACTACCCCATACCAGAGGATACCCCATTTCAGACCGTTAAAACAGGGGACAGCACCGATCTCGGGGGAAAAACCCTCACATTCCTTGAGGCACCCATGCTACACTGGCCAGACAGCATGTTCACCCTCCTGGAGGAGGACGGCATTCTATTCTCAAATGATGCCTTTGGACAGCACCTCTGCATCAGCAAACGCTTTGATAGGGACGTTCCTGACGCTGTACTGATGGATGCTGCCCTGAAATTCTACGCAAACCTTTTAACACCACTCTCCCCCCTGGTACTCAGGAAGTTGGATGAGGTCAAGGAACTGGGCCTCCTTGAGAAGATAGGGATGATAGCACCCTCCCACGGCCAGATATGGACTGACCCCATGAAGGTAATAGGGGCATACACTGACTGGGCAACAGGTAAGTGCAGGGATAAGGCCACCATAATCTATGACACCATGCACCACTCCACAGCCATGATGGCACATGCCATGGCAGAGGGTCTGATGGCGGCGGACGTGGACGTGTCAATGCACTTCCTTCATGAGGATGAGAGGAGCGAGATTGTGAAGAACATCCTTGAGAGCAAGGCAGTTTTCATCGGAAGCCCCACAATGTTCAACGGACCATTTCCAAGCCTTGGCGATCTGATATACTATCTCAGGGGACTGACATTTGATCGTACAGGCTTTAAAAGGCTTGCGGTTGTATTCGGATCAAAGGGGTGGGGTGGAGGTGCAGTGAGAACCCTGAAGGAGGAGCTCTCAGGTGCAGGATTTGAGGTTGCTGAAACCTTTGAGGTCAACTATGTCCCCACCGGGGAAGACCTGGATGAATGCTACAGCATCGGTAAGACCATCGGTGAGAGGATAAGGAAAATGTAGCATTCAAAGAAATGACTGACGATGAAGGATGCGGTGATTTAATGAAATCAATCAAATTTAAGGGCAGCCATGACCCTGAGAAGAAAATTGTTGTGAGCCTCTTCTGGACCGTCCGAAAGACAATAAGGGAGGAGGGGTGCGCACCGGTGCGCATAACCAGTATCAGGACATCAAAGAGAACATATGAACCTGAGGGCAGGAAGCTCCTGAAACTCTCAGATGAGATCATGGAGGACATAATAGGTGATATTGAGAGGGGTAACACCGTTGAATTCCGTATGACCATGGGCCAGGAGTCACTCAGACTCTGGATCGACAACGAGGCCTTCACTGTTGAGACATCAAGGACACCTGAACTTGAAGAGGAGATAGTTGAAAAACTTGAGCATGAAACCTCAAAGCTGACACCTGACTTCTGCCAGACCTTCCTGCCGAAGATATTCCCCAACCGTTAATCAAATCCCTTCTTCACTCTTAATTATCTTATGAAGTAGGGATATCTTCCATCTCCTGGACCGCTGCTGAAACCTCCCAGAATTCTATCTTCCAAAAAAATTTAACTCAAGCCCTGATCTTCCAGCATCTTCTACACAAATTATTTATAGAACCTTAAACCCATGGATAATTGCATGCTATTTATTTAAGAGGTGATTTAATGGCACAGGGACAGCAGCCCATATTCATATTACCACAGAATACAAGCCGTTACGTTGGAAGAGAAGCCCAGAGAATCAACATCCTTGCAGGTAAAATACTCGCGGAAACCGTGAGGACAACCCTTGGACCCAAGGGTATGGACAAGATGCTGGTGGACTCCCTCGGAGACATCGTGATTACGAATGATGGAGTTACGATCCTCAGGGAAATGGACATCTCACACCCCGCAGCAAAGATGCTGGTTGAGGTCGCAAAGACCCAGGAAGACGAGGTGGGGGACGGCACAACCACTGCAGTAATAATAGCGGGTGAACTGCTCAAGGAAGCTGAAAAATTAATTGAAATGGGTGTGCACCCAACAATCATAGCACTTGGTTACAGGAATGCGGCCCTGAAGGCCCAGGAGATACTTGAAGAAATATCAATGGAAGCAAGCGACAGGGACACCCTCATGAAGGTTGCAATAACAGCCATGACAGGAAAGGGTTCAGAGAGGGCCAAGGAAAAACTTGCTGAACTCGTTGTTGACGCAGTAATGCAGGTCGAAGAGGACGGTGAAATCGACAAGGACAACATTAACATACAGAGGATACAGGGAGCATCAGTGAACGAGTCAAGAATCGTGAACGGTATAGTGATTGACAAGTCAAGGGCAGACACATCAATGCCAAAGAGAGTTGAAAACGCCAGGATAGCCCTGCTCAAGTACCCGATAGAGGTTAAGGACCTTGAAACCGATGCCAAGATAAGGCTAACAGACCCATCACAGATGCAGGCCTTCATAGAACAGGAGGAGCAGATGATCCGAGACATGGTTGAGAAGATAAAGAGCTCAGGCGCCAACGTCGTGTTCTGTCAGAAGGGTATCGATGACCTTGCACTCCACTACCTCTCACGTGAAGGAATAATGGCCCTCAAGAGGGTCAAGAAGTCAGACATCAAGCGTATTGAGAAGGCCACAGGCGCAAGGCTCGTCACCAACATCGATGACCTCACAGCAGAAGACCTGGGAGAGGCCGGCGTTATCTACGAGAAGAAGATCTTTGATGAAGTCCTCACGTTCATTGAAGAATGTAAGGACCCCAAGGCCATCTCCATAATACTGAGGGGAAGCACCAAGCATGTTGCAGAGGAAATGGAGCGTGCCCTTGAGGATGCAATAGGAGTCGTTGCATCCACAATTGAGGACAGGGAGGTTGTTGCAGGCGGAGGAGCGCCTGAGGTTGAAATCGCCAGGAAACTGCGTGAGTATGCTGACACCATAAGCGGCAGGGAACAGCTGGCAGTATCAGCCTTTGCAGACGCCCTTGAAATCGTGCCAAAGACCCTTGCAGAGAACGCAGGTCTTGACAGCATCGACGTCCTCGTTGACCTCAGGGCAGCTCATGAGGAGTCACCATACATGGGAATCGATGTCTTCGATGGCGAAATCATCGACATGAAGGAGGCCGGAGTGATAGAGCCCCAGAGGGTCAAGAAGCAGGCCATCCAGTCTGCAGCTGAGGCAGCTGAGATGATCCTCCGTATCGATGACATGATAGCCGCCAGGGGCTTTGATGTCTCATCAAAGGACGAGGATGATATGGAAGGAATGGGTGGAATGGGTGGAATGGGTGGAATGGGTGGAATGGGTGGAATGGGTGGAATGCCCCCCATGATGTAACCCGCTTCTTTTTTTTCGAAGTTATTAATAAAATTCACATTATAAATATTATCTATCATGATTAATAATAGTAAAATATATAAGTTGAGAGAAACTTACTACTATCAACCAAGAAAAAGATGGCGGTATGAAAAATGTCAAAGGATACCTCAGTTCTCCTGGAAGAAAACAGGGTCTTCAAACCCCACTACACAGTTGTGGAGGAGGCCCACATAAAAAACTGGGAGGCCGAGCTCGAAAAGGGAAAGGACCATGAGAAATACTGGGCCGAGAAGGCTGAAAGATTCGAATGGTTCAGGAAATGGGACAAGGTCCTCGATGATAGCAACAAACCATTCTACAAGTGGTTCGTCAACGGTAAGATCAACATGACATACAACGCCGTTGACAGGTGGCTTAACACAGACAAGAGAAACCAGGTCGCCATCCTCTATGTGAACGAGAGGGGAGATGAAAGAAAGTTAACCTACTATGAACTGTACCGTGAGGTTAACAGGACCGCAAATGCCCTCAAAAGTCTCGGAATCAGGAAGGGCGATGCAGTTGCACTGTATCTTCCAATGTGTCCTGAACTTGTAATCTCAATGCTTGCCTGCGCAAAGATAGGCGCCGTCCACAGCGTCATATATTCCGGTCTCAGCGTGGGGGCCCTGGTGGAACGCCTCAACGATGCCATGGCAAAGATCATAATAACAGCCGACGGGACCTACAGAAGGGGTGGAGTTATAGAACTAAAACCCATAGTGGACGAGGCCATACTCCAGTGTCCAACCATAGAAACAACTGTGGTTGTGAAGCACACAGACATTGACATTGAAATGTCCGATATAAGTGGCCGTGAAATACTCTTTGATAAGCTCATAGAGGGTGAAGGGGACCGTTGCGATGCAGAGGAGATGGATGCAGAGGATCCACTATTCATACTCTACACCTCAGGAAGTACCGGGAAACCAAAGGGTGTTCTGCACACAACAGGCGGATACATGGTGGGGGTCGCATCAACCCTGGAGATGACCTTTGACATCCACAACGGGGACCTCTGGTGGTGTACAGCAGACATCGGATGGATAACCGGTCACAGCTATGTTGTCTATGGCCCGCTGCTACTTGGAACCACAACACTCATCTATGAGGGAGCGCCTGATTATCCCGACCCCGGCGTATGGTGGAGCATAGTTGAGAAATACGGTGTCACCAAGTTCTACACGGCGCCAACAGCAATAAGGCACCTCATGAGGTTCGGTGACAAGCACCCGAAACGCTACAACCTTGAGTCCCTAAAGATACTCGGCACGGTCGGTGAACCCATAAACCCCGAGGCATGGATGTGGTACCACAAGCATATCGGAAGGGAGAAGTGCCCGATAATTGACACCTGGTGGCAGACCGAGACAGGGATGCACCTGATAGCGCCCCTGCCTGTGACACCCCTTAAACCGGGTTCAGTTACAAAGCCCCTGCCAGGCATAGAGGCCGACGTGGTTGACGAGAAGGGCGAACCGGTACCCCTGGGTAAGGGCGGTTTCCTCGTGATCAGAAAGCCATGGCCCGCCATGTTCAGAACCCTCTTCAACGACGAGGAGAGGTACATCGATGTTTACTGGAATCAGATCCCTGGTGGAGTGTACACCGCAGGTGACATGGCAAGGAAGGATGAGGATGGATACTTCTGGATCCAGGGAAGATCAGATGACGTCCTGAATATAGCAGGGCACAGGGTAGGTACTGCGGAGGTTGAATCTGTCTTTGTGGCACACCCTGCAGTTGCAGAGGCCGCGGTTATAGGCAAGGCCGACCCAATCAAGGGGGAGGTCATAAAGGCGTTCCTCATACTCAAGAAGGGGCATAAACTGAACGCCGCCCTCATCGAGGAACTGAAAAGACACCTTCGCCATGAACTCGGACCCGTTGCGGTTATAGGAGAGATGGTCCAGGTTGACAGGCTCCCAAAAACAAGGTCCGGTAAGATAATGAGGAGGATACTGAGGGCCAGGGAGGAAGGAGAGGACCTCGGCGATACCTCAACCCTCGAGGAATAGATGAATGAACCATCTCATGCCCATTCATAATATTGATAGATGAGGTGAGAATATGCGTGAAACAGAAGTGGTTATATCAGATAAAACCGCCAACCCGGCCCCCCTTGGACTTCTGGGGTTTGGTATAACCACCGTACTGCTGAACCTGCACAACGCAGGTCTTTTTCCCATAAACAGCATGATACTTGCAATGGGGTTCGCCTATGGGGGTATAGCCCAGATACTTGCAAGTGTGATGGAATACAGAAAGGGTAACACATTCGGTACGGTTGCATTTGGATCATATGGTCTGTTCTGGTGGTCACTGGTGCTCCTCCTGGTGATCCCTAACCTCAAGTTCCTTGAAACATCAGGGACTGCAGCAGCCAGCGCCGACCCGGTTGCAATGGCATCATACCTTTTCATGTGGGGGTTATTCACCCTGGTGATGTTCATAGCAACCCTCAAACTCAAAAGGGGCATCCAGGTAATATTCATAAGCCTTGCTGTGCTCTTCTTCCTGCTCACTGCTGGTGAAATTACCGGTTCAACACTTATAACAGTTGTGGCAGGTTATGAGGGCATATTCACCGGTGCAGCCGCAATGTACGTGGGCCTTGCAGAGGTTATAAACGAGACCCATGGAAGGGACATCCTACCCATCTGAACATGAATGGTTTCCACTCAAATTCCTTAGGGGAAACCATTCACTAATTTTTTTCGCCTGTTTTAGAAAACCTTATATTGAATTAGGTTCAACTAAACTAACAGCAAGGCTTTAGGTGAACCTAATGAAGCATCTCAGTGAAAATATAGAGGAATACCTTGAAACCATCTACAGGCTCTCAGACTCAAGGAAGCCCGTTACCACGACAGATATATCCCGTGAAATGAGAATCGCCCCTGCAAGTGTAACACAGATGCTTAAAAAACTTGACTCAAATGGATATGTTAAATATTCACCATACAGGGGAGCCGTCCTCACCGATAGGGGATACCGGATCGCCCGTAAAATAACAAGAAAGCACAGGCTCCTTGAAAGATTCCTCCATGACGTTCTGGGAATAAAAAGGGAGAGGATACACAGACAGGCCTGTGAGATGGAACATTCACTCTCAGATGATGCTGAAAGGGCCCTGTGCCATCTTCTTAACATGCCAGGAGAGTGCCCGGATGAAAAGCCCATCCCTGCATGCGAATTCAAATTCCAGACATGCGAAGAATGCATTGAGATGAAGGAAGCTGATATCGAGGAAATAGGCTGCCGTGACGAAAACCTGAAATCCCTCACAGAGATGGATGAAAACCAGAGTGGAAAGGTATCCTTCATAAGGGGTGACTACAGGGTTGTGAGGCGGCTAATGGACATGGGGATAACCATTGGAGCCCCCCTCACCCTGATAAAAAGGGCGCCCCTCAAGGGACCCGTGGAGGTGGAGATCAGGGGATCCAGGGTGGCCCTGGGAAGGAATATAGCAGATAACGTCTTCATAGAAACAGAAGACTGAGCCTCAGATGTGCATTCATAGAACAGTTAGAAGGTCTTGGCAATGAAAAAATCTGAGATAACCGTTGCACTTGCAGGAAACGCCAATGTGGGGAAAAGTGTTATTTTTAACCAGCTGACAGGCTCAAACCAGATAGTCGGCAACTGGCCCGGGAAAACCGTTGAAAGGGCAGAGGGCTACCTGAAATTCCAGGGAAGGGACATCCACATAATCGATCTGCCAGGCATATACTCATTTTCAACGTACTCCATGGAGGAGATAGTATCAAGGGACTTCATAATCAAGGAAGGGCCTGACGTTGTCATAAATGTGCTTGACGCATCTGTCCTCGAGAGGAACCTCTTCTTCACACTCCAGCTCATGGAAATGGAGGTTCCCATGGTAATCTGCATCAACCAGGTGGACATGGCCAGACAGAAGGGGATAACAATAGATGAGGAGAAGCTGGAGAAGGTTCTCGGCGTGCCGGTGGTAACCACAGTTGCAGTTAAGGGGAGGGGACTCCAGGAGCTACTCCGTAAGACGGTTGAAGTGGCTGATAAAAGAATAAAGCCCAGGATAATCGAATACGGAGAGGAGATCGAGACCCGTATAAGGAAGCTAATGGATACCCTCCCTGAAATCCCGGAGGGATATTCAAGGCGATGGGTTGCAATAAAGCTGCTGGAAAACGACCCCCAGATAACAGCAATGATGCCCGAGGACGTTAAAAAGCTTGCATCAGAACTGGCAGCTGAAATAGAGGACATACACGGCGAACCAGCATTTTCAGTTATAACTTCAGAACGTTACGCCATCTCCAGCATGATAGCTGCAGGTGCACAGAGGCAGGCGGATATCAAGCCATCACTATCAGAGCGCCTTGACAGCTTCCTTACGCACCCCGTCTACGGCTACATCTCATCTGTTATGGTTGTCGGGGGACTCCTTCTCTGGACCTTCGTTGTCGGGGAGTTCCTCTCAGATACACTCACAGGCATCTTCGGGTTCTTCCAACCCGTTGACCCCCAGTTTTCAGGTTCCATTGAATCGATAATATGGAACGGGGCCTTCGGTGGTATCGTGGCTGGTCTGACCCTGGTGATACCCTTCGTCATACCCTTCTACCTGATGCTATCCTACATTGAAAACTCGGGTCTTCTCACCAGGGTGGCATTCATGATGGACGCCTTCATGAGGAAGATAGGGCTCCATGGGAAGGCCCTCATACCCCTCATACTGGGGTACGGGTGCAGCGTCCCTGCAATTGACAGCACAAGGATACTCGAGACCCACAGGGAGAGACTCCTTGCAGCCTTCGCAATATCCTTCGCACCGTGCGCTGCAAGGACCATCCTCATCCTTGGACTCGTAGCCCTCTTCGTGAATGTATGGTGGGCCATAGGCCTCTACGCCCTGGACCTGCTTATAATATTCATAATGGGTAAGGTGGCCCTCAAGGCACTTCCAGGGGAAACGACCGGGCTTATAATGGAAATGCACTCCCTTAAAATGCCCTCATTCCGTGTAATAGCAAGGCAGACCTGGATAAGGACAAAATCCCTGATCTACCTTGTATTCCCCATATACATCATTGGAAGCTCCATGATACAGTTACTATACGCCCTTGGATGGCTCAATCCCATCAGCGCCTTCATGGCACCACTCACAGTCGGATGGCTTAAACTGCCGGTATTTGCAGGCATACTCCTGATACTGGGGGCCGTCAGGAAGGAGTTCATACTCCTTGGGCTGGTGTCACTGGTTGGGACAAACATAGGGGCCGCCCTCACTGCACCCCAGATCCTCGTCCTGACCCTGGTCGGCATGCTCTACTTCCCATGCCTCTCAACAATCGCAATACTTGCCAGGGAATTCGGCTGGAGATCAACATCCATCATAACCCTTGCAAACCTTGGAACAGCGATATTCCTGGGCGGGATCTTTGCAAGGATACTGCCACTCATATTTTAGCCTGCATATGCAGAATTCATGAACAGAGCCCCTAAAAACCTGTCTGGATATCAGAATAAAGCATATGGGTGTGGTAGCAGAAAGAATAAGCAAATACAGAGGCCATGTGCCAATATTTAATCTGCTTGACAGAAATAATTAGGTGGTATAATGACAGTGCTGAAAATAATATCCTGGAACGTAAACGGCCTCAGGGCAGTCCACAGGAAGGGGTTCCTTGAATGGTTCATGAATGAGAATCCAGACATCCTATGCCTCCAGGAGATCAAGGCAAAGCCTGAACAGCTCCCCAGGAAGCTCAGGCACGTTGAGGGCTACATGAGCTTCTTCACCCCTGCCGAGAGGAAGGGTTACAGCGGGGTTGCCATGTACACAAGGATACCTCCCTCTTCAGTGAGGGAGGGCTTCGGTATAAAGAGGTTCGACACAGAGGGCAGGATACAGATCGCCGACTTTGACGACTTCCTCCTCTACAACATATACTTCCCCAATGGAAAGATGTCAGATGAAAGACTGAAGTATAAACTGGAATTCTATGACGCATTCCTTGAGGACGTCAACCGGGAGAGGGACTCGGGAAGGAACGTGGTTATATGTGGCGACTTCAACACAGCCCACAGGGAGATAGACCTTGCAAGGCCAAAGGAGAACAGTAATGTATCAGGTTTCCTCCCCATTGAAAGGGCCTGGATCGATAAGTTCATTGAAAACGGTTACGTGGACACCTTCAGGATGTTCAACAGTGAACCGGGACAGTACACATGGTGGAGCTACAGGACAAGGGCCCGTGAGAGGAACGTTGGATGGAGACTCGACTACTTCTTTGTAAACCAGGAGTTCGCAGGGAATGTTAAAAGGTCCTGGATACTCTCAGATGTCATGGGCTCAGACCACTGCCCGATCGGACTGGAAATAGAAATATAATATGCATGGGAACATTCAGGTAATGGGGGAACAGCAAAAAATTACCATCCTGAAGAGTATCAGTTCCCTCTGGTCTTCCATGCTGAAACGGTACCTATAACCTCATCAAGGTACATCAGGGAGTCATTGTTAGCGACAAGGGCACGGGCCAGTTTGATTGCAGTTGAATCATCACCCCTCAGCTCCAGGTAGAGCAGCAAGTCCTCAAGGAGTTCCTCCTCAGGGTAACTCCGGGGAGGTTCCATGCCCCAGATGTTCACGAGGGCCCATTCCCTGCTGTGGTCCCTCAGGCTCTCAAGGTCAAATTCCTCCCTCCTGAAAACCTTCTCCTGTATGTACCTCAGGATATCCCTGTTCCTGGGGGCCCATATCCTGAAATCAGAGTATCTGACCCTCAGATCATCCAGGAATTCCTTTTTATGATTTCTGATCCTTATGAACTCCTCCTCGCAGGGTGTGGGATAAACAGCCCCCTCTGGCCTCTGCACTTCAACTTCTGAATTTCCAAGCATCTCCTTCCCTGCCTCGATGTGGAGGATCTCATCGTCGCTTAGCTCGCGCCTTTCCATTAGCTCCTTCTGGGATTCAAGTTCACTCCTCCACTCCTCATACTTCAGAGCCTCAAGTTCACGTATCCTGATTTTGAAGAGTTCACCTATGACCTCACGGGCCATGAAGCGCTGCCATGGTCTTCCTGTTCTCAGAAGGTTGATGTGGTGGGTCACCTCCATCACGCCTGAGGGGAGTGGTCTGAGGCGTGCAGCCAGCCTTCCCACCTCCCCTGGAAGCAGATTGGGGATGAATTCAAGGAAGGACCATGCACCCAGGGATACCAGTACCGTAACCGCCACGTTCACAAGCAGTGCATCCATCAAAAACACAACCGGTCAACCGTCACCGTATTCAAGTATAGCCTTCTTAATTTCCCTCTTGGTCTCAGAGATGACATCTACCCGCCTTGTGGCCACTCCCTGACTCTGAAGGTGTTCAAGGAGCTGTGAAGGACTTATCGAGTCCTCAAAATCTGCAAGGACGGCCCCGTCCTCCCTTGCAACTGTAAGAGCTCCGTAGAGTCGTAAGACCCTCTCGGCGCTATCAGGGTCGCCTGTAATGATACGAAATGTCCTTATGCTGTGATGCACCTGGCTTATATCAATATCCATCCTCTGGAGGGCTATCAGAACGTGCTTATCAAGGGCCCTCTCAATCACCTCAAGGTCCACCTTCTCCTTTCCCATGTTGATTCTGACTGCCTGTGCTATCTGGGCAAGGTCCCTTGCATGGGCATAGCTGGGCTGTAGACCCTCCCCTCCATCGGCAACAGGGGTGTAGACCATCTTAATCCTTTCAACAACCTCATCATCGTATTCCTCCCCTATTTCATCAAGATTGCGCCTGAAAACCTCTGCAACGTTTTCAACTGGAGGGTGTCTGAGGAATATGTGGAGGGGGGCCCTTCTGAGGTGGGCCTCGTCCATTATGCTGACATCCAGGTTTGTTGAGAAGGCAGGTATGAAGTGGGTGTGGAATATAACCGGGACGCCCCTTATATAGATCACATCCTTCCTGTTCTCCAGGGGGACTATGAGGCGGTTGAGGATCACCTCATGGTCATCCCGCTGCCTTCCAAGGTCATCGATGAGAAGGACTCCCCCATTGGCCTTTATGATGGGTGAAGTCTCATATACCCCCTTGCTCATGTTGTAGGTTGTCTCCAGTTCATTTAAACTTAATTCAGAGCCAGTGAAAACGAAGGGTGCGTGTATCTTTATCCATCTGGGGTCCTCGGGTTCTTCAGGGCATGGCCTGTGGAAGTCAGGGGCATAGATCTGTATAACCCTCCCGCTGAACTCTATGAAGCGGGGGATCACTATGGGGGGCAGGAGGTCTGAGGCCTTGCTTATTATGAATGTCTTCCCTGTACCCGGAGCCCCATAGACAAAGAGTCCCTTACCCACTGTGCAGGAATCCACAAGGCACTCCTTTGCATAGGATAGTCCCACCACATCCCTGAAGGTTCCTTCAATGACCTCATCAGGTATTCTTATGGGGAAACGGTTACTGAGCTGTTTATCCATTAGCTCAAAGTATCTCTCATATGGTACAGGGGCTATCCCCATGTAGGGGTTTTCCTCCATTACAAGGCGGGCCTTCTCAACACCCCTCTTTGTGAGGGTGTATTCGACACTGGAGAAGAGAAAACTGCCCCCAACCTGGGCGCAGAATCCGTCCTTCTCCATCTGACCCAGGATCTCTTCAAGTATATCAAGGTGTATGCCAGTTATATCCGTAATTCTCTGGGTTTTAACGGTCCCGTAGGTTAACATTATCTTAAGTATAAGGTCCCTTACAAAGAAATAGGATAAACCCAGCTCTTCAAGGGTTTTTGGCTGTTTCAGTTCCTCAAAGATTTCAACCATGTTCTCATCGTGGTAGTATCCTTCGCAGTTCATGATTCATCCCCCTTATCAATGTCCATCATGTTCATCCCCCGCGGATGAGAGATTTCATGGGAACGGGGAGAGCCCACTGAAATCCCCCATATATGAAAAGAAACTAAAGGATCTCCTTAAGCTGACTGATATCATCTATGACCGTAACATCAAGGCCCTTCTTCTCAACGTAGTCCCTTTCTGCGTCCGTTAACTCTGAGTTGACCAGTATGGCTGCCATACCCGCATTTGCGGCTCCCAGTATGTCCTCATTGAACTTGTTACCAACCATCACTGACCTCTCGGGTTTGCATCCCATCCTCCTGAGGGCTTCCTCAAAGATCCTTATGTTGGGTTTTTCGAAGCCCACTTCGTCTGAAGTGACGACCTCATCGAAGAAGTGGTGGATGCCGAGTCTTATGAGCTTCTCCCACTGCTTTATCGTTATACCGTTTGAGATAACACCTAACCTGTACCCCTTACTTTTGAGGTCGATTAGGGTGGATGTGGTGTTGGGGAAGGGTCTCAGTAGGGCGAACTTGACGTTGTGGTATGTTATCATTCCAAGGGCAATGAGCAATGGTTTCTCCTCACCGAAGACCGTCTTTGTCAGGACATTGAAATGCCTGTCATAGTTTGATCCCTTCTCAGAGATTATCTCCCTGAGAAGCTTGTAGGCCTCCTCCTGTGTTAGTGGTAGACCCGCATCTATCATGACGTTAAGGGCAGCCTTTCTTGCAAGTTTAGCAAATCCTGAGGTGTCATACAGTGTATCATCGATATCAAAGAAAACCGCCTTCAGCATCGTCCCACCTACTTCTCTGTGATAAAACTCTATAACTAATCAATTATAACATTGTTGGTTTAATGCTGGGTGCGTGAATCAGTAAAAAGGGGGGTGGTCTTTTTAAATGAAAAAGAGAAATGAAAAATAGTATAAAAAACTCCAGCAGATCAGATAAATTATTTCAGAGGATTAGAAGAATGCGTCCAGGCTGCTCTGCCTTTCACCAGAGGATAACGAGTTAATATCCTCTGTGGAGTAACCCAGGGATGACATTATGCGTGATACCGCAGCCATCACCTGGTTTTCAATGTAATAGTCGGGGTCGTATTCCATGTCCCCTGCGTCCTCAACCGGGAAGGCCCTCTGACTTATGGGGCCCCTTCCCTTCACGATGATGTACCTCACTATGGAGCCCCTCTCAACACGCCTTCCCTTCTCCAGGGATCTCTTTGCAGCGATGACATGGGGACCTATCTGTTTGTACTCAGAGAGGTCCCTTGTGATCTGGGTGTGTATCACCAGGTCATCGAGTTCCACTTCACCCCGTCTTATACGCCCCACGACTTCCCTTATTATCTCCCTGGCCTTCTCAGGGGATCCATCACTGAGGATGGCCATCAGGACCTTTCGCTGGGTTTTTTTAGCTATGGGTGCCCAGTCACGCCTTACAAGTTCAAGACCCTTTGCAACTATTGTGTCATCCTCTATGAGGGCGTACCTCTTTTTTGTTACGAAGAAGCCCCTGCGGTAGAAGCCCTCAAATTCCAGTTCCATGCCCTCAGGGAGGTTAGTGTTTATGTGTTTCAGGAACCTTTTCACCTGGGAGAGTATCTCATCCTCCGCCTTAGACAATGGGGACACCGCGGGGGTTTAATCTTTCTTATTCCCTGATCAGGACTCCGTTTATGACACCGTCCTGACCTGGCCTTGATGTGACCCTGACGTTTCCAAGGTTTGTCTCAACAACAGCACCCCTGGTTATGATATTCCTCCTTACGAAGTGGGGGTTTGCTGTGTTCTCAACGACGTTCCTTATCTCTGCAATTTCAACCTTACCGGTTTCAGGGTCAACCACGTTTATCCTTGTATCTGAAGCGAGCCTGACCTTGGTGTTGCCTCCGCGTGTCCTTATCATCCTTACACGCCTGTCACCGATCTTTGTCTCAGCAGGCTCCCTTCCAAGTTCATACTTCCTTTTACCACGGTTCATCTTGGCTCTTCCGCCACTGGGTTTTTTCATTGATTTACCTTGCCAGATTGCCATTATTTCACCTCAATCATTCATACAAGAATCAGTAAAACTGAGTTTAAGAAACTTAGTGACTCAGTACAGATAAATTTATCTATAGTATGGGGAGCACCATTTAAAAAGATTGTGCTTGAGGTGATCATGATGGAAGATAAGCATGCCCTCATGCCTTAAGGGATCATGACCTTATCCATCCCATCCAATTTTAACCATATTGCAGCCACAGCCAGTAATTTTTCCATCCGCCACAAATAATGTACTTAACAGAGGTCCGTGAAAGGTTTTATACCATCAGCAAGATACCCTATAGCAAGAGATTATGCAAGGTGAATCTATGAAAATCGGCATGTCCCATGGTGCAGGCGGAGAAGTGATGCAGGATCTTATCTCAGATATAATACTCTCAAACATCCAGAACACAAGGGTTAACGGTGGAGTTGGCCTCGAGGACCTCGACGACGGTGCGAGCATACCCCTGGGGGATTATGAGATCGTTATAAGTACAGATGGTCATACCATTGACCCCCTGTTCTTTCCGGGAGGGGACATAGGCAGGATAGCCGTTGCAGGTACAGTCAACGATATATCGGTCATGGGGGCAAGGCCCCTTGCAATTGCAAATGCCATGATAATAAGTGAGGGATTCCCCGGGGAGGATCTTGAGAGGATCATAAAGTCCATGGACTCCGTTTCAAGGGAGACCGGGGTTTCCATTGTCACAGGTGACACCAAGGTCATGGAACAGGGCAAACTTGACAGGATGGTCATAACAACCACAGGTATAGGTGTCGCCGGGCGTGGTGAAACAGTCAGGGACTCAGGACTGAGCCCCGGTGATAAGATCATATTGAGTGGCAGTGTTGGGGACCATGGGATGGCTCTCATGGCGTTCCGTGAGGGCTTCGGATTCGAAACAGACCTCGAATCAGACGTGGCTCCTGTCTGGGGCATCGTGGAGGCCGCCCTGAATGTTGGGGGTGTTAAGGCAATGAAGGACCCCACAAGGGGTGGTATAGCCAATGCCCTCAATGAGATGGCAGATAAATCGGGTGTTGGGATGGTCCTGGATGAGGACAGCATACCCGTGCGGGAGGAGGTTAAGGCCGTCTCTGAGATGCTTGGAATAGACCCCTACGAGGTTGCAAATGAGGGCAAGGTTATCATCGGCGTGGATCCTGAATACGCTGAGGAAGTCCTGGCGGCTGTCAGGAGCGCTCCCTACGGTGAGGGGGCCCAGATAATAGGTGAAGTAACAGAGGATAAGCATGTGATCCTTGAGACCAGCCTCGGTGGAAGAAGGATACTTGAGGCCCCAGTGGCTGATCCTGTCCCGAGGGTCTGCTGATGGCCCTGAAGGAGGGGTAATAATGGTTGAACTATTGAGGGAGAGGTTATATGCATTCATTGTGGACTTCCTGATTGTCACCGCGGTAATGTACATCCTCACGGTACTTCTCTACCCTGCAGTCATCCTCCTTAACCTCTTCAGCATCTACAGCTACTGGCTGCCCCTCCTTGCTGTAATAACACTCCTGTACTTCAGCTACCTGGAATACCATGGAGGCACTCCGGGTAAGAGGTTGCAGGGCCTTATGGTTGTCTCAGAGGAGGGTGATCTGCAGCCCTGGCAGGTTGTTTTGAGGAACATGTCAAAGGTGCTCTGGCTTCCCCTGGCAGTGGACGTCCTGCTGGGTTATCTGCTGGGGCATTTAAGGATCCTTGACACCATTGCCAGAACAGCTGTCATCAGGGCCGGGAAGGTTGATGATGGAGGGCAAGAATAGGATAAGAAAACAGGTCTGGGATCTCCTGAAGTATAAGGGTATCAGCAGAAATCCCCATGGACGTATACCAGACTTTAAGGGCTCGTTTGATGCTGCAGAGAGGCTTTCAAGGACAATTGAATGGGAAAGGGCTGGTGTCGTGTTCTGCTCACCTGACTCGGCCCAGAGACCTGTTCGAAGACTTGTACTTGAGGCCGGGAAGGACCTCATAATGCCCACCCCCCGGATAAAGGATGGCTACCTTCTCATAGAGGGTGGACTGGATGCCGAGGCTGCATCAACAATAGCTGGCGCCTACAGGTACGGTTCATCCATCAGGGATTTCCCCATGGTTGACCTTGTTGTGGAGGGGTCTGTGGCTGTTGACCTCCAGGGCAACCGTCTCGGTAAGGGTGGAGGCTACGGTGACAGGGAGATCTCTGAACTCAGGGGGCAGGGGGCAATAGATGAGGATACACCCATTGCAACAACCGTTGATGAACTCCAGATAATAAGCAGGGTACCGGTTGAGGAGCACGATGAGAGGATAAACATGATAGTAACACCCCTCCGGGTGATCAGGCCCCTCCTGGATGACAGGATACCGCGGGTAATCTGAAAAGGAGGAGCCCCGAACCAGACCATTCAACAGGAAAAAATACAGGACCCCAAGTATGCACCACATAACTCTTCAGGGCCGGAAAAACCAATCAGTTTAAATACTCCGGGGTACAATAGAGTAGTTGTGTACTGATTTTTAATTATCTGTGCCTGGCAGAATCCTGAACTTCCGGTTTGATATGGTCTGCCATATGGCAGCTGATAATTGATAATCGACTTTTAAGAATATAAGGAAGATAAAATGAAAGGATTAGAATTTAGTGAGTTTGATATCTCAGGGGATATAAACAGGGCCCTTGATGATATGGGATTTGAGAGTACAACTCCAATCCAGGCACTTACACTACCTGTTACACTCGATGGCATGGACGTTGTTGGTGAGGCCCAGACAGGGACCGGAAAAACAGCTGCATTCGCCATACCCGTACTTGAGAACCTTGAATCCGAAAGGGTGCCCCAGGCCCTCATCATCTGTCCGACACGCGAGCTCTGTCTCCAGGTCTCAGAGGAGATCAAGAGGATAGGTAAATACATGAAGGTGAAGGTCCTCGCAGTCTATGGTGGTCAGAGTATCAGTAATCAGATAGCGCAGCTGAGGAGGGGGGTTCATGTAATAGTTGCAACCCCAGGTAGACTGATAGACCACATTGAGAGGGGGACAGTTGATCTTGGAGGCGTATCAACCGTTGTCCTTGATGAGGCCGATGAAATGCTGAACATGGGATTCATAGATGACATAGAGCGTATACTGGCCCATGTGCCCGAGAGAAGGCAGACCATGCTCTTCTCTGCAACGGTTTCAAAGCCTATACTCAGGATTGCCAGGAAGTACATGAGGAACCCCCAGGTTATGCGTGTGGAGAAGAAGCACAGCCCCAAGATAGATGAGTTCTACTTCAAAACCAGGGAGGAGGATAAGGTTGAGCTCCTCGACTGGATACTCTCATCAAACAATATCAGGATGGGCCTCATATTCTGTAACACCAAGAGGCGGGTCCAGAGGTTGAGAAGGCAGCTGAACCGTATGGGTTACTCTGCAGATGAAATCCATGGTGATCTTTCACAGTCAAAGCGTGAGCGTGTCATGGAGAGATTCAGGAGGGGCGATTTCAGTCTACTTGTTGCAACTGATGTGGCTGCCCGTGGTATTCATGTACCCGATGTTGAGGCCGTTGTGAACTATGACCTGCCCTTTGAGAACGAGTACTACATTCACCGTATAGGCCGTACAGGGCGAGCCGGTTCAAGCGGGAAGTCCTTCACCCTTGTCGTTGGAAGGGAGGTTCACCGCCTGAGGAGGATCCAGTCATTCACAGGTAAGAGGATAAAGCAGAGTAACATGCCCTCCCCCGAGGAGATAAGGAGGGGCTATGAGATGGACCTCAGGGAGATCCTCAGGAGGAACCTTGAATCCAAGAGTTACAGTGACTCTGAAATCCTCGAGAGCCTTGCTGGTGATGGTTACAGTTTCCGGGACATCTCACACGCCCTTCTGGATGTGCTGGAATCATCTAAATAACCCCTTTTTGATTTAGAACAATAACTCTTTTTCTGACTAAGGGAATTCACGCGCCGCGGCTGATCCCCTTAAGGACACCTTAAAACCGAAGCTTACACACCGCAGCAGCCACCATTGTCCCCTGAAAATCATATAGTATTACTTTTATCACGCGTATATGGTGATAGGTAATAAAAGATTTTATATATTGAAGATGGCCAATCATTTAGCGGTGAACATCATGAAAAGGATCCTTATACTGCTGGCTGCGGTGTCACTGGTGATCAGTTTATCCCCCCATGCATGCGCCCACCCGGGTCACGGTTACTACCTGGAGGAACCCTCAGATGCAGGTGACAGCGACTCTGATTCATCAACAACCACATCCCCTGCTCCCGCCAAAAAGACTTCCGACAGGAGCAGCACCAGTTCAGGGACAAAGGCCAGTAAATCCCACAGTGGAGGTGGGGAAACAGGTTCAGCTCAGGGAAAAGCAGCTGACGTTTCAGCACAGAATAAAACCGATATTCAGGGACAGGGCGGAAATGAAAGTACCCCCGCAGGGAACATGAGCGTGAAGGAGAAACACGGAAACTCAGGGTACGGGTTCATCCCTGCACTGGCTGGGCTATCCCTGGTTTTCGGTTTGACCGCGTTAAGATTTCCAAGGCAGTGATTTATCCTAATTAACCATGGAGGCTGTATAAGTGCATATACCTGACGGAATCATACCATTATGGCAGTGCGCAGTCTACTGGGCTGTGGCCCTCATAAACATTGGAATATTCTTCTACATATTCTCAAAAAGACCCCAGAAGGAAAGGCGAATCGTTGGGACAGGCCTTTTTGCTGCGGCTGCAGCGGCTGTATCCTCAATATCTGTACCGTCACCCTTCGGTGTGCCGGTGCACTTCTTCCTCATACCCCTCGCAGCCATACTGCTGGGGCCCCTCACAGCAGTCATCGTTGCAACACTCTGCCTGGTAATCCAGTTCTTCATACTGGGTATGGGTGGCCTGACAAGTATGGGTGCCAATATACTCACAATGGGTATAGGCCTCGGTGTCGGTACCTACGCCGTCTACAGTGTGGTGAGGGAACTTGATCGGAGCCTGGCGGTCTTCACCGCCACCTTCATGGGTATAATGGTCGCCACGGTGTTCCACATCATGATACTCCTTGCAGCGGGTGTTGCGGGTCCTGAGATGCTTATGGCGACACTGATACCCTTCTACATCTTCGTGGGGGTCATAGAGGGTGCTGCCAATATATTCATCGTATCCTTCCTTGAGAGGATGAAGCCAGAGTTAATCAGTATGGAGAGGGTTTAGATGAGACCTGAGTTCGCATTTCTAATAGTATTTCTCCTAATGGGCGGAGTGGCTGCCCACGGGATGGAGATAACCCCTGAGTCCTTCATTGTAATAGCTGATAATTCAACGGGCAAACTCGCAAGATCTGTTGCAGATGATCTGGGGGTCAACGTCACGGTATACCGTTTCCAGAGCCCAGCTGATGTTGAACACGAACTGGAGCATGCCCTTGGAAACCCCAACAAGAAGATACTTGCAGTTGCCTACCAGGACACCGTGAGCGCCTTCCTTAAGGCCCACCCAGAGATCGGATACAGGGTGATGTACTGCAGCCCTGAGGAGGCATCAATAAGGGATAAGCTCCTTGAGCTGAACTCCGTTAACCCTGAGGAGGAGGGCACAGACTTCCTGACACCCTTCTCATCGGGCGCCCTCATAGGGGTTACCATGGGCATTGTGATGGGGGCCCTGTGGATGAAGAGAAAAAAAGGAGTGGAGTAACTATTCAATCCCCCACTTTCTTTTAAATTCGAGTTTCTCCTCTGCAGTCATCCAGTGACTTCCATCACAGAAGGGTTTGTTATCAGATAAACCGCAGCGGCAGAGGGTAACCCTGTTTCTAACCTCATACTCTCTTCCATCAGCAGATTCTATGGGTATACCTCCCCTAACCCAGAGTGGGCCCTCACACTTCTTCTGTTTATCGTGGATGACCACTATGGATTTCTCATAGTCCCTCTCATAGGGTTTACCTGTTTTTCTGTCCCATAGGACCAGCCTGCCGGATGGGCAGATCATGGCCTCCTCTATGGCTGTCTGTATGCTCTCCCTGTCACCCCTCCTCAGGAGTTCCCTTATACCTCCGGCCCTGAGGCAGAACCTTGAATGGTCGCATAACTCGGGTACGTCAGTGAGTTCAAGGTCACCTGCCCTGAAGACCCTCGCCCTCTCAATGTAGGGTTTCAGTGATGCTGTCTCGGTCCCCTCAAACCCTATGCTGCTGTGTGTACCGTCACAGTAGGGCTTATCCCCTGATGCTCCGCAGCGGCAGAGCACATACCTCTCCCTAAGTGGGAACTGTCTCCTCTCAACGAATTCCCTCGTGTGGCCCTCCTCGTCGGTTACGATAACCTCTTCATAGAGGGGTACTGAGCCCTCAACAAGGTAGGGGCCATTCCTGAGCACCTTTATCCTCTTCATCTCTAACACCGTCATTAGCATGGATTATGCTCCCACTATGTGATATGTTGATACAACCAGATATGTAATTCTGTGCTAAACCAGAGATCGTCACAAGAAAGGAAGCTTTCTCTACAGGATTGTCCAATAAAACTGCTATGAAAAAGGATAAGAATCGAAGGAAGAGATAAATCAGTTCTGAAAGTTCTGAAAAGAGAGATTTAATTAAAACAATCTCAGAAACTTCCGACCATTCACAGATCCATCAAATAGAAGGGATTCCCCTCTAGTTGGTATGATGAAAGAATCCATTAACCATCGTTTCTGTGGGCAGTTGCAGCGAAGACCCCCGCAAAGCACAGCACACCGAATATGAGGAAACATATCCTTGTGCTCTCCATGAGGAGGTCATAATTTGCAGGGGAGATTGGGACCCTTCCTATGAGGAATGCGAAGATAAGTGTCACTATACCTATACTGAAGGCCTGGCCTATGAGCCTCATGGAACTGACGGTGGCCGATGCAATACCATAGTCCTTCCTCTCAACGGAGCCCATTATTGCATTGGTGTTGGGTGACGAGAAAAACCCGAAGCCCAGACCAAGGACAAGGAGAGAGACTATTATCATTGGAACCGGCGTGGTTCTATCAAGGATGCTGAGGCTGAGGAGCGCCAGTGCTGTTATGGCCATGCCGATGCCTGCGAGTGTCTGGGGGTTGAACCTGTCAGAGGCCCTGCCCGCCACTGGCGCCACCAGGGCCATGACGATGGGCTGTGTCACCAGTATGAGGCCGCTTGATCCTGGATCAAGGCCCTTGATATACTGGAGATGGTAGCTCAGGAGGAGGGATACTGCAAAGGTTGCACTGTAATTTATGAGGGCTGCCAGGCTTGAGAAGCTGAACCTGAGGTTCCTGAAAAGCCTCACATTGAAAACCGGGCTGGGTGATGAGAGCTCCATTTTGAGGAAAACAGCGAAGGCCCCTATGCTCAGGAGTATCATGATGGCCCCCAGGATATCCGGGAGGGCTGAGAATCCATACATGAGCAAAAAGAGGAATATGCAGTAGGATATGGAGCCTGGAATATCAAAGGTTTCATTTGCGGCATCAGCCCATTCACCATCAATTTTAAGTAGACTCACCGCCAGGACGATGAGTGTTACAGGTACTGTGAAGAGGAATATGCTCTGCCATCCCAGGAACCTTGTGAGGAATCCTCCGAGGACCGGCCCCATTGAGAGGCCAATGTAGACTGCTGCCGTGTTTATACCTATGGCCTTACCCCGCTCATATGGGGGGAATACCCTTGTGAGTATGGCAAGGCCTGTTACGAATATCATGGCAGAACCAACCCCCTGTATTGCCCGGAACACGATTAGTGCCATGGCTGAGGGTGAGAATGCTGATAAAATCGCTGAGACTGTGAAGATGATGTTACCATAGACGAAGACCCTCTTCATCCCGTATATCTCAGAGAGCCTCCCGAAGGGGACCGCGAATATGGCTGCTGCCAGGAGGAATGCCGTGGGTATCCATGTCTGGAGTATTGCATCGATTTTAAACTGCAGCGCTATCACAGGAAGCGCCACATTGATTGATGAACCCATGAAGGGTGTGAGGAATGATGAAAGTGTTGCCGCTATAAGAACATACAACCGAAGTGACCTGTCATTGTACTCATTCAAATTTTTTCCCTCCAGAAAAAACTGGTTATTACTATAGGGTGGGTCATTTAAATAATTTTCAGAGCGAATGAAATGAAAAAATTTAAAAACAGAAAATAAAATTGTCCGAATCTGCTTTATCCTGAAATAAAAGAATCAAAAAAGGTTTTAGGGGATTAGAACCTGGCTGGTGACTCCATACCCGCCAGTTTAACCCCTGTGAGTGCAGATGCTTCAACTGTAAGGGCCCTGAGGTCATCCTTTTCAAGTTTGCTCACATCTGTGTTACCTGCCTGCTGTGTGAGCATGCAGACCTCCTCTGTCATCGCCTCTATGTACCTTGCAACGTTCTTACCTGCCTCCACATAGTCGAGGCGCTTCCTGAGGCGTGGGTCCTGGGTTGCGATGCCCTTCCTGCAGGTGCCTGTGTAGCACATCTGGCAGACACGGCAGCCGATTGACACAAGGGCTGCTGTACCTATATACACTGCATCTGCACCGAGGGCTATGGCCTTTGCAACATCGGCCCCGCTCCTTATACCACCAGCAGCGATGAGGCTCACCTCATCACGGAGGTTGACCTCCTTGAGTGCCTCATCTGCCTCCACTATGGCTGCGATTGTGGGTATACCTGAGTGCTCGGTTACAACATCGGGGCCGGCCCCTGTACCGCCCTGCATACCATCCACAACTACGGCGTCTGCGCCTGCCTTTGCAGCTATCTTCACATCATCTGCAACCCTTCCAGAGGTGAACTTGACCATTATGGGGACCTTCCAGTCTGTTATCTCACGCAGCTGTGATATCTTCATGCTCAGATCCTCGGGACCCACTATGTCCATGTGCCTGGCAGGGCTCAGTGCATCGGTGCCCTCAGGTATCATCCTTATCCTTGAGACCTCTGCTGTGACCTTCTCTGCCAGCAGATGTCCACCCATACCTGACTTGGCACCCTGGCCTATCTTTATCTCGATGGCCTCTGAGTTGTTGAGGTACTCTGCTGATACGCCGAAGCGGCCTGATGCGTACTGTGCGATGAGCTTGGAGGCGTATCTGCGCTCCTCAGGGAGCATTCCACCTTCACCCGTGTTGGTGGCTGTTCCTGCGAGGGTGGCGCCCATGGCTAGGGCTATCTTGGCCTCCTTACTGAGGGCGCCGAAGGACATGGCGGCTATCATGATGGGTGTGTCAAGTTCAAGGGGGTTCTCGGCGTACCTGTCACCTATCACGACCCTGGTGTTGCAGGGCTCCCTGTACTTGTCTATGGGTGGCCTGGATACCTGGGCCGGGATGATGACAAGGTCATCGAAGGTGGGTATCCTTCTGACTGCACCGCAGCCCCTGACCTTGTAGCTGCCCTCCCTTGATTTTCTCTCTATTTCAAGCAGATCAGCAAATGACCACACGTTCCTGCGATCTTCTGGAACAGCGTTAACCTCTATTGCATTGTTGGGGCACATCTCCTCACATATGCGGCACCCGACGCAGTTTTCATGCCTTATTGGTACGGGTTCCCCGTTTATTATCTCGTATACGTCATGCGGACAGTTGTTGTAGCATGAGTAGCAGTTTGCGCAGAGTGACTCGTCCCTGTTATCGCACATGTACCAGCAGCAGCCGGGACGATCAAAGTTCCTCTTACATACCTCTTCCTTTCTTTCGACCTTAAAAGGCATTTTTAACCCCTCTTATTCCTTTAAAATTTTCAGTAATGGACATGCTGAGTATTTGGTTCCCGCGGCCTTCACAATGTCCTGGGGCTCCTCTGCCAGTACAGGTAAAGGTTTCCATGGCTTTTCGTGGTCCCTGTCAACAACCAGGGCCCCTTCAATGATTCCCTCCCTGAGGGCGTAGGTGAGGAGGGCTGTTACAACACCCCCATCCTGGCCCCTGAACATTGGGGCCCTCGCAGAGAGGAACTCAATGTATTCACCAAGGGGTGTGGATGCTGAGTCATGGCCTATTATGCTGTCGGGTACGTAGGTTCTGGGGCATGCCACATAGCAGGCATTGCAGCCCTCCGGGCACTCACCATGAACCTCTGGTTTTCTGTCCTTTATACTGACTATGTTCTCCGGGCATGAGGCCACGCAGGCACCGCAGAGGACGCAGGCACCGACATCTATAACATCAGATCTCAGATCATCGAACTGGTAGTCAGTTACCTCCTCCAGGTATTCCTCATCCGGCATCACCCTCCAGTAGAGGACCGGCCTTGCAACGGATTCCCTTCTTTTTATCTCCTGGAGGTTCTCTTCCTTCTTACCTGATGCAAGTTTCTCAAGTATCCTGATTCCCCGTTCTGTTAAGGGTTTTGTTTCAATGTATCCTGCCTTTCTGGCCTTTTCAATGAGTTCATGTCCCTTCTCTGTCCTTATTATTATGGTTGACCATCCCTCAGGTGATCCCACTGACCCTATGGATATGTCGGACTGTTCTGATGTGAAGTCCATGCACACTGTGCAGTTCTTCCTCATGGCGGATCTCGCCCTTTCAAGGGGGACTGAAATTTTGCTTCCATCGTTAAGGTGGAACCAGAGCCGGCCCTTTTCTATCCTGAACTCTGATACATCTGCAAGGTCAATACCCTCCTCCTCGGCGAGTTTTTTGAGGTATGTGTAGGAGAAGTTTTCCATGCAGAAGAGTCCGAGTTTGAGTTCAACCGGAAAGTCCCCTGTGTATCTGTCCATGAGTGTGGCTGCTGTTATCTGGCAGGGTGTTCCAACCATTGCGTAGGTTCTGGTCATTATCCTTCCTCCGATTCTTCACCATAAAATGGTCTTTTACTCCTTGGGACGATCTTCCTGAAGGCCTTGTAGTCTTCATCCTCAAGGTTAAATCCGTAACTGGTGAGTGTTTCCCTCAGTTCCTCCTCATCCTCCGGGTTTATATCCTCAACCTTGGCGTTCTTTCCGAGGCTCTTTATTTCGCCCCTTACATAGATGGTTCCCCTTATGATGGACTCACCTGCATCCTCTGCAAGGTCTCCGAGTACTATTATGCGGCCACCCATCATGAAGAGGCCTGTCATGAAACCTGAATTTCCACCTATGATTATGGTCCCATTTTTCATTATCTCGCCTGTCCTTGAACCGGCGCTTTTTTTAACAACAACGGTTCCCCCGTAGATTCCCTGGCCCACACCGTCACCTGCTGAGCCCTCCACTACCACTTCGCCCTCTGTCATGTTGTCTGCAGGGAACCAGCCTGTGTTACCATTTATCCTTACCCTGGGGCCGTGGATCATGGTGGCTGCGAAGTATCCTGCTGACCCGTCGATTATGAGTTCAACGTCCCCGGTAAGGCCTGCGCCTATGTAGTGCATTGCGTTGGGGTTTTTAACGATTATCCTGTCGTTGTCGGCTGCGAGGGATTTTATTGCCCTGTTAACCTCCCTCGGGGTTTTTGATCCTGCATCAATTATTGCTTCCCTCATGGTATCACCCTCATATCTCGTAGACCCTTACCTCTCCGGGGGATATCTGTTCAACCTCGCTTGTGTCCATGACCTCCCTGAGGGAGACCTCCTCTGATGCGACTGCGAAGACCTCATCGTTTTCTGCCATCACCCCGGGCCTCAGTCCGAGCTGATCCTTGGCTATCCCCACACCCTGGGGTGTTCCCACTATGTATGAGAAGGGACCGTCCATGTCCCTTACAGACTGCTCGAGGGCCTCCTCGAGGCTGTATCCTGAGGCCAGTTTATCTGCGACGTAGTGGACTATGCACTCTGTGTCGTTGTTTGTCTCGAATATGTGGCCCTTGCGCTCCAGTGGATCCCTTATCTTCCAGTAGTTTGTTATCTGGCCGTTGTGTACGACTGTTATGTCAGGGATGATGTAGCTCTGGAAGGGGTGGGCATGGTACCTGTCCACTATGCTCTCTGTTGAGAACCTTGTGTGGCCTATGGCGTGGGTGCCCTTCTTTGACCAGGTGTCGTAGCGGTCCGCTATCTCAAGAACCGAACCCACATCCTTTATCATCTCAAATGAGTGACTACCGTTCAGTACTATAACGTCCTCCAGGCTGTCTATATCCATTATGAGTGGTTTGAGCTGTGAGAATGATTCCAGGGTTATCCTGCACCGGTAGATTATGTGGTTCTCAACTGAGGGTATGACCTCATCTGACCCTATGGGGCTTACCAGTTCAACTTTTTCCTTAACCATGTCAAGAAGTCCTGGTTTATCCTTAACCTCTATGTTAAGGAGGTACTCGTTTTCATCAAGACCAAGACCTCCATATATGGCGAATCCCGCTGAGTCGGGTCCCCTGTGCTGCAGTGCATGGAGCATCCTTGTCATGTCTGCCCCTGCTGAGTGCAGTTTACCATCCTTGTAGACCACTCCCGCTATTCCACACAATTCAATACCTCCTTTATAAAGTATTCATGGAGCCATGTGTCCTCTCCGAGTTCAGGGTGGAAGGCCAGTGCGAGGTTGCAGCCGTCCTTTACTGCGATTATCATGTCATCAAGCTCTGAGAGAACCTCAACTCCCTCTCCCACTTCAAGGACGGCTGGCGCCCTTATGAATATTCCATGAAATTTCCTTCCAAGTATATCGATTTCATCTTCAAAGGAGTCTCTCTGTCTTCCAAAGGCGTTTCTCTTAACCTTCATGTCAATGAGTCCCAGAAGGGGCTGTTGGTAATCTGTTTCATCTGCAAGGAGCACCATTCCGGCACATGTACCCATCACGGGTTTCCTTTCTTGGACTATGACGTCCTTTATCCCTGTCTCCTCCATCAGTCTGC
This sequence comes from Methanothermobacter thermautotrophicus, assembly GCF_014889545.1. Taxonomy (NCBI): domain Archaea; kingdom Methanobacteriati; phylum Methanobacteriota; class Methanobacteria; order Methanobacteriales; family Methanobacteriaceae; genus Methanothermobacter; species Methanothermobacter thermautotrophicus. Next base: position 3,482 of record NZ_QKOF01000003.1, on the reverse strand, counting down.
CGATTACCGTGCTCTCACCGCCGGATATTATTATTGCATCCACTGAGGAGGCTTCATCTGCTGTCCTGACCCTCACAACCTCTGCATCTATGCCCATCTTTTCAACTGTCCTTCTGGTCATGTCGAGGTGTTCAGATACATCTCCCTGAAGATCAAGAATACCTATCCTTATCATGCTGTCTCCTTTGAGAATTTTTCGGTTAACTTTTTCATGCTGGAACCATATAAACATACCGGAAGATGTCTGCCGGTTGCTTCTGAACCCTGAACCCTGCAGAAAATCAGGTGTACAATGTTCAGAAATAATGTCTTGAATTAACTTCTAATTGAACAAGTATATAAAGGTTTCCATGAGGGTGCTGAAAGATGAAGGAAGTACATGATGAACTGGAGGCGCATGAAATCCCCGGCCCTGATAGCCATGCCCCCATAAGCACTGGTGAGCTATAGTGGAAGTTCCCCTTCAAGGAACTCCATAACCCTCCTGGTGGAGTTTCTAACATGGTTAGCAGCTTCCCTGAAGGCCTCCCGCTCATCACGATCCATAAGGACAGGTACAACACCCTCAATACCGTTTTTACCCAGTTTAACAGGCACGCCGAGGCAAACATCCCTTATACCATCGATTTCGCCCTCCATAAGGGTTGAAACCGTTAGTATTCTGCGTTCATCATTCAGGATTGTGGTGACTATATTGGATATTGCAAAGGCAGGTCCATACTCGGTGGCCCCCTTCCTGCTTATGATGTTGCTCCCTGCATTGATGACCTTGTCTATGGTCTTCTTGAGGTCAAACTTCTTGTAACCTGAGAAGTAGTCCCTACGGGCATAGTGCTCTATGGGTATGCCCCCTATGGAGGTTGAACTTATGAGTGGGACCATGTAGGGACCGTGCTGACCTATAACCCTTGTGTGGACCTCACTCACGTGGACATTGAAATGCCTTGCCATGTAGTTCTTCAGCCTCAGGGAGTCAAGATGGTTTCCGAGGCCGAAGACCCTGCTTGGGTGAAACCCTGAATACCTGAGGGCAACATATGTCATCACATCCACAGGGTTTGTTACAACAAGTATAATTGAATCCGGGGCGAATCTTGCGATCTGCCTTGCATACTCTGCAACTATCCTACCGTTCTCAAAGGCAAGGTCGTCCCTGTCCATATCCGCTGTCCTGGGAACACCCGCAGTGATCACGACTATCTTTGACCCGTGGACGTTTTCAATATCTGCTGAGTTCTCCAGCCTGACTGAAACGCCCTTGGCTGCCAGGGCATCACTCATATCAAGGACCTCACCGACGTTCTGTTCAACACTCTCCTTCCTTGATATGAGGTGCAGGGTCTTCACAGCCTCCTCCTCTGCAAGACAGAGGGCTGTTGCCCTTCCAACACGTCCCGTTGACCCAATTATACTTACCTTCAAGGGGGTTCCTCCTAGTGGGTTTCAAGGTAGTTAATGGCCACCTTCCTTGCAAACCCTGTCCCTGTCTCTGCAAGTTTCTCCATTGCAGCCCTGACCCTTTCACCGCCGATCTGCTCCAGTGAACGGGCAGCTCCACTACGTACAAATCCACTGTCATCCTCGAGGAGCTTTATTAGGGGTTCAACCGCCCTTTCATCCTGGAAGTTCCCTATGATCCATGCGGCGGCGCCCCTTATCCTCCAGTCATCATTTGAGAGACTCTCAAGGAGGGGCTCAAAGGCCTCCTCGCCCATCTTTGATAGGGCGGTTGAAACATCCCTCCTGACCCACTTGTTCTCATCGGCCATTGCCCTTATGAGGGGTTTGACTGCTCTGGGGTCTCCAATGTTACCCAGGGCCGCTGCAGCACCCCTCCTAACAGACTTGTCACTGTCATCAAGGGCCTCAATGAGCTGTTCAACAGCGGCTTCCCCCATCTCAGATAGAAGCTCAACGATCTGAACCCTCATAAGTTCATCGCCTTCCCTTAACTGCTCAATGAGCCTCTCAATGTTTTCTCTTCTCTGCATAATATCACCTCTATATATTATGTTCAGAAAGGTAGATATGGTTATCGCGGATCTGAGGACATAACGCCAAGGATATTGCATAGCACTTTAACAGGGAAAAAACCACTGAATATAAAGAAACGCTCAGGAGACGCTCAGAATTACATCCTGCTGAGGGTGTTTATTATCTTCATGGTCACCGATTCAGCTTCCCCCATTTCAAGGGCCCTGAATATCTCAAGGGCCTCCTTGAATACAGTGTAAAGGTTTTCCCGCTCATCCATGATGAACAGGATAACCCCCATCATCACCAGGGCCACTGCAGCACCCCTGGAGTCCCCGGCGTCCCTGAAGATCCTTGTGGCTCTCTTAATGAACTTTAGTGCATCGTAGATCTCACCCTCCTCCAGATGATACCTTCCGATGAGGAGGTTAATGAGGCCCTCCGTGGGCCTGTCACGTATAACAGTCGCTGATTTAAGGCTTTCCTCCAGGGCTTCAATGTCACGATTCTCCCAGCAGACTGCATAATCTTCAAAGCCTTCAATGAACTCCAGTAATCTGTCTGAAAACCTGAAGAGCGCTAGAGTCTCTGAGTCCAGTCCATGGTTCTCTGATGTTTCCTCAACTGATTCCGGTTCAGGGGGGTCCTGAGGAACAAGCGTCTCCCTTATCTTACCAGCCTCATAGATCTTCTCCCTGAGTTCCTCTGCAAGGGGTGGGTTCAGGTCAGAGTATATGGAGAGGGCCTCTGAATAGTGTTCCATTGCATTATCAAATTCCCTCAGAGCCATTAAGGAATCACCTAAAAGTTCTGAGGTATAGGCAACTCCCTCAGGGAATTTAAGTTTCCTGTAGGTCTCAAGGGCCTCCTCAAAGTTCTTAACAGCCCTTTCAATTTCTCCACGGTCAAGGTAGATGACACCGATATCTATGAGGACCTCTGCCTCGTGCTCCTGGTATTCATGGAGTTTCTTCTTGTAGTGCCTGAGGGCGCTCTGATCATTCCTCAGGGAATCAAAGATACTGAGAAGGTTAAGATGAAGCAGCATAAATCCCGGCCTCCAGCCTATTTCCATCATCACAACAGAACCACATCAAAAACCCCCCCCCCCAAACTCTAAACTATTTCTATCATCAGATCCTTAAAATATTATCTCATAAACATCATTCAGGAGACCAATTTAAGAGGCGTTTACATGTACAGGATAACGGTTATACCAGGTGATGGGATCGGCGTGGAGGTAATGGAGGCAGCCCTCCACATCCTTGACGCCCTTGACATGGAATTTGAATTCACACATGCAGAGGCCGGTAATGAGTGCTTCAGGCGCTGCGGTGACACGCTCCCAGAGGAAACCCTGAAGCTCGTAAGGAAGGCTGATGCAACCCTATTCGGTGCTGTGACAACTGTACCAGGACAGAAGAGCGCCATAATAACTTTAAGGCGTGAGCTGGACCTTTTTGCGAATTTGAGGCCTGTTAAGTCCCTTCCTGGGGTCCCCTGCCTCT
>NZ_QKOF01000001.1 GCF_014889545.1 Methanothermobacter thermautotrophicus | reverse complement strand
CCTCAACAAAAAACAGGAAGCTCAAAAAATAGAAAACGCCCTCAAAAAAACCCTGATGAGGGGCATCATGACGCCAGACCTCGGGGGTACGGCCAGTACCATGGAGATGGCAGAGGCCATAAGGGAGGAACTAATAAAGCAGGACTGATGTTCAACCCCCCAATAAAACCTGATAGAAACCCAAACAGCACCCCTGAAGTCCGGGATTGGTCTAAAAAAAGACCCTCCTGATTAACCCTCATTTCTCATGGTCCCTATCCCTGAATAGGGGCATTTATCCCCATTACCAGTTCTCAACCGGTTATCATGGTCCCTATACCCTTCTTTGTGAAGATTTCAAGGAGCAGTGAGTGCTCAACCCTACCATCGATTATGTGGGCGGAGGATACTCCATCATTGATTGCCTGTATACAGGTGAGGGTCTTTGGGAGCATGCCCCCCTCCACTATACCGCTCTTCACGAGGTCGCTGAGCTCATCAACAGTTATCCTCCTTATGAGGGTATCAGGGTCTGAGGGGTCCTCAAGTATCCCTGGGACATCTGTCAGTACTATGAGCTTCTCAGCCCCTATACCAGCTGCAACCTCACCCGCAACAGTGTCTGCGTTGAGGTTGAGTGTATTAGCATCCCTGTCAACCCCTATGGGTGATATGACAGGTATGTAGTTGTTATCTGTTAGCATGTTGATTATCCCGGGGTCAACGGATTCTATTTCACCCACAAGTCCCAGGTCTATCTCCCGCCTCTCACCTGTCTTATCGTCCCTAACAACATGGGGCGCCCTCTTCCTTGCAAGCAGGAGGTTGCTGTCCTTACCTGATAATCCTATGGCCCTCCCACCGTGGTAGCATATCTTTGAGACTATGCTGGTGTTTATCTTACCAACGAGGACCATCTTCACTATCTCCATGGTCTCCTCATCAGTCACCCGGAGGCCCTCAATGAACTTTGGCTCCTTACCCATCTTGTTCATTGCACGTGAAATCTCGGGTCCTCCACCATGGACCACGACGGGTTCCATGCCCACATATTTGAGCAGGACGGTGTCCCTGGCGGTTGAGTCCATGGCAGACTCATCTATCATGGCATGGCCGCCATATTTTATCATGATCTTCTTCCTGTGAAACTTCTTTATGTAGGGCAGTGCCTCAACGAGGATGTTAACTGTTTCCATAAAAAACACCTTAAGACCTTACTCATGTGGTGTACTCTGCATTTATCCTCACATAATCATAGGTGAGGTCGCAGCCATAGGCTGTGGCTGATTCATCTCCAGCAGCCAGGTCAACGATTATTCTTATCTCATTCTCCTTCATGACCCTCTCAGCAATTTCAAGTTCCTCTGTGCCCTCGAATGCCCGGACATCACCATGGTCAACTATCACCACAGATTCTGACCCAGACTCAAGGGTGACGCTTATCTCATCAGGGTCAAACTCTGCTCCAGAGTATCCTGCAGCTGCAACTATACGTCCCCAGTTGGGATCGGCCCCGAATATGGCTGTTTTAACAAGTGAAGAACCTGCTATGGCCCTTGCAGCCATTTTAGCATCCTCTGGTGTCCCGGCATTTACAACATCCACCTGGAAGGACTTGGTGGCGCCCTCACCGTCCCTGGCCATCATACGGGCAAGTTCCCTGCACACGGCCACGAGGGCCTCCTGGAAGTTCGAATCTATCCTGCCTGAGGTCCTGGTGGAGGATATTATGACCATGTCATTGGTGCTCTCATCACCATCCACTATGAGCATGTTGAAGCTCTCATCAACCGCCCTCCTGAGGGCCTCCCTAAGTTCAGAGGCTGATGCATCAACATCGGTTGTTATGAATGATAGCATCGTGGCCATGTTAGGGGCTATCATCCCTGAACCCTTGGCAACAGCACCTATACGGGCCTTCTCCCCGGTTTCAAGTTCAAACTCAACTGCCACCTCCTTGGGGAATGTGTCGGTGGTCATTATAGCCTCTGAAAGATCCCCTGATGCGGCCTCTGAATTTTCCAGTTGATTTACGGCCCTCCTGATGAGGGACTGTATCTTCTCAATGGGCATCCTCCTTCCTATAACGCCTGTGGAAGCCACTGCAACCTCGTTTTCATCCAGGGATAGGGCCTCTGCCACGGTTCTGGCCATCTTTATTGCATCATCCATTCCATCCATGCCTGTGAAGCAGTTGGCGTTCCCGCTGTTTGCAACGATGGCTGAGATTCTTCCATCTGCCATTACGCGCTCTGTGAGTTTAACTGGTTCTGCTCGAACCCTGTTTGAGGTGAAGACAGCTGCAGCAGTTGAACCCCTGTTAACGATGATTCCAACACCATATTTGCCATCACGGCATCCTGCTGCGATGACTCCTTCGACAGCGCAGACGCCACCCCTCATAAATCTCAGTTCCATCGTATACACTCTCCCTTAAAAAAAGTTCATCGGGGTCTCACCCTCAGTAGGTTGTATTGTTGGAGGACCCCTGGTTGTTAACAACGTTGACTTCCCCATTGCCGTTCTCAGCAACCTCCCTTCCCTGCTCCTTTATACCGTTGAGGGGAAGGTGGTTGGTGCTGCTTGGGGTCAGCTGGACATTATCATTGGACGATGTATTATTAATATCAACAGATGTGATGTCCCCGCCGGAAAGACCGATTGCTATGCCCAGGCCGGACCCGCACCCAAATGCTATAAGGGAAATCAGGAAGCTAACAATGATTTTAGCCTCGGTTTCAGGTCTCATTTCAATTCCCCTCAATATTATCTTGACATATCCTTAAATAGGTTTCCTTTTTATGCTGTGGCGCCATAGATAACAGCAAGCAGGATTGCGACGAGGCCAAACTCCCAGTGCCCCATGTTCCAGCCGAGGAAGGTTGCGACGAATACAAAGACAAAGACCAGAAGTGCCACGGACTTCCTCTTCATGAAGAAGTCTATAACTGACCTTGTGAAGGGTGAGGGTATGAAGTACCCGTAGAGGCCATCTGCAACATCGAATACCATTATGGAGGTGGGGTTCCAGAGCATTATCTCATCGGCCATCTGGGCCCTCTCACCGGCCTCCCTCCTTGTGCGTCCTATCCCGACCCTTATGTTTGCCCCGTTATCCATTGCATGCCATGCGGAATCTATACCGGCCCTGAGGGCCATGTCCTTGGTTGGGAAGTTGGCTATGAGGTCGTCTCCTCCCTCACGGTAGCCCTCAATCTTCCCATGGCAGTCATTCTCCATGTAGGCCTTTATATCATTCATTATCTCAACGAGGCTGTCCCGGCCATACCTCTCTATGAATGCGGTGGAGTCGATCATGTCAATGAAGAGGTAATTGTCACGGTAGGATGGTGCACCCTTCAGGGTTTCAAATTCGCCTGTGAATATTATGGCAAATTCTCCTCCAAGCTTTGTGAACCCGACCCCGGGGACTTCGCCTATCTCTTTGTTTAGGTTTATGGCCCTTTCAATGGCTGCAGCGCCTGTCATACCAGCCGCGGCCCTCACATTTATTCCTCTCCTGATTCCAGCACCTATAATTTTTATAGCCACCCTTATGGCGTCATTCTTGGACAGGAACCTTGAAAGCACCTCACTGGAGCTCTTCTCGATTATTTTTCCCTTTTCATTTTCGATGATATCCACGAATTCATCAACTATGCGACCGCCGTTGAATATCTCAATGTAGAGGTAGCGGTCACTCCCCATTATTATGTTACTGAGGAGGGCGTATTCATCGACCTCCTCATCGGCAGGTTTAAGTTCGATGAATTTCCTCTCCCTTGGTATGTTCTCTGTCCCGAGTTCCCTTGTGAGGTTATCGAATATGTTGCTGGTGTTTATATGGGCCCTCTCAATCTCTATGAGCATTGTCCTGGTGTAGTTGAGCATGTCCACGTATTCGCGCTCTGTACTGTTGGTGGGCATGTACCTGGTCCCTATGCTCAGAACCCTGTACCCCAGGAAGAAGCCCAGTATCTTCCGCAGCAGATAATCCATAACCATCAATCATTGCCTCCCTTCTCAAGGACTACCTCGAATTCCCCTGGCTTCTCAAGTAGCATGCTCGGTTTAACGGATACTATGGGGAACCTCCATGAACCTATCCTTGCCGCTATGGTGCTCGCTATGTTCCTTGAGTTCTTCTTAACGAAGCTGTAATCATGATCATTTATTGTTATGTTAACATTGTAGGGGGCCTCCTCCATGACGTCCTCCGAGTACATTATGTTGAGCTCAAAGGTGCCTGGTTTAAGGAACAGGTCATTCCTGACAGCCACCAGGGGGGCGTGCTCAAGTTTCAGCCTGTCCCCGACGGTGACTGCAATGTTCCCGGCGTACTTAACGGCATCACGGTAATCCTTTGGATGCACAAGGACGAATATTATGTAGTTGCTGGTCCTCTCAACCTCCTCAACCATGCTCATGAACTTCTCGAAGAGGGGCAGCTTCATGAATATGCCCTCAAGTTTGGGTTCAAGGCCCTCCTCCTGGCTCCGGCTTATCCTGTCTATTGCCTCCTTGGCTATGGCTATACCGCTGAGTTTCTTGCCACGTTTAACCTTATATGCGTCTATCCTCTTCCTCTCGAATTCCCTGAGGGCCTCGTTGCAGATCTTCTGAAGTATGTTCTTTACCTTCTTTGGTTTCCCGGAGGTCCCGATGAGGATCCTATCATCCCTGAAGGTGTAGGGTATCCTCCTGCTGTTTATATCCTGGAACTCGTCCTTGTAGTCCCTGAAAACATCATTTGAGAGTATCTTGGCATCCTCCTCCTCAGCCATCTTCAGTATGAAGTGGTCTGCGCTGGTACCTGAGGGGACCTGCTGGAATTTACCCTCCTCCAGGAGCTTCCTGAACTGCTCCTTATCATCTATCTCATGTCGCAGGGATGCATCGGCGATTATAACCGGTTCGTAGCCAAGTTTCTCAAGTTCCTCTGCCGCTGAAAGTATGTTCTCTAGGCATGGCTTCTCCTCATCATTCTTCCGTGAATGGGCGACGTTCGATGCATCTATAATTACCCTCAAGTAACCACCTTTAGCTGATATTTCACAGGCTGCAGGATGCCAGTTCAATACTCTCTCCCTGCACCTGATTTAGGACTATTCTCATGGAATCCTAATCAATGTAATATGTATTGTATGAGTTAATATCTTTACCCCTCAGTTTAAGGGATGAGACCGTCCCCGCAGTTACAAAGAAGGTGTCCTCAAGCCTCCAGACGTGGGGGACATGCTTGTGGCCAGATATGACCAGGTCAGCCCCCTTGCTGATTATGGACTGGAGTATGTCACCGGCATCTGCAAGGACGTTCCTCTCACGCCCTGTCTTGGGCACCGGGATTATGTGGTGATGGAGGGCTATAACCCTTATGTGCCCCCTAGAGGATGCCCTGTCAAGTTCCTCCTCCATCCAGATCTGCTGGGACCTCCCTATCTTCCCGTAATCCAGGTCTGGTTCGCTGCTGTCAAGTCCTATGATGGTGAGGCCGTCCATCACAAAGGTCCCCCTCCGGTACCTGAAGACATCCTCGAAGGTCTCATTGCCCACGTGCCTGGCATCATGATTTCCAGGTACAAATATGTGGGGCCCCTTAAGGTCGCTCAGGTACTCTGCTGCCTGAAGGAATTCAAGGTAGTAGCCGTTATCTGTGAGGTCCCCTGTTATGACGGTTGCATCTGGTTTGAGTTTGTTGATCTGTCTTATGGCCTCAAGGAGTATGTCCTCCTTGAAGTTGGGTGCGCCCACATGCAGGTCCGAGATATGGGCTATAAGGACCATCAGCTCAACCTCATGATGGCCTCTGCAAGGTCCCCCCCTGTCTCCTGGAGGGCCCTTGTGGCGTCCTCCCTGCTTGCACCTGTCTGGTTCATGACAAGTTCAATGTCATCCTCGGGTATCTCCATTTCAGCTTCAAGGGACCTCTCACGGGCCTTACCAGTCACCTGGTACGTCTTCTGTCCCATGAACTCCATGACATTAACCTTAGGGTTTTTTATGATGATCTCCTTCCTCTTTAGTTTGATAACAACCTCTTCAACACCACGAAGATCCTTCATATCCATTCCCATCTGCTTCATGGCCCTCTGCATCTGTTTCAGCTGCTTTGGGTTCATTCCCATACCCGGTATCAATTAAAATCCTCCTTTCCTGGTTTTAACTGCCTGGCCATGGTTGAGGTCCATCATCTCCCCGGCACAGAGGAGGGCCTTACCTGTGGCCAGAAGTTCATCATCAGCGTTAACAATTAAAACTTCATCGTTGGCCCTTATATTATTGTCGCAGTCTATTATAAACTTTGCAAAAACACTTTTACCCCTCCTTGCAAAGGGCTCAGACTCCTCATTTACAACCACCCTGAATGCCGGGTAGGTGGTCCCCTGGTGGAGCCTGACCGCCCCCTCCGCTCCAAGGACCAGGAGACCATCTGATGCCCTCATGGTGCAGATGAGCTCATCCCCTGCATATATGTGCCTTATCTTACCTGTGTTGCGGCTCCTCTCAATCCTCACATCATCTGTGAAGAGGAGTTCACCAGCACCCCTGCCGAACTGGTAGTCTGCCACCATCCTGACACGGTCCAGATCTTCAACTGTGGTTTCAACTTCACCTGTGTAAATGTGGGGGAGCTCAATTCCAAGTTCACTGCAGAGTTTCTCATCTATCACTGCACCCAGATCAATTAGGTCCAGGACAAGCCCCCTGAGGAACTCCTCCCCATCAAGGTCCATTATACCAGGTGCATCGCTCTGGGCCAGGGGGTATACCTGGTCAAGTTCAAGGGGGATGAGGCCAAAGGGGAGATCAACCACCACGACACTCCAGTCCCCTCCTTCCATGGGTCTAAGTGAACGGAAGCCCTCAAGCCTATCAGGCAGGCTGGATGAGTAGGGCCTCCTCGATGGGGCGACGAGGGCTATTTTCTCCCCAAGACCTTCCCTGACTTTTTTAAGGTGTCTTTGGACCTCCACTCGACCCAGTGACTCTGGACCTGTGTAGAAGAATGCTGACCTCTTGGATCTCGGCTCAAATTTTTCAATGAGATCCACGTACTCTGACATGCGCCTGTAGCCCTCCAGAAGGCGGGGGTGTGCCCTGCAGCGCTCTTCAACTAGCTCCATGAGGCTTCCGTCGTGGATTGCCTGGCGGACCTTCCTTATCTCTGCGAAGCTCACATGGAGGTTGTGTTCTGCTATAAGGTTCCTGCGATCCTCCCTGTCCATCCCCATGAGCTCTGATGGTGTGTAATCGGTGCAGACACTGCAGGAACATGGCATCTCCTGGAGGTTCTCGAGTTTGTATGTTCCCTCGGTGCTGAGAAGACGGTCGTCCTCTGCATAGAGTATGTAGGCTGCCGAATCAAAGAGGTCGCAGCCCATTGAGACTGCCAGGGCAAACAGCATCGGGTGACCTGCCCCCATGAGGTGCCTTGGCCTTGAGGGTGGTAGCTCAGATACAGATGAAAGCACTGCATCGACGAGTTCCCTGTAACGGTAGGACTCCATGAGTGGCACCACCGCACCGATGGGGTGGAGTTCCACCGGCAGCTCAGCCAGGCGAGATGCGCAGTAACTCCTCAGGTCCGGGTGTGTTGAACCCTGTACAACTGCGTTAAGCATCATTCTCTCCCTGTACTCAATGGACTCCCTGGCCCTCTCAAGGGTGACCTCCACCTCCTCCAGGGCCCTCCTGTGGCTGACACCTGGGGGTGTTGGTATGTCCAGTGATGTGCCTATGTCTGTGCCTATCTCATCCTGGAAACGTATTATCTCATGGTTCTCCACCTCAATGTCTCCGTACTCTGATAGCTGGAATGAACCTGAATCTGTCATTATGGGGCCATTGAAGTCTATGAGTCTGTGCACCCCATCTTTAAGTGCCTTCTCCTTCAGTTCAGGGTTCCTGTAGATTATGTATGCATTGGTTATCACCATCTCGGCTCCAGACCCCTTAACATCGATGGTCTGTTTACCTGGATGTATTACAGGCATCAGCGCGGGTGTCCTGACGATACCGTGCTCTGTCTTAAGTATCCCTGTCCTTCCAAGGCCGTCCTTTGCTTTTATCTCAAACATGAAATCCTCCCATATTAATTAAGTATAAAAAGGGGCTTATCCCCAGATCAGTTGATCCACCTCAGTAATTAAGAGGGTCCTTCCCTGCAGATCAGTGAACCACATGATGCTGATTAACAGGCACCGGAGCAAGATACTGATTAATATGTAATCCTCACACTAAAAATTCTCCCATACAGACTGCAGTGCATGCATTCTAATCAGGCAAGGTGTCGCAGGTTAACCAGGTCCATCAGCCTCCTCCTCATTGAGAGTATCCTCTCCCTTGAGTTGCCTGGTCTATACTCCCCACAGCCACATACACACTCCTCCATCTGGGGGCAGATGATGTATAGCGCCTCCGGACCTGAAGGGTCATCTATTCCAAACCGGGTGAGGTTTCTCCGGACACGTCTCCCGGTTCCCCCCTCCAACCTCTCTGAGCCCAGGTACAGTGGTGTTTTAACCGCTGAGGATATCCTTGTAACTCCCCTGGCAGACATCCTCTCGGCCCTCCGCCTCTCCATTATTTCAATGGCATCAGCAGACAGTTCCGGGTCCCTGTAGGGTATCCCCGCGTCACTGAGGGCTATCATACGTTCATCCCTCCAGTCAAGTGGCTCTCTGATCATCCCTGGATCCAGGGAGGCCAGTGTTCCCCCTGATTTTCTCCCGAACACAGGTCCCTGACCCACATGGAACCCTGCCTCAATAAGGGCTGACCTCATGGGGGCTGCAGAGGTGTAGGTTGCAAGTATTCCCCCCTCCTTAAGGACCCCCGCGAGGAGTGAGATGAATTCCACCGTGTAGAGTTCAGGAGCCACCCCTGGACTGAATGCGTCCAGGAAGACGGCGTCATAGTATCCCTCATCAAGTCCAGGCACCACTGCCCTTGCATCACCGCAGTGAACCCTCAGCTCGATGCCCCTGGGTGGTGGAGGTGAGGTTATTAGGGAGAGTAAGCCCTCAGATAACAGGAAGTCCTCGTATGCCGCCTTAACAATTTTATGGGCTGGATTGGGTGATGGTACGATCAGGGCTGTGGCCATGGTCGCGACTGAGATCTCCACCATGTCAACGGTGATACTGGAAGCCTCAGTGAACTCAAGGAGGGCGGCTGTGTTGTATCCGAGGCCTGAGCAGAGGTCCAGGACCCTTAAGTCGCCTCTGATCCCTGAAACCGTTGGTTTTACAAATTTCTCGATGGCCTCTGTCATGGCCCCCACCCTGGTGTGCATGGCCTCCCCGGCCTCAGATTTAAGGGTGTAGGATCCGTCATCAGTTCTTATGAATTTATCCGAGATTGACCTCCACAGCTCCCTCCTTCTGTTCACAGAATCCAGGGCCCCACCTTCAAGGTGATCCATGACTTCCCTGAGGACGTCCCCTCTTGGTGTAAGTGCCATGGTTACATGATACAGCAATTACAACTTAAAGTTTATGGACGGTTATCTTTATCAGCCTCCCAACCCCCTCTGCAGCTACAGCAATTACAACTTAAAGTTTATGCAGGACTGTCCATGAGCGGGTTCATGCAACATGAAGGCGGCGCATGAAGCAGTGTTCCATCATCTGTCTGACAGTGCACTATGGAGATTACAATAAGGCCGGACCAGTAATGTTTCCAGGCCCCTGAACCGTTCCACATCATATCCTCGGCCTGTAGTGTACAACCCTAAAGGTTATCCTGAACTCAGCACCCTCATCCCTGCCAAGGGTCTCCAGGGTCCCATCTATCTGATCCACGAGGCCCGCCACGAGCCTGAGCCCCAGGGAATCCGACTCCCCCGGTACAAATCCCAGGGGAAGACCAACCCCATTATCTGCGACTGTGAGTGTGAATTCACCCCCATCCTCCTTCAGTTCTATGGTGATCCTGCCTGATGATGTGAAGGCATGCTTAACAGAGTTTGTGATGAGCTCATTGATTATGAGGCCCAGGGGGACCGCGGTTTCAATGGGGAGGGTTACGTCACCGACTCAACCTCAAGGTCTATTCCCCCTCCATGGTAGCTGTCAAGTATGGAGGATGTGAGTCTCTCAAGGTAGCGCCCCATATCGATACTTGTGAGGTCCTCTGACTCATAGAGCAGTTCATGCACAAGTGCCATTGACTGGACCCTGCTCTGGAGGTCTCTGAGGGGCGCTGGATCCTCAACATCCGCCATCTGGAGATTTATCAGGCTTGAAACTATCTGGAAGTTGTTCTTGACCCTGTGGTGTACCTCCCTCAGGAGGGCCTCCTTCTCCCTGAGGGATGATCTGAGCCTGTCCTCATACTCCTTCCTCATGGTTATGTCGGTGCATATTATGACCACCTCCCCGGTTGATAGCTGGTAGAGGTGGACATCAAACCATGCCTCACCACACCTCACCTCCGGGCAGTGGATGGCCTCACCCGTCTCCATGATCTCAAGGAGGGCTTTCCTGATGGCTGAGTTCCAGATCCCTGGAAGTGCCCTGGGAAGATCCATTCCCCTTATAGCTGCGCATGAGACGCCCTCCATCTCCTCGGCTGCCGGGTTCATGGATTTAACCCGGAACCCCTTTCCATCATACTCAACAACAATTATGCCGCTCCTCATGTTCCTGAAGAGTTCCCTGAATTTCTCCTTGCTGACAATAAGGGCCTCCTCGGCCATTTTATGTTCATGTATATCCCTCAAACCGAAGACGTAGCCCTCAATGTCCCCATCTGTGCGGATTGGTCTGTCAACGTATTCCACCCACCTGTAGTTTCCATCCGGCCTCCTTATCCTGAAGGTTGCCCTGTGAGCTTCCCCCCCGGTAATTATGAGGTTTTTAACATTATCCCTGTCATCAGGGTGCAGATAGTCAAGGAAGTCCATGGCTGAGAGGCCTATAAGCTTCTCATGGCCGTAGCCTGTTATCTTCTCTACAGATGGGCTGAGGTACCTGAAATTGAATTCCCTGTCGAATTCTCCAAGACCATCAGCCATGTGTTCTGTCAGCAGGACCAGTCGATCCTCCCTCCTCCTGAGCTTTTCCTCCATCTCAAGGATGGGCCTCATATCTGAACCCGTGAAGAGGAAGCCCACATGTTCACCCCCGGATCCATGCACATGGCCCGCTGATACGATGACAGGTATCCATCCATCTCCACCCCGAAGCCGGGACTCAATGGTTGAGTCTTTGCAGATGTCCTCAAATTCAAGGATCTCAGTCAGCCTCCTCCCTGTGAGTTCAGCTGCCCTGCAACCTGTCAGCCCCTCAGCGGCTGGATTGACGTAGTGTATATTCAGTTCAGGATCGGTGATTATGAGAAAGCTGTTCATATTCCTCACAATGTCCATGGCAGCGTTTAAAGGACTCAGGATTGGTAAACGGAACCTCATGACACCATAGGCTATCATGGAAACCCCAAGTGCAGCTGCAGGGTCTGTGAGTGATGGGACCACAATACCTGCTGAGGGGAGGATGAGGTCTGTAATGATGCCCGTCAGGACAGGTAAGGTGAGGCCTGTGAGGAGGTAGTAGACCCGTGTCCTCTCTGGACCCGATGATGACCTCCAGTGCCAGGCCACAAGTATTATGGCGGCTGCTGCCACAAGTAATCCCCAGATGTTTGAGATCTGGTAGGGGATTGAATCCTCTGCAGCCCTGAAGGTCCACCCCCATGCAGTCATGGTGGGTCCTGCTGTTATGAGATCTGTTGTGAGTTCAAGGATCGCAATCACCCCTGCAGGTACATATATAACTGCAAGGAGTGGCCTGGTGGTCCTTCTACCTGTGAAGAGGAGGACCATGTGCACTATGATCGGTACCACCATGGGCCACAGGAATCCCATCCTCACCCAGAAGTCCGCCATCATGTAGGACTCTGAAATGGAAAGTCCGAAGTCTGTGAGTGAGAGGTAGGCTATAAGGGCTGAGAAAACAAGTAGTGCTCTGTTAAATCTGCTTTCAGGGTTCTTGGCGAATATGTAAACCCCTGATACAAGGGCAGCCACCATGGCTGTGATGGATATGATGGCCATTGGATTCACAGGAAAAACCCCTGCCATGTTATTAATTATATCATACATTAGATATAAATTGATGGAGGAATCAAAGGTTGGATGGGAAAATTGATGAGGCACACCATGAATAATACTCACAGTCTCAAAATTCTCTGCACCAAAAACTGAAAAGTGAAACCCATGAAGATACTTATAGTCTCAGATTTCTTTGTACCACATTATAATGGGGGAGGGGAGAGGAGGTACTTTGAAATCGCCAGGAGACTCGTTGAGAGGGGTCATGAGGTTGATGTGATATCAATGGGGATCCATGGAGTCGGCGATTATGAGGAGATCAGCGGGATAAGGGTGCACCACCTGGGCCCAAGGATAAGAAAGCCGCCCATCAGGGGACCCCTTGAATTCATCAGGTTCATGGCTGCGGTTTTCAGGTGGGTGATGACCCATGACTATGACATCATTGATGCCCAGACCTACGCCCCCCTCCCACCATCATTCCTCGCCTCAAGGATCCGTGGAACACCCATGGTTGCAACCATCCATGATGTGAGTTCCGCCCATGGTGACCAGTGGCTGCAGTCATCAGGAACAGCCGGACTACTTGAGAGGGTCCTCATGAGGCTCCCCTATGATGGTGTGATCACCGTTAGCCGCAGCACGGCCTCAGCACTCACAGACGTCCATGGCAGACCCCCCGCGGATATCCACATCATCCCGAACGGCGTTGACCTTGAACTCATCGATTCCGTCACACCAGCAACCGGGAACTACATAATATTCGTTGGACGCCTCGCCCCCCACAAGCATGTGGATCACATCATAGAGGTCTTCAGTAAACTTGTCACAGATTTCCCTGACCTCAGACTCGAAATAGTAGGGGACGGGGTGGAGAGGTCTAGACTCAAAGCCATGGTCGATGATTTTGGGGTAGGGGAGTCAGTCACATTCCACCATAACCTCAGCTACCGTGAAGTCATATCCATGATAGGGGGGGCCAGGGTGCTTGTCCTCCCATCCACCAGGGAGGGTTTCGGGATGGTCCTTGCTGAGGCGGGTGCCTGTGGTGTGCCTGCTGTTGCCTACAGGTCCGGTGGAGTCGTTGAGGTCATAGATGACGGTGAAAACGGTTTCCTGGTTGAGCCCTGTGACAAGGAGGCCCTCCATGATAGGATAAAGCTTTTAATCTCTGATGATGAATTAAGGGACAGGATGGGGTCCGAGGGCCGGAAGAAGGTTGAGGAAAAATTCCTATGGGATAATATCGTTGAAGGAATCGAAAGGACCTACAGGTTCATCATTGCCCGGAAGAATAGATAGATCAAAGGAAGTGATCCTATACCAGAAACCTACATCATAACACCCAACCTCAACGGAGTATCCTTTCTTGAGGCATACTTCAGATCCCTTCTGAGACAGACCTACGAGGACTTCAGAATAGTGTTCATTGACAACGGCTCATCTGATGGTTCAGTGGACTTTATAAAGAGTAACTTCAGTGAATACCTCAATGACAGGATAATACTGATTGAAAACCGTGAGAATCTGGGATTCGCTGCATCAAACAATCAGGGAATCAGGATAGCGCTTGAGGATCCCCACTGCAGGTATGTGATGTGCCTCAATAATGACACGGAGGTTCTTCCAGATTTTATAGAGAATCTCATGGTGGCGGCGGAGGAGAGTGAAAGTGTGGGGAGTGTGCAGGCCAGGATGATCTGGGGACAGAACAGAAAACTTATAGATTCGGCTGGTCTTGAATACTCCAAGAATGGTCTTGGATTCAACAGGGGCGCATATGAACCCGTTGAAAATTTTGATGAAAGGGCCAGAATCCTGGGTTGCTGTGCCGGTGCCTGTCTCTACAGACGAGAAGCCCTTGAAGATGTTGAGGTCGATGGTGAATACTTTGATGAGGATTTCTTTGCATACTATGAGGACTTTGACCTGGCACTCAGACTCAGAAGCGCAGGATGGGATTCACTTTACGCCCCCGATGCCATCGTATACCACCACAAGGGGGGTACCAATCCCTTTGTAAGTGACTTCACAGTTTACCATAACTGGAGAAATTATACCTGGACCTTCATTAAGAACATGCCCGCTGATCTGCTTTTAAGGTATCTCCCCCTCTTTGTTATCACAGAAATCATCCAGGTCCTTCTGAATATAAAAAGAGGGAAATTCATCATTTTGAGGGCAAAATATGATGCCTACATGGGGCTGAGAAGGGTTATACGTAAAAGGAGGGCTGTGAAGAGGGTCCCTGAATCAGAAATTAAAGAGTACCTTGTAATGAAATGGTCCGTTAAAGTACCCTCCCTCCCGGAAACTGAATAGCTGACATCAATCATCTGTTCCCACAAGGTAGTATACTATCCCTGTGAATACCGGCATCACCACCAGGAGGATGGTTGCCGGGAGTGCCGCTGCAGAGGAAAAGTATGTAAGAGCAACCCCAACCGGTATCACACCATCACGCATCCCTGAAGTGTAAATTGAGGCAACCCTGTATCCGGGCATTCTCCTGCCGATAAGGAAGCCATAGATGAAGCCGGCGAGGAGCATCACAGATACCAGGAACACCACCCTCAGAACACCCCACCCCCCCAGAGCCCCTGACATGTGGGCAACTGCAACTATGATTATCAGAAGCCCCAGAATGGCGGATAAAATGTTAATACCATCCCTCACCGGTTGAACCAATTCAACCTCAAGCCTCAGGATCAGGGCCAGGATGGCTGGAATGAAAACACTGAAGAGGAGCAGTGAGAGCACCCTGAAGGCAACTGCCGGTGATGCAACCCCAAGGACGTAAAGAACCGCGGGGTAGACCGCCACAGAGGTCAGCATGGATGTTAGGGCGGCTGATATTGCGGGAGTGCCATCACCACCAGATATCTCAGTCCAGAGGGCTGCTACAATCGGTGATGGGGCGAATGAGAGGAGTATGACCCCCACAGATAGGTCCGAATCCAGCCCGAGGATCCTGCTGAAGATGAATCCCATGATGGGGTATAGCAATAGAGTAGATGCCAGGATCAGGGCAATAAACCGTGGGTGATGGATTATCCTCCCCAAATCCTCTATGCTGTGCTCAACAACCAGGGAGAAAACCAGGAGCGCCAGTAGTAGCGGCGTGTAACCTGAAAAAATTGAAAATTCAGGGAACAGAAAACCTATAAGGACGCATATAAGCGTCAGGACCCCGTAATACTTCTTTATGACTCTTGTCATCTTCACTCAACGGTCACACACTTTGCAAGGTTCTTTGGCTTGTCAGGGTCCAGTCCACGCTCCACACTCACATGGTATGATAGGAGCTGGAGGGGGACGATGTAGATCAGGGGCGATATGATATCATCAACCTCAGGGTCAAGGCCTATTAAGTCATCGGCCTCCTTCCTGAGGGATTCATCTGAAACGCTGCCAAGGCCTATGACCCTTGCACCCCTCGCCCTGACCTCCTCAACGTTGCTCAGGGTCTTATCATGGCAGGGGCCTGGCGGTGAAATTGCAACTACCGGTACCCCGTCATCTATCAGGGCCAGGGGGCCGTGCTTGAGTTCACCTGCTGCGTAGCCCTCACCGTGTATGTAGGTTATCTCCTTGAGCTTCAGGGCCCCCTCAAGGGCCGTTGGATAGGCGAATCCGCGTCCTATGAAGAAGAAGTCCCTAGCATCACTGTAGGCTGCTGCCAGTTCCCTGATGCGGTCCTCATCCTCAAGGGCACTCTCCATGAACTCAGGGACCCTTTCAAGTTTTTCCATGAGGCCTGGTGCACCCATTGCAGCCACTAGCATGTATATAACAGTTAACTGGCTCACATAGGTCTTGGTTGCAGCCACACCTATCTCGGGGCCAGCCCTTGTGTAGAGGACATGCTGGGCCTCCCTTGTTGCTGAGCTTCCAAGTACGTTGACTATCGCCAGGGTCCTGGCCCTTGAATTGGCTGCACGGAGGGCGTTCAGGGTATCCGCTGTTTCACCTGACTGACTTATGAATATGGCCAGTGTCCTGTCATTCAGGGCCCCTGCAGAGTATCTGAACTCACTTGCAAGGATAACATCGGTCGGTATGCCAAGGAGGCTCTCGAAGAGGTACTTGCCAACCAGGGATGCATGGTAGGATGTTCCACAGGCAACGAAACAGACTCTTTCAACCTCGCCTATCTCCTCAACCACCCTGAACACTTCATCCATCTCTGTGAGGGTGTCCCTCACCGCGGCGGGTTCCTCATGTATCTCCTTAAGCATGAAGTGGTCATAGCCTCCCTTCTCTGCCATGTCAGCCGACCAGTCGATTGAATGGACCTCCTTCTCCACAGGGTTGCCCTCAATGTCGGTGACCCTCAGATCCCCATCAATTATGGCCATCTCACCGTCATCGAGGTATATCACCCTGCTGGTGTGGTTGAGGATGGCGGGAACGTCTGAGGCCAGGAAGTATTCTCCCTCACCGACACCAACTATGAGTGGACTCTCCTTCCGGGCCCCCACGATCCTTCCAGGCTCCCTGGATGATATGACTGCAATTGCATATGCTCCCCTGAGCTTCCTGAGTGCTGTGGCTGTTGCGGCTTCGAGGTCCATCCCCTCATCCATGTACTTCTCTATGAGGTGGGGTATGACCTCAGTGTCTGTCTCGGACCTGAATATGTGGCCCTCTGATTCAAGTTCCTCCTTAACCTCCAGGTAGTTCTCTATTATCCCGTTGTGTACCGCTGCTATCTCGCCGCTGCAGTCAGTATGTGGATGGGCGTTTTCAGCTGTGGGGAGACCATGGGTCGCCCACCTGACATGGGCTATCCCCATGTTGCCTGGTAGATCTGCAAGGTCAAGTTTTGCATCCACCTCGTCGATTTTACCCCTGTCCTTTTTGATCCTTATCACTGGATCCGATGTTGCGATACCAACGGAGTCATAGCCCCTGTACTCCAGCCTCCTGACGCATTCCAGGAGAATCGGGGCTGCAATCCTATCCTTAAGTATACAAGCCACAATGCCACACATTATTTCACCCTGAGAAGCATGAATCTGATTTCGCAAGATTATATAACTGAATCGCGATATAACTCATAATAGGATTTACACCTATATAAGTATTGGAGAGTCGATCCAGAATCTCATGCTCATAATTAATTTAAAGTGATAGTATGGATGTGAAGATAGACGGTCCACTCTACAGTGGTAAGGCAAAGGATGTTCTCCTTACAGATGACCCTGAAATTGTTGCAGTCAGATTCAGGGATGATATAACAGCAGGCGACGGTGAAAGGAAGGACACCCTTGATATGAAGGGCTACTACAACTCTGTTATCTCAGCAAAGATATTTGAGGTCCTCGAGGACGCCGGGGTACCGACCCAGTACCTTGAACTGAGGGAGCCTGGCTGCATCCTTGCAAGGAAACTTGAGATGATACCCATAGAGGTTATAACCAGGAACATAGCAGCCGGGAGCATCGTGAGGAGGTTCCCCTTCAGGGAGGGCCAGGAGTTCAGACCACCCCTCATACAGATGGACTACAAGAGTGATGAGCACGGGGACCCCATGCTGAACGACGACATAATCCTTGCCCTCGGGATCGCCACCAGGGATGAACTGGAGGAGATAAGGAGGATCACACTGCAGATAAACGACGTCCTCAGGGAGTTCCTCAAGTCAAGGGGACTTATCCTGCCAGACTTCAAGCTGGAATTCGGAAGGGACTCAGATGGTAGGATAAGGCTCGGCGATGAGGTTAGCCCTGACACCTGCCGCCTCTGGGACAAGGAGACCGGAGAGCCCCTGGACAAGGACATATTCCGCCGTGGAGAGGAGGGTGTTGTGGGCGCCTACAGAAGGGTTGCCAGGATGATACTCGATGATGATGACATTGAAAGGTGGAAGGTTAAACTCTGAGGTGATGGAATGAAATTTATGGTTGAGGTAAGAATAAGGCTAAAGAAGGGGATGCTGAACCCTGAGGCGGCCACAATTGAGAGGGCCCTGGCCCTCCTTGGATACGAGGTTGAGGACACCGATACAACTGATGTTATAACCTTCACCATGGACGAGGACAGCCTTGAGGCTGTTGAGAGGGAGGTTGAGGATATGTGCCAGCGCCTCCTCTGCAACCCGGTCATCCATGACTATGATGTCAGTATAAATGAGATGGAAGGCTGAAACATGAGGGTGGGAGTTATAAGGTTTCCCGGATCCAACTGTGACCGTGACGTCCACCATGTCCTTGAACTGGCAGGGGCAGAGCCCGAGTATGTGTGGTGGAACCAGCGCAACCTTGATCACCTCGACGCCGTCGTGATCCCAGGGGGTTTCTCCTACGGGGACTACCTCCGTGCAGGTGCAATTGCAGCCATAACCCCTGTAATGGACGCTGTCAGGGAACTTGTGAAGGAGGAGAAGCCTGTTCTGGGCATATGCAATGGTGCCCAGATCCTTGCAGAGGTTGGGCTTGTGCCAGGGGTCTTCACCGTCAACGAGCACCCAAAATTCAATTGCCAGTGGACCGAACTCAGGGTTAAAACAACCAGGACGCCATTCACAGGTCTCTTCAGGAAGGATGAGGTTATAAGGATGCCAGTGGCCCATGCAGAGGGCAGGTACTATCACAACAATATCAGTGAGGTATGGGAAAACGATCAGGTGGTCCTGCAGTTCCATGGGGAAAACCCGAACGGTTCCCTGGACGGGATAACAGGGGTCTGCGATGAAACAGGGATGGTATGCGCGGTGATGCCCCACCCTGAGAGGGCGTCCGAGGAGATACTGGGATCCACTGATGGCTTCAAATTCTTCAGGGGCATCCTGAAGATCTAGAGGTGATGATCATGGTAGTATATCCTGTTGCTATGAACTGCAACTCCCCCCTGAGGATATTACAACAGAGGTGATGATCATGGTAGTATATCCTGTTGCTATGAACTGCAACTCCCCCCTGAGGATATTACAACAGAGGTGATGATCATGGTGGTCTATCTTGTTGGCGCAGGGCCAGGGGACCCTGAACTCATAACACTCAAGGCCATAAGGGTCCTTGAGAGGGCGGACGTGGTGGTCTATGACCGCCTGGCAGGTGAAGAGATACTCAGATACGCGCCTGATGAAGCCAAACTCATATACGTTGGTAAGAGGAGTGGTGAACACCACAGGACCCAGGATGAGATAAACAGCATACTGGTTGAGGAAGGCCGGAAACATGGGACGGTGGTGAGGCTCAAGGGCGGCGATCCCTTCGTATTTGGGAGGGGTGGTGAGGAGATCCTGGCCCTTAAGGAAGCCGGAATCCAGTACAGGGTCATCCCGGGGGTAACATCGGCTGTTGGTGTCCCCACATCTGTCGGGCTTCCTGTAACCCACCGGGGTGTTGCAACATCCTTCACCGTGGTTACAGGCCATGAGGACCCGACAAAGCCCGAGAGGCAGGTCCACTGGGACTACAATGCAGATACACTCATAATACTCATGGGTGTTGGTAACATAAGGGAGAACATGGAGGAGATCATGAAGCACCGCCCCGCCGAGACCCCTGTATGTGTAATTGAGAGAGGGACACTGGATGATGAGAGGATAGTCCTCGGGACACTTGGAGACATTGCAGATAGGGACCTGAGGCCACCAGGCATCATAGTTGTGGGTGATGTTGTCAATGTCTACCGTGAAATTAGAGGGACTGAAGAATAGGACTGTGGCCGTCACAAGGCCCCATGAAAGATCTGCAGAGGCTGTTGAACTCATAGAGGGGGCAGGTGGAAGGGCCCTCGTGGCCCCGACCCTGGAGTTAAAGGAGGCCCACACCGAATCCCTCAGGGAGGTCTGCAGGAGGGCTGATGAATGGGACCTTGTAATCTTCACGTCACAGGCTGCAGTTGAGTCCCTCTTCAGGCTCTGCAGCGAATTTGCAGAGAAAATCAGGAGGGACTGCATGGTGGCAGTTATAGGCCCCCGGACAGCCACTGCGGCCCGTGAGCATGGACTCAGGGTCGACATAGTCCCTGAGGATTATACCGCCGAGGGCCTCCTGGACGCCCTCAGTGGACTCAACCTTGAGGGATGGAAGGTTGCCCTCCCGAGGACGCTCTCTGCAAGGAAGGTGCTCCCCCGTGGACTTGAGATGATGGGCGCAGAGGTCCTAGTGGCCGAGGCCTACAGATCCGGTTTACCTGATGACACCGGACCCGCAGAGGAGCTGATAGATGGCCTCCTTGCTGGATGGGTGGATGCAGTTACCTTCACAAGCCCCCTGACGGTTGAGAACCTCCTCAAAATCGCCGGCAATAGGCGTGAACAGCTCATCAGAGCCCTTAAGAATGTTGAGGTGGCTGCGATAGGTCCGATAACCCTCAGGAAGCTGGAGGAGTATGGGATAAAGGCCGTGACACCTGAAAGGTACACCGTGAAGGATATGATAGCCGCCCTCGGGGTTAGCATGGCTGAAGATGTGGACCAGCAGAATGCAGTGAAGCTTACCAGAAGGAGGAGTTAATTTGATCATATGGCCAGCCTATCTTGATTCAAGAAAATCTCGGAGTGAGGGTCGCAGGGTGCCCCTGGAGTATGCTGTTGAATCTCCGACCGCCAGTGAGATACTGAGGGCTGCGAGGAAGCTCCAGCTGGAGGCCCGGATGGAGTCGGACAGTGCATATCCCTCATCCTGGTGGGAGTCCTCAGGAAGGGTTGTGGTGGAATACGATGGAAAAAAGAGCGAACTACTTCCCAAACTTGCGAGGCTTCTGAGGTCCTCGAAGAAGAGATGATGCCATGGATACGGGTATTGATGAACTGAGATTGGCCCTCAGAAGGGCCAGGGAGATGATAGAATCCTCTGAAACTGTCGCGGTATACAGTCACACTGACTGTGATGGTATAACAGCCGCAACGGTCCTCAGCAAGGTCCTTGGAAGGCTGGGTATGGACCATGAGGTGAGGATCATAAACATCAATGAGGTGCCTGACGTTGAACTCTCCTCGGACCTCACCATCTTCAGTGACCTTGGATCCGGTCAGAGGGTCCATGAGAACCTTAAATCAAACTCAAGGGTTCTAATACTGGACCACCATCCCCCCGTGAGGAAAAGGGACTTCACAGCACCCAGCGGGGAGTTACTGGAGATAAACCCCATATTCTATGGTATGGACGGCTCAACACATGTCTCAGGCGGGGGACTTGCCTACCTCCTTGGAAGGGAGTTCGGCTACAGGGACCTCGGCTGGATGGGTCTCCTTGCAGCTGTGGGTGACATGCAGAACATCACCCTGGGTAAGATGGAGGGTCTCAACAGGGATATCCTCCAGGACAGCGTCAGGGAGGGTCATGTTGAGTGCCAGAGTGACCTTACAATCTATGGTAGACATACAAGGCCCCTGGTTAATGCGCTCTCCTATTTTGGGGATGTGACGCTCCCAACAACAAACAACACCAATGAGTGTATTGCAAGGCTCAAGAACCTTGGGATACCCCTCAGCAATGGTGAATCACAGCGGAGGCTCTGTGACCTTACTGATGATGAGAAGAGGAAACTCTTCAACGAGATATACCGCATGATGGTCAGTGAGGTCCCTGAAAGATACCATAAATACCTTCCAAGGCTTATCCTTGGTGAGGTCTATGAGCTCAGCTCCGAGGAGAGGTACACTGTCTTCAGGGATCTATCTGAGTTCTCAACCGCGGTGAACGCATGTAACCGTAACTCAAGGTGGAAGCTTGCAATGGAGATAATCGGCGGGGACCGGAAGGGGAACCAGGATGAACTGGAGGATGTCCTCAGGGCCCACCGGGCCTACCTTGCAGCTACACTCAACGAGATAATGGATGATGAACTGATAAGGGACATGGAGAACCTGCAGTACTTCCATGCCCCCGGAGTGAACACAGCGGTCATAGGAACCGTTGCAGGTATGCTTCTCGGGTACGGTGACTGGAGGAGGCCCATGATCGGATTGGGGGAGACCTCTGATGGGTTAAAGGTTTCACTACGATGTTCACGGCTCCTGGCCTTCGACGGCATACACTTCGGCTCCATAATGAGGAGGGTTGCCGAGAAGGTGGGTGGAAGCGGCGGGGGCCATGCAACTGCCTGCGGCGCCTACATACCCTCAGATCGTGAGAGAGAATTCCTTGAACTCCTTGACAGGGCCATAAAGAATGTGAGGGTGAATGGATGAAGTCTTTGCGAAAGAAGGGTGAGCTTACACGCTTTCAGATACTCAGTGAGATAGCCAGGCTGCAGCCCTATGTGAGGCAGAAGGACATAGCAGATAAGCTCGGGATAACCGTCCAGGCCGTCTCTGAGAACATCAAGAGCCTCATAGCAGAGGGCCTGGTTGAGTCCGGAAGCGGCAGGTCCCACTACAAGATAACCAGGAGGGGTGCTGAGAAGATCAGAGAAGCCGCCATGGACCTTAGAAGGTACGCCGATGAGGTGCTTGAATCCATGAGCTTCTACAGGTCGGTGTGGCCTGCCATAGCCTGGGAGGACCTCCAGGAGGGGGATGAGGTTGAACTCTTCATGGAGGATGGTATACTCTACGCGCGGAGGAGGAGAAACGGGGAGGCCTATGCAGAGGTGCTCCATCCTGCAAGGAGGGGTGAGGATGTCGCCCTTTCAGAACTCGGGGGTACCATACCCCTCCAGAGGGGTAAGGTGACCATAGCCGTGCTGCCAGGAATATCTGAGGGAGGATCACGGAATGCAAACCTTGAAAGATTGATGGAGCTCAGCAGAGGCCAGGACAGGATAGGGATAATGGGGACAGTTTCAAGGGCAGCTGCAAATAAACTGGATCTGAGGGTGGATTTTGAATTCGCAACACCCCACGCAGCACTTGCAGCTGCAAAGAGGGGCCTCAACGTCCTTGTACTTGCAGTTGGTAAAATGAGCAGGAGTATAACAGAAAAACTTGAGAAGGAGGGTATTGAGTACTCCGTGGAGGACCTCAGGCTCGCCCAGAGGGAATAAAAATCAACCTCCGGTGGTAATCAGAGGGAGTAGACCTCCTCTGGTGGGACCATCCTCACCCCTGCATCCCCCAGTGCACCCTCAAGGGCGTCCAGGTCCTCCGTGCTCATGAAGAGTATGGCCTTGTCCTTCTTCTCATGTACAAAGGCGTATATGTAGTCAAGGTTTATATCGTAGTCCTTCAGCACCTCAAGGATGGATGCAAGGCCCCCTGGCCGGTCATCCATTTCAACCGCGACCACGTCCTTAATTTTAACAACGAAGCCCTTATCCTCAAGCACAGCTGCAGCGTGTTCAGGTTCGGGTACTATGAGTCTCAGTATGCCGAATTCGGATGTGTCTGCAAGTGAAAGTGCCCTGAGGTTTATACCTGCCTCTGCAAGTGTGCTGAGGGCCTTCCAGAGCCTGCCCTTCTTATTTTCAAGGAATATTGATATCTGCTTAACCCTCATCTTATCACCATTCTATCCTTTAAACTAGAGGTTCCTCCTGTCTATCACCCTCACGGCCTTACCCTCACTCCGGGGTATGGTTCCTGGTTCAACAAGGGTCACCTTGACCCTGAGGCCTATCTCATTCTCTATGAACTCCTCGATGCGGTCACGGGTCTCCACCATCTTCCTGATATCATCTGAGAAGAGTTCCGGTGAGGTTTCAACCCTGACCTCAAGTTCGTCCATGAGGTGGGGCCTTGTCACTATTATCTGGTAGTGGGGTTCGATTCCGTCTATGCGGAGGAGGGCCTTCTCTATCTGTGATGGGAACACCGATACGCCACGGACCTTGAGCATATCGTCAACCCTGCCTGTGATCCTTGAGATCCTTGCAAGGGTCCTGCCGCACCTGCAGGGTTCATAGTCAATGGATGTTATGTCCTTGGTCCTGAACCTTATAACAGGCATCCCCACCCTTGTCAGTGTTGTGATCACAAGCTCCCCCCTCTCCCCGGGGCCGAGCCTCTCACCCTTTTTATCTATTATCTCAGGGTAGAAGTGGTCCTCTGCGATGTGGAGTCCGTTCTTCTCACTGCACTCCATTGCAACACCTGGCCCCATGATCTCCGTCAGACCATATATGTTGAAGGCCGGGGCGTTGAATCTTCTCTCAATCTCTGCCCTCATCTCCTCGGTCCACATCTCAGCACCGAAACCTATGGCCTTTATCCTGGATTTTTCAGGGTCGAATCCTTCTTCACGTGCTATTTCAGAAAGATAGAGACCATATGACGGTGTGAATATCATGACCGTTGTTCCGAAGTCCTTCATTATCTCTATCTGCCTTCTTGTCTGCCCGGTTGATATGGGTATTACCGTGGCCCCTATCTTCTGTGCACCGTAGTGGACGCCGAAGCCCCCTGTGAAAAGTCCGTAGCCATGGGTGTTCTGTATTACATCATCCTCGGTTAGGCCCATCATGGTGAGGCCCCTTGCCATGACCTCACTCCATATCTCAATGTCCTCCCTGGTGTAACCTGAGACCACTGGCTTGCCTGTTGTCCCTGAGGATGTGTGGACCTCAACTATCTCCCTGCGCGGCACTGCGAACATGCCGAAGGGGTAGACCCTCCTCAGGTCGTCCTTTGTCGTGTAGGGGAGTTTTTCTATATCATCAAGGGTCTCTATATCCTCGGGGTGAACCTCCACCCTGTCAAAGGCCTCCCTGTAGTATGGTACGTTCTCATAGGCCCTCTTCACGGTATCCTGTAGTCTGCTAAGCTGCAGTTCCTCCAGTTCATCCCTTGATATGCATTCCATTTCTCTATTCCAGATCATCAGAATCATTCCCGGATCAGTGTAACTCTTAATGATTTATGATGGTTTAGAAATAAATGTTACCCCGGTATGTGGAGCAGGAACTCAGTAGTTGGTTCAAAAATTAAAGTTTAGCCGCTATTGAAGCAGAAAAGATAAATATAAAATGAGGGAGGATGATCCTCTTTAAGCTGGAGTGGTCTAGAGGATGTCCTCAAAGCGTTTTTCAACTTCCTTCCAGTTTACTATGTTCCAGAAGGCCTCAACGTAGTCTGGTCTCACGTTCCTGTAGTCAATGTAGTAGGCGTGTTCCCATACATCAAGGACAAGGAGTATCCTGAAGTGGGGTATGACATTAACGTTGTGTTTCTCGACCTGCATTATGAATAGCCGGTCTGTCCTCTGGCAGTAGGTGAGTACAGCCCATCCTGAGCCCTCTGCACTTATAGCTGCCTGTGAGAACTCCTTCTTGAATCTTTCAAAGCTTCCGAAGTCCTTATCTATGTACTCTGCCAGTTTTCCTGATGGTTCTCCTCCGCATTCATCTGCAGGTCCCAGGTTACCCCAGAAGAAGAGGTGGAGAACGTAGCCCCCAACATGGAATGAGAGTTCCTTGAGGGCCGCCTTGATGTCAACTTCTGTGTCTGATTCCCTTGCCTCATCCAGTTTCCTGAGGAGGGCGTTGGCACCATCAACGTATGCCTGGTGGTGTTTCTGGTGGTGTATGCTGAGCTGCTCCCTGGATATGTATGGTTCAAGGGCGTCGTATGGGTATGGGAGCTCGGGTAGCTCATAGAATTTTTTCTCCAATCTATTCACCCCCTATTTTGCGGTGGCATAGCCACCAGTCGTAGCATTCATATTCATCCTTCCTCTTCCTGGCTGTTTCAATGTCAGATGCCGGGGGTATTATCACATGGTCCCCGATGAGCTGGTTATCGGGCCAGTTGGCTGGTGCTGCAACCCCCTCGGCATCTATGACCCTGAAGGCACGTATCATCCTCACGATTTCCGGGATGTTCCTTCCAAGTTCCTGTGGATAGTAGAGGATGGCCCTTATTATCCCTTCAGGGTCCACCACAAAGACCGCCCTGACGGTGTTTGTGGGCCTTGATGGGTGGATGAGTCCCAGGGTGTCTGCCACCCGTCCGGTGTCTGCTATCACCGGGAACTCTATCTCGGTGTCAAGGTTCTCGGCTATCCACTCAATCCACTTGATGTGGGAGAACACCTGGTCAACGCTGAGTCCTATGAGTTCACAGTCAAGTTCCTGTAGTTCCGGGTAGACCTCCTGGAAGGCCACGAACTCGGTTGTGCATACAGGTGTGAAGTCTGCGGGGTGGCTGAAGAGTATGAACCATCTGCCCTCAAATTCGTCAGGGAGTTCCATTGGTCCGTGGGTCGTCTGGACCTCCATCTCCGGGAATTTATCCCCTATGAGGGGCATTCCCCTTCCCTTCTTCTTTATCTTTCTGAGTTCGTATACCTTCTCCCCCATATCTCATTCCCCCTTATCTGCAGGTGGATTGTAGACCCTCTTTGCCAGTTCTGAGTCCAGCATGAGGAGTCCGCTGGGCGAGTCCGATGCTAGGCGCACCCTCTGGAGAAGGCCCCCTGCTGATTCCTCCTCCTCAACCTGCTCTGCAACGAACCACTGGAGGAAGTTGTTGGTGGCGTGGTCCCTCTCTGAGATGGCGAGGTCCACAAGGTCATTTATGAGTCCTGTGACCTTCTTCTCATGTTCAAGGACATGCTTGGCCACCTCCAGTGGTGATTCCCACTCAAATGGTGGTTTCTCTATCTCATCAAGCACGACCCTTGCACCCCTCTGCACAAGGTAGTCGTAGAATTTCATTGCGTGTGAAAGCTCCTCCTGGGCCTGTACACGCATCCAGTTTGCGAATCCTGGAAGATCAGAGGCCTCGTAGTAGGCTGCCATTGAAAGGTAGAGGTATGCTGAGTAGAGCTCAGCATTTAGCTGCCTGTTGAGTGCCTCCTGCATCCTTTCACTTACCATCCATTCACCCCCTTTATCTTCATGGCAAGTTCATCCACCCTCTGCAGGTCCTCCTCAAGGGGGAGGCCCTTCACAAGGACGGATTCAAGGTATTCGACATTCAGGTTTGAAAGGAGCTTCCTGACCTCTGACTCTATCAGGCTGCCCCATCCATAGGATCCCATGACTGCAACATATTTAACAGGTGGTTTCAGGGCGTTTACAAGGTACAGGGCCGATGCTATGGCCGGGTGCGGCCTTGTGAGCACCGTTGGTGATGCAACGACAAGCACCGATGCATCTACGAGTTCCGTCAGAAACTCTCCTGTGTCATGTTCTGCAACGTTCACCGGTCTTACGCCCACATCGAGTTCCATGAGTTTCTCTGTGAGTCTCTCAACCATTACCCTGGTGCTTCCATGCATGGTGGTGTAGGCGATGACCACCCCATCCCCGCCTGATGTCCAGGCAGCATAGGCGTCCATTATGAGTTCAGGTTCAGATATGACCGGGCCATGGGATGGTGCTATCATGGATACCTCCAGCTTTGAGATCTTACTGAGGTTTGATGTCACCATCTGGCTGAAGGGCATCATGATATGGGCGTAGTACCTCTTCGCCTCCCTCAGGAAGTCTTCTGGTGTCTCCATTATCTCTGATGTTGCAATGTGTGATCCGAAGAAATCGCAGGTGAATAGTATGCCCTCCTCCTCAAGGTAGGTTACCATGGTGTCTGGCCAGTGGACCCATGGGGTTACGGTGAATCTCAGTGTCTTATCACCCAGGGAGAGGGTCTCACCATCCCTTACCTCCCTGAAGTTTCCCTTGATTCTCAGGAGCTCCTCCAGAAATTCTATGCATGGCGGTGTCCCGAGGACCTCTGCCTCAGGGTAGATTTCAAGGAGTTCAGGTATGGTGCCTGAGTGATCCTGTTCTGCGTGCTGTGATACTATGTAGTTTATCTCTGCATCCATCTCCTCGAGGGTCCTGAGGAGTTCATCTGCCATTGATGGCTCGGTGGAGTCAATGAGGGCTGTGGCGCTGCTTCCTGAGATGAGGTAGGAGTTGTAACTTGTACCCCTTGGTAGGGCTACAAGTTCATCGAAGGTCCTCCTGTCCCAGTCGATGGTGCCTGTGTAGTAAACCCCTTCAGCAATCCTTTTTGCTGTCATCTAATCCATCTTCTTGAACTGGTCCTTTCCAACCCCGCAGACAGGGCATACCCAGTCGTCCGGGAGGTCCTCGAAGGGTGTTCCTGCCTCTATACCTGAAGCAGGGTCTCCCTCCTCGGGGTCGTAGATGTATCCGCACATCTGACAAACATATTTGTCCATTCATTCACCTCTCAATCCAGTGGTTTGAACATCTTCTTCTTTGCACCGCATGATGGGCACCTCCATGTCTCAGGGAGGTCCTCAAATGGTGTTCCGGGTGGTGTATCCGTCCTTGGCTCGCCCTTCTCAGGGTCGTAGATGTATCCGCATACACGGCACTTGTATCTCTTCATGTCGCGCACCCCAATTTTATATCTGCCACGATCTATCTTTATTACTCTACTGAAATTTAAAATTATCTATAAAATTCACTGCGAAAGGTTTATGATGTTAATAAGGACATGAAAATGCTGATGATTTGAATGGCTGTGCATAAAAGCTGTTAAAATAAAAAATTTCAGACAATGGATATCTGTAATTAAAAAAAGAAATTTTACTGGTCGAGGTACTTCATTCTGAATACATTGAACCCAACAACGCATCCCACAAAGCCCATCCTCACGTATGGGCTTACAGGTGCATAGAGGGCAATTAGGAGTATCAGAACACCCACAAGGCTGTGGGTTAGAAGGTTCTTCCAGTCTGTAAGGTAGGACTTTATACCGCTGAACACCCTTTTCAACCTAACACCTCTCAGATATATCAAATTTTGATATATCAGATTATTATATACTCCCATATATACTTTTCTAACCATGGGTGAAAAAATTATCTCTTCACCAGGAGAACCGGAACATCCACGGTCTTGAGGGTTGTCTCAGCAACACTCCCCATCAGCAGTTTCTCAAGGCCTGACCTCCCATGGGATGCAATAACCACAAGATCAGCCCCTGTCTTCTCTGCTATCTTCTTCATGTCATGGGCAGGGCTCCCGAAGACAAGGACCTCGTCAACCCGGACACCTGCCTCACGCCCCTTCCTCTGAACAGCCGCCAGTATTTCCTTACCCTCCTCCTCAAGGACATCAAAGGGGTATATCAGCTTCTCATCGATGACATGGACTGCAATCACCACTGAACCCAGACGCCCCGCAAGTTCTATGGCCATATCCTCTGCCCTTGCAGCGTACTCTGAGCCATCCGTTGGAACCATTATCTTCTCAAACATGAAATCACCTGACATGCCTCACATGATCACCTATGACAAACTCCTTTCCACCAA
The DNA here is from genome assembly GCF_014889545.1 of Methanothermobacter thermautotrophicus. Lineage (NCBI taxonomy): Archaea > Methanobacteriati > Methanobacteriota > Methanobacteria > Methanobacteriales > Methanobacteriaceae > Methanothermobacter > Methanothermobacter thermautotrophicus. The sequence continues at coordinate 108,198 of NZ_QKOF01000001.1, read as the reverse complement.
CATGGAGGACAGGCTTCACAGATTCAACATCGAGGAGTCCTTCCTTCACAGATCCAGGGCGCACCGATGCACACACCACACATCCGGTTATAAGGTTGTGGTCTCCAACCTCAAACATCCTGAGGAGTTCACATTCAAGGTGCCCGGGGGCCTCAACGATTCTCGGAGGCTTCACCCTCCTTGATGGGACCCATCCAAGACCAGCAGCCTCAAGTTCATTCTCACCCGCTGGAATGTCCCTGGCGGTGACCCACATCTGTTCAATTATATCTGCAGGTGTTATGTTTATGACAAATTCATGTGTGCTCTCAATGTTCCTGGCGGTGTGGTGGTCTGGCGCCGATGCAAATGCAACCACCGGCGGGGCAATTGAGACCGGCATTGTGAATGAGAAGGGGGCTGCGTTGATGTTGCCCTCCTCATCCACGGTTGTCACCATAACCGTCGGTCTGGGTGTCAGTATCCTGTGGGCGCTTTCAACCGGAAAATCCTCAAAATCCATGGAGATCACCCCTTAACCCTCTGAAGGTATCTTGCATGACTCCTCTCAACAAATTCATCACAGAGTTCATCTGGTTCACCATCCATAACAATCCTTCCATCCTCAACCATAACTGCCCTGGTGCTGAGCTCCCTTATGAAGTCGACATGGTGGCTGACCATTATTATGGTTGTCCCGAACTCCATGTTGATCCTCTTGAGGGAGTTGGACACCATGCGCAGTGTGATGGGATCCAGATCCCCGAAGGGCTCATCAAGTATAAGCACGTCGGGCCTCGATGCAAGGACAAGGGCGAGTGTCGCCCTCACCCTCTCGCCCCCTGAGAGCTCATAGGACCTCCTGTCCAGTATACTCATGGGAAGGTCAAGGGCCCTGAATATCGGCTCAGCATACCTCTTAACCTCACTGTCAGGGAAGCTGGGGAATAGCTCCTCAAGTATCTCAGGTGAGAGGCCCAGCTTCTCAAGCCGGTACCTTGCCTCTGTCTCAGGAAGATCAGTGAGTTGGTAGAGGACATCGAGAACCATGTCACTTATCCCGAGTTCATCGGCCCTCTTCTTTGCCTCCGCAACCACATGTTCCCCCTTAACTCCCAGCCTTGAGGCTATCTGACTCCTTATGGTGGCATGGTGCACAAGGGCGAACTCCTGGTGCATGAAGCCCATCTTCCTCCTTATACCCATCCTCTTAACACCAGGCTCATGCATGTTTACCCATTCACCGTCAAGGCGGAACTCCACAGTACCCTCATCAGGGAGGTCCAGGCCCCCTATCATCCTGAGAAGGACCGTCTTACCTGCTCCGCTGGGGCCTATTATGGATACCATCTCCCCCCCATCTATATCGAGGTTAACGTCCCTCATTTCAAGGACAGCTCCGCCCTTGAGGAGTACGAACCTCTTCCTGAGGCCCCTGACCCTGAGTATCTCCTTCCCTCTGGCCCCGGGTGTGTATTCAACAGGGTTTTCGATGTCCTCAAGGAACCTGCCTATGATGGCTGAGGGTTCGCCCTCATCAACTATGCTTCCATCCTCCATGAGCACCACCCTGTCTGCCAGGTACTCGTGGACCTCCGGGAGGTGGGATACAAGGACCACGGTGACGCCGAGTTCCCTGTTTATGTTCTTTATGGCGTCCAGTATCTCCTGCTTGGTCCTCGGACAGGACATGGTTGCTGGTTCATCAAGTAGAAGTACGCGGGGTTTTTTTGCAAGCTGCCTGGCCATTATGAGCCTCTGCTTTTCACCCCCACTCAGTACCGGGGCGAAGTGGTCAGCCTTGTGTTCAAGTCCGACAAGCCGGAGGAGCTCCATGGCCTCCTCGCCGAACTCATCGTAGGCATAGTCAAAGTCTGTCATGGACTCATCGCCATACTTCGCAGCGTAGAGCTTCCTTATGACGTTCTGGAGGGCTGTCTCGGCCCAGAGACCGAAGGACCTCTGCAGGTGGATTGCTGTCTTCTTCTTCAGCTTTGAGAAATAGTACTGGCTGGAATCAGCTTCAACTATCACATCATCAAGGGCGATTCTGCCTGAATCAAAGGGTTCAACTCCCCTCAGTATCCTCAGGAGGGTCGTCTTACCTGATCCGCTCATTCCAAGGATTCCAAGTATTTCACCATCAGCCACCTCAAGGTTAACATCGGAAAGTGCCCTGAATTCGTCTCCATTCTCAAGTTTATATGTCTTTGTGAGGTTCTCTACCCTTATCATTGCATCACCCGCATCTCTCCTCTGGCAGTGCCCATGAACTGCAGACTGCCATTGAATGATCCGCAATCGCCGCCGGCTCCATGAATATATACTAGAAGCACCATAATTCTAATAGTTTTGCTGACATAATAACTTTATGCGGTGATGACAATGAGGGGATTGCTGGTTGGAAGGATGCAACCATTTCACAGGGGCCATCTGGAGGTCATAAAGAGGATACTCGAGGAGGTCGACGAACTCATAATATGTATTGGCAGTGCACAGCTGAGCCACAGCATCCGGGACCCATTCACGGCAGGTGAAAGGGTCATGATGCTCACCAAGGCCCTCAGTGAAAACGGGATCCCTGCATCACGCTACTACATCATCCCGGTCCAGGATATAGAGTGCAACGCCCTATGGGTGGGCCACATAAAGATGCTAACACCACCCTTCGACAGGGTCTACAGCGGGAACCCCCTCGTCCAGAGGCTCTTCAGTGAGGATGGCTACGAGGTAACAGCCCCGCCCCTCTTCTACCGTGAGAGGTACTCAGGGACAGAGGTTAGAAGGAGGATGCTGGATGATGGAGACTGGCGTTCCCTCCTCCCCGACTCTGTGGTGGAGGTTATAGATGAGATCAATGGCGTTGAAAGGATAAAGCACCTTGCAAAAAAGGAGGTCAGTGAACTTGGAGGGATATCATGATTGTGAGGGTAACTGATGAGAAGGAGGCCTACCGGATGGAGGACCTCATAGAAAACCTGAAGAAAGGTCCATACATTGAGGAATGCGGGGCCATATTCACATTCGAGGGTATTGTCCGCGGTGTGGATGATAAGAGGATAGATAAGCTGGTGCTCACAACACCAGACATTGAGAGGGCCCAGATGGAGCTTGAGGGTATAGTTGAGGATGTCAGGAGGAAGTACCCTGTAAGGGACGTTGCCGTGGTCCACTATCTTGGTGAGTTCTACACTTCAGAGACCCTCTTCATGGTGGCTGTCGCGGGTCCTCACCGTGGCGAGACACTGGAGGCCCTGAGTGAGATAATTGAGAGGACAAAGCATGAGATTGAATTCAGGAAGGAGGAGTACACCAACAGCGGTAAAAACGTCATAATGTCAGGCGGCTGAAAAAAGACGGAAGTAGGTAATGAAGCTGTAGAAAAAGATATCCCCTTGGATAAGGGGGCCACACATGAAATTCATAAGGGACAGCGTCCATGGAAACCTGAAGCTGAGTGAGTTCGAGGTCAGGATAGTTGACACTCCCCAGTTCCAGCGCCTCAGACGTATAAAGCAGCTCGGATTCACCAGCCTCATATACCCCGGTGCAAACCATTCAAGGTTCGAACACTCCATAGGTGCCATGTGCCTTGCATCAAGACTTGCAGAGCACCTCGGCCTTGGCAGCGAAAAGAGGAGGGTGCTGAGGCTCTGCGCCCTCCTCCACGATGTGGGCCACGGCCCATTCTCCCATGTATCCGAGGGTGTCCTTGAGAGGTCCCATGAGAGCCTCACAAGGGAGCTCATAAAAAAATCCGTCCTGGGGGATATAATATCAGAGGAGTTCGACCTCAGGCAGGTTATGCGGATACTCAGGGGGGAGGGGGTCCTTGGTCAGGCCATAAGCGGGGAGCTGGATGTTGACAGGATGGACTACCTCCTCAGGGACTCCCACTACACAGGGGTTGCCTACGGTATAATCGACGTTGAAAGGCTGATATACAACATGAAGATGGAGAACGACCTTGTGCTTGACAGGAAGGGTGTCCAGGCAGCCGAGTCCACACTGCTTGCAAGGTACTTCATGTACCCCAGCGTATACCAGCACCACACCACGAGGATAGTGAACTCCATGTTCAGGAGGTGCCTGAGGAGCCTTATATCAGGGGGCGTCCTGGACGCCTCCAGGATCTACAGGTACGATGACATGGACCTCATCGTCATGTGCAGGAACCAGGAGGGACTTGCAGGTGATATGATGAGGAGGCTTGATGACAGGAACCTCCTCAAGACCGTTGACTCGGTGAAGCTCAATGAACTTGAGGACCCCGAGAGGGTCTTCAGGATAACTGAGGTGGAGATAAGGAGGGCTGAGGAGGAGATCGCAGAGGACATGGACCTCGATCCGGACTACGTGGTGGTGAATCTACCAGAGTACCCTGCCTTCGACGAGATGAGGACTCAGGTCTCTGTTGGTGACTCCATTGTAAACCTGAGCCACATCTCAAGCCTCGTAGGGGCCCTGAAGGAGGCCAGGTTCAATCATGCAGATATCTGCGTCTACGTGCCACGGGAAGCTGCAGACTCCTTCAGGGATTTCAGCCTCCATGACTACATGGACCTCCCTGAGAGAAGGCCCTCCCATCCGAGGCAGCTGCGACTGACAGTCCCGGACTACCTGAGGTTCAGGTGACCTGCTGGATGCATTAGATTAAAGAAAGGTGATTGCAATGATAATACTTGCCATGACAGGTGCGAGTGGCGTTATCTATGGTGAGAGGATCCTGAAGGCCCTCAGGGGGGCCGGGGTGAGGGTTGGGCTCATGATAACCGACACCGCCCGTGAGATAATAAGATATGAACTTGAGATGGAACCTGGAGCCCTTGAGGAACTGGCAGATGAGTGCTTCGATGCCACGGATTTCACAACATCCATAAACAGCGGATCATCTCCCTTCAGGGCCATGGTCATCGCCCCCTGCACAATGAAGACCCTCTCTGCTATAGCCAACGGGTATGCAGGGAATGCCCTTACAAGGGCCGCTGATGTCTGTCTCAAGGAGAGAAGGGAGCTTGTCCTCGTCCCAAGGGAAACTCCACTGAGGAGTGTCCATCTTGAAAACATGCTCAGGGTCTCAAGGGAGGGTGGGATAATACTTCCAGCCATGCCAGGTTTCTACCATAAACCCGCCAGCATAGAGGATATGGCGGACTTCATAGCCGGGAAGGTCCTTGATGTCCTTGGAATAGAGAACGACCTATTCAGAAGGTGGACCGGTAAGGATATAAGCACCGAAGGGTGATGGCTTGATACCCGACGATGAGTTCATAAAGAACCCTGCAGTGCCTGGCCCAACAGCCATGGAGGTGAGATGCCTCATCATGTGCCTTGCAGAGCCCGGTAAAAATGATGTTGCCGTTGATGTGGGCTGTGGAACCGGTGGAGTGACCCTCGAACTTGCAGGGAGGGTCGGGAGGGTCTATGCAATCGACAGGAACCCTGAAGCCATCAAAACAACTGAGATGAACCTCCAGAGGCATGGCCTTGGAGATAATGTAACACTGATGGAGGGTGATGCCCCTGAGGCCCTCATGGAGGTCCCTGAAATTGACATTGCAGTTGTTGGTGGAAGTGGGGGTGAGCTCAGGAAGATCCTTGGGACTATAAAGGATAAATTGAAGCCAGGTGGGAGGATAATCGTGACAGCAATACTCCTTGAGACGAAGTTTGAGGCAATGGATTGCCTCAGGGACCTTGGATTTGATGTGAACATCACAGAACTCAACATAACCCGGGGTCGTGCACTTGATAGGGGCACCATGATGGTCTCAAGGAACCCGGTTGCATTGATATACACGGGGGTATCCCATGAAAACAAAAATTAACTGGAGAGTAAAACTGGCACTTCTTCTGGTACTTGTATCAGCATCCATATACTTCATCTTATATCTGATTCCATAAACCAGAAACAGAGCTGTTCTACATAGGCATAGACCTTGCATTCGTGCCACTGGAGATACTTATAGTGGTGATAGTTGTTGAGGCGGCAATATCCAGAAGGGAACTCTCAGAGAGGCTTGAAAAGCTCAACATGGTCATAGGCGCATTCTTCAGTGAAACAGGTACAGAGTTCCTGAGGGAGGCCTCCAGATTTGAATCAAACACACCCTTCATTGCATCCAGACTGATCATGGATGCCTCATGGAGCAGGGAGGATTTCAAAAAAATAATTGACGAGTTAAATGACCTGGAGTTCAGCTTTGAGCTCGGATCCGGGGAGAGCATTGAACTCCTGGAGTACCTGAGGGAGTTTCTCATATTAAGGAGGAATTTCCTCCTGGGCCTCCTTGAAAATCCGAATCTACTTGAACATGAAAGTTTTACAGATATGCTCTGGGCCGTGTTCCATCTGATGGAGGAGCTCGAGGCCCGGAAGGACGTCAGATCCCTTCCACCCTCAGACTACGAACACCTTGCAGGCGACCTTACGAGGGCCTACAGTGCAGTTATCAGGGAGTGGCTGGGCTACATGGAGCACCTGAGTGAGAACTACCCCTACCTCTTCTCCCTTGCAGTGAGGAAGAATCCCTTCAACCCCGAGGCAAGGGTGGAGGTCATCGATTAGGCCATGCCGTCTAAGGGAGAATTCAGTAAAGGGAGACCAGGAACATTTCATATTTTAATTTAAATTTTTAATATCGCCTTTATGTGAAAATAAAATCGTATAACTTATATATCATGATAAAGAGAGTATAGAAAAACTCCTGTGGTTGGTATCCATGGAAAGGTTGACCCTAGAGCAGTATAGGGAAATGGTCAGTGAGATAATTGAGTTTAAGAATCTATACGGGTCTTTACCGGAATATGCTCTTGTCGATGGGAAGAAAATCCATAAAGAACACTACATCGACATGATTGAGCGTGTAAACAAGTTTGTTCTTGAGATGGGACGGAATCCGCGCACAGTTGATATCAGATCCTGAGATCCTCCGGGCGGTTGAAGTTCCTGAAGCTCTGAAGTGTCGGATCCAGGCTGATGGCGGCTATGCGGCAGGAGTTAATGGATTCAATTAGAGTCCCCACCTTCCTTTTATTTCTGGATAGAAGCGCCTCCACGGTCCCCCTCACCCGGGCAGAGTACACAGCATGGAGGGGTTCTGGTCCATCATCCCCCCAGGGCACGAGGGCGTCACAGGACCCGCCAAGCCTCCGGAAGCACTCCTTCACGTTCAGCAGGAACTCATCTGTAACGAGGGGTGCGTCACAGGGAAGGAAAAGCGCAGCGTCCCCTGATATACTCCCCAGTGCCGTGTATATGCCTCCAAGGGGTCCTGTGCCAGGCAGCTCATCCGTCAGGATCCTCACACGGTCATCAAGTACGCCCCTGTAGGCCCGGGCCTGTTGAGTGTCACGTAGAACCACAAGTACCTCACTGAAATGTCCCAGCAGTTTCACGGTTATGATCTCTATGAAGGGCCGATCATCCATCAGAAGAAGTCCCTTATCTGAGCCCATCCGCCTTCCCCTGCCACCGCAGAGGACAGCCGCAGAGTCAAGTTCACTCATTTCCATAAAAAAATAATTATTTGAGGGTCGGATAGTTGGGGCTCTCATTGGTTATCAGGAGGTCATGGGGGTGGCTCTCCTTGATACCGCTTGATGTTATCCTTACCAGCTTAGCCCTTTCCTTCATCTCGTTAAGGTCAGCTGCGCCGCAGTATCCCATGGATGCCCTCAGACCACCTATGAGCTGGAATAGAACTTCACTTACCGTGCCCCTGTAGGGTACAACACCCTCAACGCCCTCAGGCACCACCTTGGTGTGCTTCATGTGCCCCCTGGGTTCCTGGAAGTACCTGTCGGTACCTGCACCTATACCACCTGTCATTGCACCCAGGGACCCCATTCCACGGTACTGTTTGTATTTACGTCCGTTCATCACCACAACATCTCCGGGGGCCTCATAGGTACCCGCCAGGAGGTTGCCCAGCATCACACAGTCAGCGCCAACCGCCACCGCCTTTGCAATGTCCCCTGAGTACCTTATACCACCATCGGCGATAACAGGCACTCCATATTCTGCGGCAACATCAGCCACCTCTGCTATGGCTGTGAGCTGAGGGACACCAACACCTGCTATTATCCTTGTTGTGCACATTGAACCAGGACCTATCCCCACCTTGAGGCCGTCCACGTCCTGTGCAATGAGGTCCTCTGCAGCCTCCCTGGTTGCTATGTTACCTACTATGAGGTCAGCATCTACCTCCTTCTTCATTGCCCCGGCACTCTTCACAAGGTTCATGTTGTGTCCATGGGCGCTGTCGATTGCCAGCACATCCGCACCAGCCTCATCCAGTGCCCTGGCCCTTTCAAGGTCAAAGGGGCCGGTTGCAGCCGCCACCCTCAGGTAGCCCTCACTGTCCCTGGATGCATGGGGGTACCTCTTGCGCTCCAGTATATCCTTCATGGTGAGTATGCCGACGATCCTTCCATCCTTCACAACCGGGAGCCTTTCGACCTTGTTCTCGTAGGCTATGTCAAGGGCCTCACTGGGGGTTATGGATTCGTCCACGGTTACGACGTCCCTTGTCATGACCTGGTCAACCTTCCTGTCTGCCTCTGAGTTGAAGATGGGTTCAATGTCCCTGCGGCTTATTATACCTATGAGCACACCGTCCTCAACCACCGGGAGACCGCTTATCTCCTCCTGGTCCATGATCTCATGGGCCTCCCGCAGGGTTGAGTCTGGGGATATTGTTATAACGTCCCTTATGGTGATGTCCCCTGATCTCTTAACCTTCTTCACCTGTTCGACCTGGTCCCTGATGCTCATGTTCCGGTGGATAACCCCCATTCCACCCTCCTGTGCCATGGCAATGGCCATTTCATACTCTGTGACCGTGTCCATGGCGGAGCTGATTACGGGTATCTTGAGTTCTATGTTCCTTGATACCCTGCCGACGGTCTCCACGTCCCTGGGTTCCACATATGATGCCTGGGGAAGGAGGAGAAAATCATCAAATGTGTAACCTGTTTCTGCTTCAGTTAATTTTTTCATGTACATTCAAATCCCTCAGCTAATTTAGAAGCTTTCCAGGAGTTCCTTGAGTTCCCTCACAGCATCCCTGTGAATCCTGCCAGTGTTGCGGTCTCCGCCAACACATGCAGCACCCCTTATGCCGACAACGTCGCAGCCGATGTCATGGAGGGGTTTTAGGTGTTCCCTGCCAACTGATCCTGCCAGGGCTGACTTAAGTCCATGGTCCCGGGCAGCTGATACAAAGGCCTCCAGTTTCTCCATATCCATGAAGTCAAAGAGTGTTTTACCGTCCTTCACTGCGGTGTCAAGCATTGCAAGATCCGCGCCGGAATCAGCCGCAACGAGGGGTATCTCCATTGGTTCAACAGCGCCAACACGGTGAGCATCAGCGTAGCCGGCTGCAACCACGATTGCGTCTGACTGGTCCTTAACCGTCCTCACAACGTTCTTCATGACGTCAACTGCCTCATCATAGTTCCTGGTTCCGTATAGACCAACCTTTATGTAGTCAGCCCCTGATACCAGGGCCCCCATGGCTGCAAGGGATACCGTGCCTGGCTTGTAGGGCACATCCCCCAGTGTCGCGCTTACAAGCATGTCATCAGGTGTCATCTCCCTGACCCTGCGGATTACCCATGGAAAGTTTGCTCCGAGGGATCCCTCTGCAGGGTTCTTAACATCGACTATGTCTGCACCGCCTTCTATGGCTTCTAGTGCCTCCTCAGTGTTAATTGGACTTATCAATAGAAGCAATCTATAACCTCCTGGTAAAAATCATGGAATGAATATCCCAAGAAACATGATATGATAATTTTTTTAATTAATCTAGAACAGCACCTTTTTATACCTTTCTTTTCAGAGGGGTGAACCCCTCCTGAGTATCCTCCCGGCTATCCTCAGATGTTTGGGGTGCCCCATACCAGCGGCAACACACTCACCCCTGAGCCTCTCCATCATTTCAGCTGTGGGTGTTTCCACCGGGCACTTCTCGGTGCACAGGCCGCAGAGGGTGCACATGTAGAGGCCAGATTCGGCTGCAGCTTCCCTGCCCTCAATGAAGCTGCTCATAACAACTCCACGGCCCCCCAGGTAGCCCCGGTATCCGAATCTGTTCCCGACTGTGTTGTAGACAGGACAGCTGACTATACAGCTGCCGCAGCCTATGCAGAGGAGGGCCTCAGGGTACGCTGTGGATCTCCCGTTGTCAACTGCAACTGCTATGACCCTTGATGCACCGTACATACCCCGCAGGAGCATCTTCTCTATATCCGCGGTCTTTGAGGGTCCTGAGATCACATTGATGTAGGAGGGCACCCGGGTACCTGTGGCATAGGCTGTCTCCAGTTTTACCACAGAGATAGCATCCTCGATCTCAGGGACCAGTTTATCTATCCCAAAGACCAGGATGTGTGTGTCCATGAGTGATAGTCTCGCCACGTTTCCCTCGTTGTGGACTATGATGGCTGAGCCATCAGAGGCTGCCACAGAATTGGCGCCTGTTATCCCTGCATCGCACTCAGCGATGGACTGGAGTATGTCGGATCTCACCGCCGCCATTATCTCATGGGGGTCATCCCCTATGTCAGCTCCGAGTTTATCCCGCACTATAGCTGCTATCTCAGATACGCCAAGGTGGAGGGCAGGTCCAACAGGGTGTGCAGGTTTCTCTATACCTGCAAGCTGCAGTATACGGTCCCCAAGGTCCGTCTCAATTACCTCCACACCCCTCCTTCTGAGGTAATCTGCAAGGCCTATCTCAGAGAGGGTGTTTGACTTCGACTTTGCAATGGTGTCATCTTCCAGGTTCTCATAGATTATCCTGCAGGCATCATCACCGTCCGCTGCAAGGTGGAACTCGACACCGTTCTCAGAAAAGCTTTCAGAGGCCACTGATATGAGTTCCTGGAGGTTCTCAAGGGAGGATTCGCGTATCCCCCTGACACGGTCTGCGAGTTCAGCCACCTCTGCCCTGTCCAGAAGTTCAAGGCGTCTTTCATTGAGTTTGCTGAAGGAAATCCTCATCTGGCGGATTTCACTCTCATTCAACGTTTCTCCTCCTGATAAGTTCCGATAGGAGCTCTGTTATATCCATGACCCTCATGGATCCTGATTCAAGGTTGAGCCTGCAGAAGGGGCAGGAGGTGCACAGGACGTCAGCCCCGGTCCTCTCGGCCTCCTCTATCCTTGAAGATGCAACAGAGGCCGATACATCGGGGTGGGCTGAACGAAGCCCCCCTCCGGCACCGCAACATCTGGAGTCCCTTCCATGATTTTCCATTTCCTTAAAATCTGTTAATTCCATCAGAATATCCCTGGATGCGTCCCTTTCATCGCTGTGACGTGAGAGGTGACAGGGGTCATGATAGGTAACCTTCATGTCTGTCCCCTCAAATTCAATTGCACCCTCTGCCATGAGGTCCCATATGAGCTGAGATATGTGTTTAACGGTTATATCATAACCCCTCTCACTGTAATCCTTGCTGAGGGTCCTGTAACATCCGGCACATGATACAACAACATCCTCTCCATCAAGCATGCTTCCCGTCCTCTTGATCTGTGTCTCTGCCTCCTCAAGGAACCCCGTCCTCAGAAGAACAGAACCACAGCATGACTCTTCCTCAAGTACCCTGTATTTCAGCCCTGAGGATTCCAGTATCCTCTCAGTGGCCCTGGATATTCCATGAAGTCTTTCCCTTGCAAGACATCCCCTGAAATAGATGACCATGATATCAGCTATGTCATCCCTGACTATTAATAGTTGTCAGCAGGTCCTAGAAGGATTCAAAGATACAGACCCATGTAAAAAAATGGGCGTCAAAAGGCCTCAGTAAAAGGATTCAATAAATACAGGGCATGGAAGACTCATTCATCCCTTCCTGTGACCTCCCTAAGTACAGCCTCAAGTTTTGCCCCTATGGAATCTGCACTGTAGTCCATGAAAACATCTGCGGCCTCAGAGGTTAATCTCCCGTGGAGCTCCCTGCTGGAGAGTAAAAGTTCAAGCTTATCTGCAAGGTCACGCCAGTCCCCGGGTTCAAAGAAAATTCCACCCCTCCCCTGGCTTGCCTCCATCACTGGGGGTATCCTGGCAGCCACAAAGGGTGTTCCGCATCCCATTGCCTCCACTATAACTATTCCGAAGCCCTCAACCACACTTGGAAGGCAGAAGACCCATGACCCTGCTATAACCTCCAGTACATCCGAGTGTTTCTCAACGAAGCCCATGAACTCAAGGTTATCCTCAACACCAAGTCTATGTGCAAGGCCCCTTAAATTCTCCTCCATGGGGCCTGTGCCGATTATCCTGCACCTGATATCAGGGAACTTCTCCCTTATCACCGAGACCGCCCTTATGAGGTCCTGTATCCTCTTGTATTCAACGAGGCGTGATACGCATGCAATTGACGGTGTGCTGGTCTTCCGGACATCCGGTGCCCTGAAGTCGACCATGTTATGGACAACCGAGACCTTCTGCCAGGGATACCTCTCAAGGATCTTGCCTGCTGTATACTCAGATACAGCCACTATACGGTCGAACCTCCGTGAGAGGGTGTACCTCTCAAGCACCTCCCCGAGTATGCCCGAGGCCCCTATGTTCCTCACCCACTCACCGATCCAGACGTCATGGTAGCGGGCCAGTGCCGCGGCATCCCTTTTTCCTGCTATCCTCCATGCCACCGGGTGGGTTATGAAGTTGTAGCCAATCACCGCGTCAGGGTCAAGCTTCAATCCCTCCCGGTAGGCTGATAACATGAAGGACAGCCTTCCCGTGATGGAACCCGCCTGCACATAGGACCTTACAGGGCCGCAGCAGATAACCTCCATGTTCCCGCAGCTGTAGTTTTCAGGGTTTTCAGGGGTCCTTGATGTCAGTACCGTTACTTCATGTTTCTCTGACAGTTTAAGGGCCTCATTGAAGGCGCAGGCCTCTGCACCGCCCCTGATGTTCAGTTCCTCGCCTCCCGGGAAGTACTCTGTAACGATGCATATCCTCATTTGAAACCCCTGTTTACTCAATCATCATGTTCCCTGAGGGCGATTTCATGCACAAGCTCGGTTATATCCTGCTGAATCCTGTCAACCATCAGGTATATCCTGAAAAGGATGTAATATGCACCCAGTATGCCTATTATGAGGAGAAAATCAAGTCCACGCCCGATACCAAGGATGTTGGCTATCCTGGTTGATAATGGCGGGTTGAGTGAGAACATTATGACCGAAACCCATAGTATCAGCCAGAGGAGGAGGCCCCCCGGCGATGTCCTTGACTCCCTGAACCTTGCAAAGGATACAATTATACCTGCAATCCCAATAACAATTCCAAGAACCTGGTATATCATAAAAATCACCGAAAACTGTATCTGAGGAGGAACTCCTGTTTAAACCCTTCTAAGCATGTTCAGTATCAGCCTCAGGAGTATCCTTATACCCACTGATGTACCGGTACCCTTGGATATGGTCTCAGGGGTGTATATCGTTTTTATTTTAACCTCCCTCATCCTGAGGCCATTTCTGTGTATCTCACCTATTATCTCAGATGAAACACCGTAACCCCTGCTCTTTATATCCATAAGTGATGCTGCCCTGGCAGTGAAGGCCCTCAGACCGGACTGGGAATCTGAGACCCTGCAGCCATAGAAGAGGAGGGTGAGCAGGTTCATTATTGTGTTCCCGATGCTCCTTGAAAGGGGCATCTCAGAGAATTCCCTGCTCCCTATCACCACATCGGCCTCTCCCTCCATGAGGGGTTCGATAACACCCTCAATATCATCAGGGTCATGCTGTCCATCGGCATCGAATGTGACGATGTATGAGGCCCCTTCACCCACAGCCGCCCGTAAACCTGTCCTGAGGGCTGCTCCGAGGCCCCTGTTTATTACATGGGTGTAAACAGATAAACCCTCCCTTTCAGAGGACATTCCTGCAAGTATTTCTGGGGTTGAATCCCTTGAGCCGTCATCAACGGCTATAACCCGGTATCCCCTGTCAAGGAGGGATTCTATCACACCAGCCACGGTCTTCTCCTCATTGTATACCGGTACAACCACTGCAACATCCTTTTGCCTGTGTCCCGCCATGGATTCCACTCAGATAGTTTTTCATCCATGGATCCTTGCTGCCAGGAGGGCGACCCTCCTTCCAAGGTTCCTTGATGTTTCAATACCTGCCTGGTCACTGGCTGATTCGCCCTTTGCACCGCCTACACCGGTTCCTCCATAGTGTGCAGTGGGTGAGGCGTCCCCCACAACAGCTGCCTCATGTATAAGGAAGAAGTTGTGAATGTCACTGCATGCAGTTTCCTGGCCGCCATTTCGTGAGCCCCCGACGGTCACAGCACCCCCAACTTTGTCTGCCAGTCTGAATTTGCTCCTGAGGGGTCGGGTCCTGTCCATGAACATCTTGGTCTGGGCTGTCACTGAACCAAAGTAGACGGGGCTACCTATAATTATCCCGTGGGCTGATGCCACAAGTTCAACCACCCTGTTGAGGTCATCGTCGATGTCGCATTCACCTGTCTCCTTGCATGAGTCACATGCCCTGCAGGGATTTATATCAAGGCCTGCTAGTCTCACAAGTTCTGTCTCTGCACCGGCCTCCTCAGCGGCATCAAGGGCCTCCCTCAGGAGTATCTCAGTATTACCATTCTTTCTTGGACTTCCACAGATTCCAATGACCTTAACCATTAAATCAGCCTCCTTCTGTTTTTTATTTAAAGTGGTCCGGCATCAGGTTTGCCCTCACGCAGACCCATGCCTGCCTCGCGTGTAAGCCTATCTGGTTTAAAGAGCATCATGATGAGGTTCTGGGCATGTTCCCTTGCCCTGTTATCAGCAAGGACCTTCAGTTCCTCAGGGTCATCCTCCTCATCCTCATGGACAAATACCTCAAGTATGTGGGTGTTCGTCATGAGCTGGGCCTGTATGAGGCCAGTGGATGCCTCATGGGCGCAGACCTTATCCTTTTCCTGGGGCCCTGGCATCCCGAGGGCCATGACCATTTCACAGCCCTCCTCCTCTATGAGTTTCTTGCAGGCAACTGGAAGGTCCTTTATCCCGGGCACGGTTCTCCTTATGATCCTTATACCTGTAGCGTGTTTCTTCAGCTCATCGATTGCAGCTCCGCCCATATCGTACCTTGCAAAGGTTGTATCGCAGATCCCGACCTTTATCATGAAATCACCTACCTGAGCTGGTTAAGGAGTTTCCTCCTGGCCTCACCTATTGTCAGTGGGTAGGGCTCCTCAAAGGGGAGTTCATCCTCCTTCTGGAGGATCTCAACTAGGTGGGCTATCCTTGGAAGACGGAGGTTGGCCCCCCGGATGGTATCGATATCTGAGAATACCTCGGCAGGTGTCCCTGTACTTATTATCTCACCATCATTTATTACATATATTCTGTCGGAGTAGAGGGGGGCGAGGTCAACGTCATGGGTTGATATGATTATTGTCATGCCCTCCTCGTTGAGGGTATGGAGTAGCCTGATGATCTGGGAGGCGCCCCTTGGGTCAAGGCCAGAGGTTGGTTCATCCAGAACCATTATATCAGGCTTCATTGCGAGTATACCTGCTATTGCAACCCTCTTCTTCTCACCGCCACTGAGGTGATGGGGTGGTTTGCTCTCATATCCCTGCATACCCACCTTCTGGAGTGCGTCCCTTACCCTCTCCTCAACTTCATCCTCAGGGAGACCCATGTTGAGGGGTCCAAAGGCAACGTCCTCATCCACCCTTGGTGCGAATAACTGGTCATCAGGGTTCTGGAAAACTATTCCGACCTTCTGACGGGCTTTAATCAGCCCTGATTTGCTGTAGTCAAGCTCCTCTCCCTCTATCATTATCTTTCCGCTGGTTGGCTGAAGTATTCCATTGAAGTGGAGGAACAGGGTGGATTTACCTGCCCCGTTCGGTCCCAGGAGCGCCACAACCTCCCCCCTCTCTGCATGGAAGTTGATCCCCCGGAGGGCCTCTGTACCGTCCGGGTATGTGTATCTGATATCTACTGCCTCAATAATCCTCATGTTCACACCGCGATCCGTTAACCGTTATGATGAATAATGTGTATTTTATATTTAAGTCTGCTTAACCCTATCGGATTGATGAAGAGATGAAATCCTGGCGGTACGAAAGTGCTAGAATCAGAACATTTCAGTTAAATGTGATGATAAAATCTCAGATAAGGTGTCTCATAGCCAAGCACCTGAAGTGAAGAGGAGACCAGTCACAAGGAGACCGTCAAAAAGGATGATCATGGCCATACCCCTCAACCCCATTGACTTCTTTCTCAGTGCCGGCATGGATCCCATGTAGCATCGTGACTCCATGGAACGGTAGACTGTCTCACCCCTGAGCCATGACCTTATAAATAGGTTGCCTGCAAGTAGTCCCAGGGACCTGTAGGAGTTTCGAAGGCCGCTGTATCCGAGCCTTGTATCCTGGGCATGGTACATTATCGATGCCTCCTCAAGGAAGACAAAGATTGACCTGTACATTAGGAGGGCTATCTCGGTGAGGGCTGGTGGCACTCCAAGCCTTCCAAGTTCATGGAAGATCTCATTCACAGGTGTTGTGAGGGCGAGGAATGCCAGGCAGGAGAATCCCCCCATGATCCTTGAGAATACAAGTATCCCTGTCTGCAGACCGTCACTGTACACTGTGAGACCCATGATGGTTGCTGCAGGGTCCACGCCGAAGAAGAAGGTCATGAGGACAAGGGTTAAAACTCCAAAGCCTAAAGGAACCGCTGAAAACCTCAGGTAGTATGATGCAGGTATATCCGCTACAAAGAGGATGATGAGGGTCATTAAAACCGCCACGATGGCGGGGATCACTGGTGTGGGTGATATCACTGATATTATCATTGTAATTATGCACAGGGCCATCTTGAAGCCCGTACTGCTTTCCCTCAGGCTGTTGTTATGTGCATAGTAGTCAACGGAGATGTTCATCGCCCTCACCTGTAACTTCTTACCTCTGAAGGATCATTCTGATGTCTCGCCCCTTCCCCTGTAGTAGCCAAAGACGTACCCTATTATGAGGGCCCCTATTGCTGCCTGCAGGGCAAAGAGGAGGCTCTCTATTTCACCGCTTGGAGGCTCCCATAGTGGCTGGAACCATGGCTTGTAGCCTGTCTCACTTATTGCATCACCTGCGCTATCATCAGCGCCTCCGAAGTAGCCATCATCCTCTCCATGGCCACTGTATATTATCAGGGGTGCCACGGCGATTATTATGACAGCAAAGAGCATCAATATGTGCCTCTTATTCATCTTCAAGCCTCCGTAGCCTTTTTACTGATTATCTGGAGCTTTTCCATTATGTCCGGTTTGAGCTCCAGTATCTTCTCAAATATCACAACTGTCAGCAGCCCCTCTGCCACCGCAAGGGGTAGCTGGGTGTAGGCGAATATGATCATGAACTTCATGAGGGCCTCTGAAAACCCTGGAACAGGGAATGCCAGTGCCAGCTGCACTGAGGTTGTTACGTAGGTCATCAGGTCCCCCAGGAAGGCTGCAAGGAAAACTGAAACTGAGGTGGAAAGGGATGGCCCTGTGAGCCTGTAGATTCCCCAGGCACATACAGGCCCGACTATTCCCATTGAAAACACGTTGGCTCCCAGGGTGGTGAGTCCACCATGGGCCAGAAGCAGCGCCTGGAAGATCAGAACAATCAGTGCCATGACGGATGTAACTGCCGGTCCGAAGAGTACAGCGCCAAGACCGTTACCTGTGGGGTGTGAGCAGCTGCCGGTTACAGATGGCAGTTTAAGGGATGACAGGACAAACATGAATGCGCCGCTAACTGCAAGGAGCGGTTTTGCCTCGGGTCTATCCTCTGCAATCCTTATTATCTTCAGGAGGCCATAGACTATGACCGGTGCTGAGAGCAGATACCAGAAGAGGCACCACTGCCAGGGTAGAAATCCTTCCATTATATGCAATTTATCACCTTCTTGAATCCTTCTAAAGTAAACTTTAAGATTGCAGTATATAATATTTTCTATAAATTCTGATCTGAATTAAAGTTTCCCTGATGGTGTGGGGTTATGAAAGGATAATATATATCCTAGTCCAAATTTTCACCAGAGCAGATTATCTCTGAGACCCCTGAAAACTGATATTAAAAGGTTATTATCCATAAATGGATCTTTAAAATTCAGGAATTGATATTATGGACGTTAGAAACAGACTTATACTCGCAATGGACCTCATGAACCGGGATGATGCCCTCAGGGTCACCGGTGAGGTCATCGAGTACATAGACACCGTCAAGATAGGTTATCCCCTTGTACTCTCAGAGGGTATGGATATCCTGGCTGAGTTCAGGGAGAGATTTAACTGCAGGATCATAGCTGACTTCAAGGTTGCAGATATACCCGAGACCAATGAAAAGATATGCCAGGCCACCTACAGAGCCGGGGCTGATGCAATCATAGTCCATGGATTCCCTGGAGCAGACAGTGTCAGGGCCTGCCTCAATGTTGCAGAAGAAATGGAACGCGAGGTCTTCCTCCTCACAGAGATGTCACACCCGGGGGCTGAGATGTTCATACAGGGCGCTGCAGATGAGATAGCCAGGATGGGCGTTGAACTTGGTGTTAAAAATTATGTAGGACCATCAACAAGGCCTGAAAGGCTTTCAAGGCTGAGGGAGATCATAGGTCAGGAATCATTCCTCATATCCCCCGGTGTGGGGGCCCAGGGAGGGGATCCAGGGGAGACACTCAGGTTCGCAGATGCCATAATAGTTGGGAGATCAATCTACCTTGCAGATGACCCTGCAGCCGCAGCCTCAGGGATAATAGAATCCATTAAAGAGTCACTTAAACCCTGAAAAACTATTTTTCTTCAGAATCCTCATTCAGCCCCCTGATGCACTACTCTACCCCCAAGCTCATATGCTGCCTCAAAGAGGAGGAACAGGATGACTGTCAGAGGCCCAAAGCCCGTCTTAAAACCTGCCAGGGATAGGATGGCAAGTAGAACTATGACTATCTTAAGTGAGAACCTGTAATCAAAGAAAAGCCTTAAAATCCTGCTTTTCCCATAAATTACCGGGTTATCGTTCCCGTACTCATCTAGGTAGGCAGCCAGGGTGCACATTAACACTGCAGGGATGCTTATAACCGGTAATCCGCCAGCGAGTATGAAGAGGACAAATACAAGGGCCGCAGCAGCATGGCTCATGCAGTCAACCTTGAATGACAGGAGTGTGCCTGCGAATATGCCCAGGAATATGCATGCAGCTGCAGGATCACTTACCGATAGAAGACCCGCTGATGCCCCGCAGAGGGCACCCGCCACCATACCGGTGCGGGGCATCTCCCACTCATCCTCACACTCATCGGCGATCTTCATGAGAAAACCTGAAACAGGGTATAGAACCTCGATCATGCAAACACTCCGAATGAAGGCCCCTATAACACGCACTAGAGCCCAGATAATGCCCCTGCCAGTATCAACGGGAAGAGGGCTGTTGCATCACCCACCACAGTGACAAGGTTTGAACCCTCCTGGGCCTTCGCCCATGACTTTGCCTCCTCCAGGGGCGCCCCGCTGAGGCTCCCTGTTTCACTGCGATCCATGGTTATCTGAACCGCGGCATCCACCCCTCCCCTGAGGAGGGTTGATGCCAGAGTGTAGTGTTTGGGGAGTCCGCCGCCAAGTATTATGGCGCCTATGCGCTCATGACTGAAAACAAGGTCTGAGAGGCTGTGCATATCCTTCACAGCATCCAGGCATATGCTGTTATCCTGGGTGTACATCCAGAGCTGGAGGCCAAGCATGCTGTCAATGATTCCGGGGGCGTATACAGGTACTCTGCGGAGATGTGCTGTTCTTATTATGGACATGCCGTCATCCAGGTGGCCGCCTATATCATGTATGAGTTCCTGTATGGATATCCGGGGTTTTGATGAGAATATGCATGAGAATATCCTCTGGATCTCTGATTCAAATACCTCAAAGTCCTCTGACCTTGTATAGACATCCCCGATGCGGCCTATACCCTGCTGGTGCAGCTTCTCATCGTCAAAGCCATAGTCCCTGTAGTGGGCGCCCCCGAAGGCCTCCAGGAGGTCATGGGTAAGGTTTGCCCCGCTTGTTATCAGGGCGTCTATTGTTCCATCATCTATGAGGTCCCTTATTATCCTCCTCATACCCCCAGGAACCAGGGGCCCTGCCACGCTCATGAATATGGCCATTTCCGGGTCATCAATCATCTCACGCAGGAGCCTTGTTGCCCTGTAGACCCTGCCAGCTCCCAGGACCCCTGAACGTCCCATCTCCTCTATGAGTTCTGCCACGCCCATACCTGCTGTTATATTCATGTGATTCACATTCAAAATTAACACTTCCTCTGATTGATAGGGAAAAATCCATTAGACGTAGGGTCTGTATGCAATCCCCGGTTTCCTCAAGGAAACTTCAGTGCTGGGATGCCACCTCAAATCCTGAACACGATATACAAAGATTAATCTGGTGTGCTTATATATCCTTACCTGCTAAAGTAAATAGACTAACTGATTCTATCACGTCGCTGTGACATATAAATCCTTACCTGCTAAAGTAAATAGACTAACTGATTCTATCATGTTTGCTAGTAACTAGACCTGGATAATTTAAAATAAGGAGGTCAGTCAAGTCCAGCGATGCTATCAAGAATATCTGTCCTGGTTATTATACCGGAGGGTCTGCCCTCACGGTCTGTGACTATCAGCCTTCCAATATTGTATTTATTCATAATCTCTATGGCATCTGCTATCATCATATCCTGTTTAACGGTTATTATATTCTTTGACATTATATCTGAAACCTTCAGAAACTCTGTACCTTCGGCTATGGATTCCGTTATATCACTGAGCGTTACTATACCCTTAACCTCATCGTCCTCAACTATGGGGGCCCCCTCGATTCCAAGGGATGATAACCGTGCTGCAGCCTCCCTCACAGTCATATCCGGGGAGAGGGTTACAAGATCACGGGTTGCGACCTCATCAACAGTCTTCTTGGGTATGCTCCTTATCGCCGTCGTATCAAGGAGGATCATGTTATCCATATCATCCCTTCCAACAACCACACCATCAACCACGAGCTTGTTAACAGGGGTTGGACCTATCCTGACCCTGTCACCGAGGTCAAGTTTCCTTATACTTCCAACAAGTTTTATGGCTGCCTCGCACTCACCAGGGTCAGGTATGCTGGTGAATTCTATCTTCGCGACTGAGAGGTCCTCAATCTGCTCTCCATCCCGGTAGATGGGTACCGTGGTCTCTCTACCTGTTGATGATATGTTAAGCTGATGGTAGGCCTTTATTGTTGGTTTGTAGCCGCCACGTGGTCCTGGCACCCCCTTAACAAGGCCCAGGCTTCTGAGGGACTGCATCTGGTTCCTTATTGTACCGGGGTTCCGGTTCATTATGGCTGCTATCTCCTCCCCCTTGATTGACTTGCCATTTGAGTTCCTGTAAAGATTGATGAGGGTCTGGAGTATCTCCTTCTGAACAGAGGTAAGCATCTTAACACCTGCAGATCAATTATGCAAATCTATTATGAATAATAATTATAATTATTTTTAATTAATATGTCTTTTTATTCATAGCAAGATATAAATGTTATCCATTCAGTGCCTAGTAATACCCATCCAGTTTCTTATCCCTCTTGAAATATATACAGTGTGACGGGTTACCCGGCCCCCGGGGGTGTCTGCAGTAGACCTTAACCTCCCCCAGATCCTCAACCACCACCTCACACCTGTAGACACATAGTGGACATTCACCTGTTGCAGATACTATCCTGAAACCTTCAGCTGACTTCATCAAGATCTCCTGTGAAAAATGATAAATGTCTTATCTCGGTTTCATCTTAAATACTATTGGGGTGTTTGTATGCGGACTTCAATGGATAGAAATGCCGTCGTGGGAGAGGTTTACAGAGACCTTGATGAGAGGGGCCTTGTCTCAGATGAGGAGCTCTGCCTGCAGGATATAAACTATCACCTGGATTACCTTGAGGAGGCGATCCTCAATTCAAGTCCGGAGCTCTTCAGTGACTATGTGCTGTGGGCAGACATTCTTCTTAAGAACCTAGGCTTGCCTGAAGAATGTCTGAGAGGTTCTCTTAAAAGCATAGAAAGGGCCATTATGGGACTGGCTGATGATGAAGTTGCAGAGAAGGCATCAGAGTACATTTCAGTTGCACTCAAAACCCTTGAAACTTCACATCCCTCATCAAGCTACCTGGGGGACCGGCCCCTCCGTGAAATTGCAGAGGAGTACCTCAGGCTTGTTCTGAATACTGAGGCCCATAAAGCCAGAGAACTCATAATATCCTCCCTTGAATCAGGTGTTAAGGTGGAGGACATATACGTCAATGTCTTCGAACCTGTTCAGCGAGAAATAGGGAGGCTCTGGCAGACCAACCAGATATCCGTGGCCCATGAACACTATGCAACATCCGTTACCCAGAGCATAATGTCAGAGCTCTACCCCTACATCTACAGTGCCTCAGAGAGGCGAAACCTCAAGCTGGTGGCGGCATGCGTTAACAATGAGCTCCATGAGATAGGGATAAGGATGGTGAGTGATTTCTTCGAGATGAATGGCTGGGAATCAATTTACCTTGGAGCAAACACTCCACCCGAGGACTTCCTTGGCATCGTGGCTGACCTCAAACCAGATCTTGTGGCCCTCTCCGCGACCATGACCTTCAACGTCGGTCATGTCAGGAATATCATAGAACTCCTCGAGGAACTGGAGGATAGACCGCCGGTCATGGTTGGAGGGTACCCCTTCAACGTTGACATAAGGCTCTGGAAGAAGGTTGGTGCTGACCTCCATGCTGCAGATGCATCAGGGGCTGTGAATGTAGCAGAAGAATTCCTTGACATGGGAAACAGCTGCTAAAGCTAAGACATGATTTCTACCAAAGAGAGGAACTCCATGTTCAATGGACCCCCTCCGTCGGTAATTGTGGTACTCATGTTGTAGAATGCAAAGAGAGGAACTCCATGTTCAATGGAGTATGGGAGTGAAAAATTATGGAAAATGAAATTGAAGGCGTTTTCCTGATCCTGAAGAGGGATGGAACCATAGAGAAGGTAACATGCTATGGCACTGACATCCCCCATGGTATAGGATCCTTTGCCAGTCTCATGGATCATGGCAGCCGGGAGAAGGCTTCAAATTTTCTTGACAGGATACTGGAGAAGGGGGCTGCATATAACTGGGAGATGAACCTGCGGGATCTTAAAACCTATCACTTCTCAGGATTCCTCAATTCTGACAGGATTTACGTTGTTGGTTCACCATCAAGGGAGGATATGATAAATATATATCACCTTGCAGAAGAATACATGTCCCCAGAACCCGAAATAGAGCTTCCTGAGCATACTGAAGTCGAAAAAGAACTCTTCAATGAACTTACAAGGTTAAACAATGAGTTATCCTCAGCCCAGAGAGAACTTCTGAAGAAGAACCTGGAACTCCAGCGGGCCCTTGAGGAGAAGGAGATGCTGCTGCGGGAAATAAACCACAGGGTCAAGAACAACCTCATGATAATCTCAAGTATCCTTAACCTCCAGTCAAGGTATGTGAAGGACCGGGACGACCTGACGCTCTTTAATGAAGCCCAGTCAAAGGCCAGAGCAATGGCCATGCTCCATGAGAGACTCTACACCTCCGGAAAACACAGGAGAGTTGATTTCGGGGAATATCTCAGGGGCCTTTTAAGGGACCTTTACTACTCATTCATCCAGGACACTTCACACATAGGTCTTGAAACAGACATAGATGATGCGGAACTGGATGTGAACATCGTTGTACCGCTTGCCCTCATAGTGAATGAGGTCTTCACCAATGCCATCAAGCACGGCTTCCCCCATGGCCAGAGTGGCACCATAAGAGCCTCCTTTAAAAGGATGAATGGTGAGTACCTCCTTGAGATAGCTGATAACGGCGTGGGACTTCCAGAAGACTTTGACCCTGAGGGTGCTTCAACCCTCGGGATGCAGCTGGTCAGGAGCCTGTCAGAGCAGATCAACGGGGACTTAAAAATTGAATCTAACGGTGGTACACGAATCTCCATCAAATTCACAGACTGGAAGCAGTAATCGGAACCGACAAAAAACCCGAAAAAACCTCAAACAAATCCATAAAAACAGAAATAGCAATAATCTGAACTTCACTGTCAATGCTTTATTTTATATGTCCATTGCCCCAATCATAGATGGGGAATGCTTATGGTTGGAAGTGTTTATATCCTTGCTGTCAGGGCCTTCATTGAAGACGATGATGGTAGGGTCCTCCTGATCAAGAGGGCCGCTGACTCAAAGACCAACGCCTCAAGATGGGAACTTCCAGGTGGAAAGATTGGTACCGGAGAATCACTGGAGGAGGCCCTTAAGAGGGAAGTTAAAGAGGAAACAAACCTTGAAATTATCCCTGGAGATGTTATGGGTGTTGTTGAACAGAAATTTCCAGTTATAAATGCGGTTCATATCATAATCAGGTGCAGAGCAGAGGGCAGCGTGAAGCTCAGCGGTGAACACGAGGGCTTCGCATGGGTTGAACCATCAGACCTCAGCAGGTATAGACTAGCAGACTGGCTCTCAGACTTCATTATGAAACTTAAAATGGAAGAGAATAAAGAGGATTCCCCTTTAGGGGGGCTAATTAAATTTGTGAGGGGCATCTGAGTATATCAATCAATTGAAATTTTTTTGACCTCTATTTTACAGCTCCCTCCCTCACAGTATTCAAAGACATATCCGCATCGGCTGCATTTTATTGCCCCCACTATCTTCTGGTCCTCAGGGATGCCTGCTTCCCTGAGTTTATCCAGGTTCTGGGGATTTCGCACTGTTGAAACGTCCTTATCAACCTCTCCGCATTCCGGGCATGGTTTTTTTAGATCCTCAACCTTCATACAACCACTCGTTCGTATTCTATAAAACCATTATGGGCCTCCCAACATATAAAGGTCACGGTCAATATAGACTGTAAGGTGAGTAAAATGGATGTCCTCGAAGCAATCAAAACAAGGCGAAGCATAAGGAAGTACCAGGATAAGGATGTTCCAGAGGAGCTGATAGAGAAGATACTGGATGCTGGTATGTGCGGTCCCTCAGCCGTCGACCAGAGGCCATGGCACTTCATAGTCGTGAAGAACAGGGAGATGCTTGAGAAGATACCCGAGGTCCACCCCTACGGGGCGATGGTGAAGGATGCTCCCGTCGCAATCATCGTATGCTGCGATAGCAGTCTGGAAAAGTTCCCTGGATTCTGGGTGCAGGACTGCTCCATTGCATCACAGAACATACTCCTTGCAGCCCACTCCCTGGGTCTGGGTGCGGTGTGGACCGGGGTCTACCCCCTCGAAGACCGTGTTGAGGGTATAAGGAGACTCTTCAATATCCCGGAACATGTTATCCCATTCTCAGTGATACCCATTGGCTACCCCGCCGAGAAACCGGGTGCAAGGGACCTCTTTGACCCGGAAAGGGTGCACAGGGAAAAATGGTAGGGCTCTGCAAAGATATTTAAGGATCAACCAATATCTTGAGGTGAAAGCTATGAAGATAGTTCTTGGATTACCTAAGGGTAGTTTGAATAATGTTAACCGTGGAAACACCTACAGACTCTTCAGGGACGCAGGTTATGAGGTTAAGGGATACGAACCTGGCCGTGAAGAGAATGAGATAGAGATAACAAATGACCCTGAAATAAAGGCATACCTGACAAGGCCCCAGAGCGCACCCGTTGAACTGAACCGTGGGATGCTCGATATAGCCATAATAGGAGAGGACTGGGTCCGTGAGGAATCCATAAACAGCGGCGATGGATCTATAAAGAAGATAGGGGACCTTGATTATGGTCAGACAAGGCTGATAGTCGCAGTACCCCAGGAGGACCCCTACAGCTCCCTTGAGGACTTCTTCCTCAAAAATTCAGAAAGAAAAAAACCAGTACTGTGCTTCACAGAGTACCCTAACCTCACAAGGGACTTCTTCATGAAGAACCCTGGCTACAGGGAACTCTTCGGGGACAGCAAACCAGTGGTCCAGATAAGGGGACTGCGTGATGGTGACAATGAGATGGTCCAGATAATAAACTCTGATGGAGCCACAGAGGTATACATCGCCAAGGGCGCCGACCTCATAGTGGACAACACACAGACTGGAAGCAGCCTCAGGAAGGCCGGCCTTAAAATAATTGACACCATAATGGAATCAAGTGCAGGCCTCTACGCTGGTCCATCCTGCACCGGTGAGAAACTTGAGAAGGCTGAAATGATATTCAAGCAGCTTTACGGTGCCACCAAGGCAAGAAACTACTTTGATGTGAAATTCAACATAGCCAACCACCGTGCAGATGATGTGGTTGAGTTCCTGGTGAAGATGAAGTACTGTTCAGATGAACCAACGGTGGTGAGTGGAAGGGAGTTCTCACAGGTAAACGTCCTCATAGATAAGAGCCGGTTCCCTGAAATGCTGGAGGAAATAAAGGGCTTCGGTGCTTCAGCCATAGTGAGGGAAAACGTCAAACAGTACATAGAATAATTGCCTTATTTTTTCATTTTATGAAATAGAAAATTAAAATGAATTAAACCATTCAAAGTATATTAAAAAATAATTGGGTTATTCAGAAACCCTCTCCCTTCTAAGAATGCTGTTAAGGGACCTGAGGAGTTCAAGGTCATCTGCGGGGTCTAGGCTCGCAGTCTTATTTTTACTGCCACAGTATGGACAGGTATCCCTTCCATCCACCCATGGCCTTCCACATATTAGACACTTCTGTTTTATCTCAGGAACCAAATTATCACCTTAAAGATCACATGAAGAAAAAACCGGGAGTAAAATGTAGAGTCTCATGTTATATAAATCTTCCCGGAAAATTACTTAAATAGGGGAAAAAAATTATTAACAAGGTGGTAACTTGCAATTAAATAGAATTATTCTTCTGAGTGCAGTGCTCCTTACCCTTTCATTGAATGTCAGTGACGCTGCAGCAGTAGATATATTCCTGACCTCTGACTGCATATCAGGAAACTGCTCCGCTGACACTGAGAGTCTGAATCTCATCAAGAGCTGCATTGAGAATGAGAGCGAGCACAATGTTACAGTTGACCCCCTGGCCCCAAAGCCCGGGGAAGGTTATCGTGCTGTTAAGTGCGCGCCTGAGGGTGGCGTTGCAGTTTACCTCGCAGCATCCTGCCCTGGAGCCATGATGGAAGTTGCCAGAATGGCTGCAACAACATGCAAGGGCGTAATCTTCGTTAACACAGGCAGCCTTGACCTCAAAAAGACCGCAGTCCTCAGGAGAGCATGGGATGATAACTTCTCAAACAAATACTTTGCAGGTATAATCTCCCCCTACAGGTTCCTTACATCAGCCGGTGTGAGAGTAATACAGCCAAACGTCGACTGTGCAGATAGATCCTGGGAGGAGAAGTGTCGCTTCATCGCATCAGAAATCATTAGAATGGTCAATGAAACACCAGAGATGCTTCAGAGGGAAGGCAGGTTCTATAACAGCAAACTCATAGCCTACCACAGCATTGACCCTGCAAGGATGGCTTATGCTGCAGCTGAAATTTACAGGGACATAATGAAGGGGAAAAAACTTAAAGGTAGCTACTCAGGTTACAGTCCAGCCAACTTCCTTCTAATGGCAACCGACTACATGAACGGCCCCATAAGGCCCATCAGGGTCAGTGGCCCATCAAAGACCATTGCGAGGAGCACATTCCATGGATACATTTCCATGAAGGAATACAGGACCCTGGCAGCGGATATTAACAGTTACATGAGAAGATACCTCAAAGCACCAAGTTACGTCAGGTTCAGGGGTAAAATAATAGGGTACATGGATCTGCTGAGGATATACTCAAAAATTACGAGGACCCATACCTCAAAGAGAACTATGCAGCTACCATCATCAGTTAAGGTCTAGAATCGCTGACCCCATACACCCTTATTTTTTTTACCGGATCTTACCCACAGGGGCCAGGTAAACTGCGAATTCATCCACACCATCAACGCCGAGGACCTCGTCAAGGTATTCCTGGTCATAGGCTGCCACCCCACATGTACCCGCCCCTATGGCCTCACATGCAAGGTAGAGGTTCTGGCAGACGTGTCCAGCGTCGATGAGGATCACCCTGTGGGCTGCAAGGCCATACCTCCACTCCATCCGGTAGGGGATCGTTGTCCAGATGAAGGTCACCGCAGAATTTCCTGTGAAACTCTGGTTAAAGGTGGCCTCTATGATCCTCTCGGGGAGGTCCTCATCACGGTACTCGACCAGCACCTGGTGGGTTGAGGGTATGTACCTGTAGAGTCCAGTGTCAAGACCCTCAACATTGAAGACCGCAAGGTAGGTCTCAAAGGTGTGCCTGCATCCCGCAGATGGCACATTCCTGAATGCGGAGCCGCCTGCAACCATCCGTATGCCCTGGGTGGCCCATAGAAGGAATGAAAGTTCATCAAGGCCAAGTGGAGTGTTCAGGTAGCTCCTGCGACTCATACGGTTTCTTATGCATGTTACAATGTTTACATCAACGAACTCTGCCCAGTCCCTCACTGGAAGGTTAATCCGCTCTGAGTCAGGCGGCCATGGCTTCTCAAAGGGCGGGGCCTCAACTCCCATGCTCTGGGGCGTTTTTGAAAAATC
Source organism: Methanothermobacter thermautotrophicus (assembly GCF_014889545.1). NCBI lineage: Archaea > Methanobacteriati > Methanobacteriota > Methanobacteria > Methanobacteriales > Methanobacteriaceae > Methanothermobacter > Methanothermobacter thermautotrophicus. Next base: position 79,572 of record NZ_QKOF01000001.1, on the reverse strand, counting down.
CACCCTCTTCCTTATGCTATCCCTGAGGAAGTAACGGTTCCTCTCGATTTCCCCCATCAGATCACATCAGAAAAATTCAATCTATCTTCACAAGAATCTCATTTTTCCTTAAAAAGCCCGGGACAGCCGGGTGATTGTACTGTGCTATTATGAAGTTTGATTTTGATTCGATTGAATTCCTTTCAAGCCATTCCTTAAGTTCAGCTATCCTTTCAGTCGCCATCTCACTGTTAACCCTCCCGGAGAAGCTGTAGGCTGCGAAACGTTGATCATTCTCTTCACGAAATTTAATCCTATCATCGAGTGGCTCCGGGAGAGTTTCAAGTGTGTATGAAGAGGGCATTGTAAAGGAGATCCTGTATTTGCCTGGTTCAGCATCATCAGGAACCTCCTCTGTAACCGGGACCGTCATTGGTATCCTCTCAGATGAGTCAAGGTTAACACCGGTTACCGGTGATGTCATAGGGATCTCCTCCTTACGCCGGTTTCCCCCAAATATGTAGTTTGCCAGGATAGAGAAGCCTATGATCATGGCATCCCTGAAACTGGCCTCAACATCAACCTGTGCCAGTATATATCCATGGTACCTTCTTATCTCAAATTTACCATCCTTCAATTCAACCGTATATTCAGGACTCTCAGTCAGAACTGACCCCCCACTATTTTATTGATCCCGCTCAGTGAAAATGGGAATCTCCCCATGACAATCTATATAGGATACCATCATATATCTATCTTACATGATGTGGATAGTGAATGCATACTGTGACCTCTGCAGGGCAAAGAGAACCCTGGAGGTGGAGGGTAAAACCACTCCCTACCACATTGGTGACAGGATAGAGGAGTGCCCCTGTGGCGGCAAGTATGTTGTTGAGGAGATAATAGAGGTCTAGACATGAAGATGGAGGAATTTTTAAAGGAGTGCCCTGTATGTGGCTGCAGAGACAAGGTTGTTAAGAGGAGATTCATGGATGAACACAAGTCAAGGACATCCATGAAGGAGATAGTCTGTGAGAAATGCGGCCACGTATTTGAGACCGCAGATTAGGTGGTTTTATGGCATTCCATGTCATGATAATACCCTCCATGGACTGCCCCTCAGACTGCAGCTACTGCTGGGGCGTTGACAGGGACTCCAGGCTTATGGACATGAAAACCGTGAGGGAGATGGTCTCCTGGCTCATGGAATTCAGGGATGAACCTGCAACCTTCACATTCCATGGAGGAGAACCTCTGCTTGCAGGATACGAGTTCTACAGTGAGGCCCTCAAGCTAATATCTGAGAAGCTGTCCTTCCTCAGGCCCGCCTTCGCCATCCAGACAAACCTCTGGTTAATGACAGATGAACTGGCGGAACTCTTCGCAGAGTACAGCATACCCGTAGGTTCAAGCCTCGATGGTCCGAGGGAGATAAACGATTACCAGAGGGGTGACGGTTACTTTGATAGGACCATGAGGGGGTATGAGATAGCAAGGAAGCATGGATTGCGTGTGAGCTTCATAAGCACCTTCACATCCTATTCCATAAAGAGGAAGGAAGAGATATTCAACTTCTTCCTGCAGAACGGTATGAACCTGAAGCTGCACCCGGCCCTGCCATCCCTGAAGAGTTCAGACCCCGAGGAGTGGGCCATAACCTCAGAGGAGTACGGTGAACTGCTCCTGTACCTCCTTGACAGGTACCTCGAGCACTTCGGTGAGATAGAGATACAGAACATAGACCACTTTGCAAAGAGCGCATTCCTCAGGCGGGGGGTTGTATGTACACACGCTGATTGTGTGGGCAACACCTTCGCAGTTGACCCCCATGGTGATATATACCCCTGCTACCGCTTCGTTGGTATGAAGGACTACGTAATGGGTAATGTGGCTGATAGGCCTTCGATGGAGGATCTTGAGGAGAGTGAATCCCTCAGAAGGCTCTATGAATGGAGGGAAGTTGTTGACGATGAATGCTGTGACTGTGACTTCTACAGGTTCTGTCTAGGGGGGTGCCCCTATAATGCAATCACCATCAGGGATGGTGTGATGGAGATAGACGGTGTTGACCACCAGTGCGAGGCCTACAGGATGATCTTCAGCGAAATCAACAGGAGGGCCAACAGGGAATTCCTTGAATCCGGAATCCTTGGGGGTAATAAAAAGAGTAAAAAGCCGGGTGTCCTTGATATAATGATGAAGTAGTGAATTACCGGAAGATTAAGAAACTTTCTCTGAAAACAGGGCTGAGCTTTGGTCTCACCTCAGCCATAATAACCACCCTCGGCCTCATGTTTGGACTGCATTAAGGTACCCATTCAAGAATTGCTGTTATTGGGGATCCTTACAAGCAATAGCTGATGCCCTATCAGATACGATGGGTATACACATTTCTGAGGAAGCAGAGAATGTTCACACAGAGGGGGAGATCTGGGAATCCACCCTGTAACCTTCATGAGTAAATTTTTATTTGCTCTAACCTTTCTTCCTCTTCTTATTCTCGATTTAACACTGGATGTTACCGCATCCATTATATGGGGTCTTCCTCTCCTTACGGTTCTCAGTTTCCACATCGCAGGGTCCCGGAATGTTCCTCCAGGGAGGCTTCTGCTGGAGCACATCGCAAAAGCCTTAATGATCATAGTGATAACACCATTCAGGGAACATCCTCAACCTTAGTAATAACACACCATTCAGGGAACCGGATATCCTCAACTTTGGTTAGGTGTGCTGTTCATCTGCAGGGATCCAGTGAAGATAACCATTTCCGTCCGAAAATTAATGGCTCAGGACTCAATAGAACTCATGATCTGCTGGTATGATACACTGCAGGCCAGGTCAAGGGCCTCCGAGATGTGGGAGTCGTCACCATCCATTACCCAGGCCCTCCAGAGCCCCTCTGCCTCCAGTGACTGGTCACCGTCCACGGCAACCATGTGGGGTTCAAGGAGTATCGCCCTTATCTCGTAGAGTGTGTGGAGGTATCTGCTGGATCCAGAGGATGTGTGGGGGCCGCAGATGCCATCGGAGATGTAGTGGCTTGCAACCCCATAACAGTAACTTGCATAACGGTAGTTACCTGCATCGTAACTTAATTTCCCCTGATTCAACCAGAAATTAGCCTTTTCAAGATTGTATGGATAAACATGGTACCTAAAGTCAAGGAATACCGTGTCAGGATCATCAGCCCCATTCTTCATTTCATCAAGGTTCATCCTGTCCCTGACGTCGGGGGGCATTTCACTGTATACCTTCTCTGCAATGTCATGATGGTTCTTGACTGACCATGCAGATGCGCCCTGAACCTGCAGGACTGAGAGAATCAGAATCAGAATTACAACAATGGCTCGCATTTTAACCTCATAGAGTAGTTCCATAATCTAATTGGAGGAGCCTATATAAAATCTTTGCGTCTTCAAATCCATGATATGGTTTAACATGAGTAAAAAATTATAAGACACGCTTCAGCTTCATTGTGCCGTTACAGGAGTAGACCTCTGCGGGTATGGAGAAGGCCTCAACACATGTTTTCACAGAGTCCACAGAACTCCATGGTGCGATGATCCATAGTCTCACACCATCGGTATATGCAAATCTTCTCCATTTCCTTATATCAGGGGTATCGCATGCTATATCAACCAGGATCACATCTGAGTCATTGGATGCACGGATATCCGGGACAAAACCCTTTAAAGTTCCTGGTCTTAACTTCTTTTTGCCGTTATTTATCTTTAAATCATATCCTACGGTTCTAAGGTGTTCAACAGCGGTTCTTAATATTAAGGAGTATTCCTTATCGATCCCGGAGTAATTTAAAGACTTTCTGATCATTTCAGGCCCCTTGAATGTTTTTCCATATTGAGTGTATGAAAATGGTTTTCTGAACATTGTATATAGTATAGTGGTAAGTAGTATAAATACTTATACCCTATTGGGGTAGAGATACAAAAAATATATATTATGGGGCGTCATAGTAGATATTGGTGATTATGATGGGTGTGCTTGATGATGAAACACTGAAGATGAGGTACATTGAACTTGTGAGGAAGGGTGTTCTGGAGAAGGATGAATGCGCCTCCTATGAAAACAAGGACGAGTTGAAGCCGTGCATGAAGAGGAAGGTTGAGGAGTTTGATGATTTCTTTGTACCCGGCACGGTCCTTATAAGTGAAAGGGCATCGTACCGGTTGAGGGTCGGATACCCCATGGAATAACCCTTTTTAAGTTATTAAACCTTTTTTATGGTGAATTCTGGAAAGACTAGATTATCACAAGCTTACCTGCCCTGGTTATGGAGTACCTGTCAAACATCTGGGACTGCTTTACCAGACCCATATCCATCAGGGCTGAGAGGTGCTTGTAGACCATCGCCCTTGAAATCCCCACTTTCCTTGAGATCAGAACCGCGTTGAGACTCTCCTCCTCAAGTACCTCCAGTATCCTGAGCTTGGTATCAGAGATATCCATTTTAAGGGGCGGTATCCTCACTGCTGATTCACCGAAGCACGTGTAGATGGCATCCACACCCTCCCTGTGGGCCATGAATGAGAGTATGCCCCCAAGTTCCTCTCCATCAGAGGCCACGTAAACTTCCCCATGCTTTCTGGCACCCCTTATGACTTCAGATATCCTTCTAGCCGCCTCAATGGGATCCTGGGTGTCAATTCTGACTATTCCTCCCTTAACGAATTTTTCAAGGCCCGAGTCATTGACTTCCCCTGTCTGGATGGATATAAGTCCATCGATCTGGGTCTTCATCGCCACATCAAAAAGGCACCTTCCCCGCAGGTTGCTCACAAGGGTCTTCATGATATCACACATTTACAATTCTCATATAATAGTAGAATATTCTCATTAATATATATAATTATCTATCCGGGTTTTCCAGAAATGGGAACCCTTAAATTACAGCAAGGAAAATTGTTCATTAAAAAACATGCTAAAACAGGGGATGTTAGATGACTGTTCAGGAAATGAAAATTGCGGGTGATGACCTCACAACAAGGGACATCAACAGAAAGATAAAGGATGGGCTCAGCAAGGAAATCAGGCGCTTCGAAATAGAAAGCAGCGCCGAGCTTGACTCCATTGTAGTTGGAATCCGGGAGGAAGCTGAATTTGTCCTGAATGGTAAATTCGGGGACTTCATAGGCGCCCTCAACATGGCCCCATGATAGAGATAAACGGCAAAACCGGGAGATACGTCGGGAACAACATGACAGCCGGGGAGATAATTGTCCATGGGGATGCAGACGATGGCGTGGGTTTTGGAACCTACAATGGCACCATAGTTGTCCATGGGGATGCAGGTAACGGTATCGGCCAGCTGAACAAGGGAGGCATCATAATCATAGACGGAGACATCGGCGACCTTGCAGGACTCTACATGCTGAGCGGTGACCTCATAATAACAGGAAACAGCGGAGAGGACACCGGGGACTGGATAATAGGAGGCAACATATACATCGGAGGTGACTTCGATAGCGGTACCAACACCAGGATCGTTGAAATGGATGAATCAGATATAAGGAAGCTATCAGCCCTCTTCGAGCAGTACTCAATAGAAGCATCTCCAGATGAATTCAAGAAAATACAGAGAAAGGAGATACGTCCATTCTACGGCTAGGTGATCCATATGGTACAGATACTCTTAACAGAACCTGAAAAATGTGATGGCTGTAACAAGTGCGTGGAGGCATGTGAATCTGTCCTTGGAAGGAGTGCGATTTTCCTCAACAAGATGGACACCGGCTACCATGCCATAGTCTGTCAGCAGTGCGTGGACCCCTCTTGTGCAAGGGGCTGCTTCAGGGACGCAATTAAAAAGGAGAACGGCGCAGTCAAGATAGATCAGGAGTCATGCGTCGGCTGCAAGCTATGCATGCTCATGTGCCCCATCGGCGCCATAACCTACACCGATGAGGGCATGGTGAAATGCGACCAGCAGTGCATTGAAAAGGTAGGAGACACGCCAGCCTGTGTGGCTGCCTGTGAGCAGGGATGCCTCGAGGCCCTCGATGTCATGGAATACGTTAATGACATCCAGAGGGGCTTTGAGATCAAAAATCCAGGTACCGGCTCAATAACACCAGCATCTCCATCATCAGACCTTGCAGCAGTAACCCAGGGGCTCTGCGTATTCTGCGGCACCTGCGAAATCGTCTGCCCGACAGATGCCATAAAGATAGTCGAGGACCATGCAGAGATAGATAAGACCAAGTGCATAATGTGTGGTTCATGCCTTGCAGCATGCCCTGTCCTCATACCAACAGGTGCAGGCAGCATATGGGACCCCCGGACAATCGCAGATATAAGGTACACATCAAAGGCTGGTAAGTACGTCCTCAGGGGATTCGGTACAGAGAGGAGGCTGCCAAACTTTGATGACATAATCATACTCCCTGCCCAGGCATCCATACCACCTGTCGACAAGTACAGGGAACCATGCAACACCAGCGTGGTCCTCGGTGACAGGTTTGCAGAGGAACCACTGGTACTACAGACCCCTGTACTCATTGCAGGTATGTCCTTCGGTGCCCTAAGCAAGGAGAGCAAACTGGCAATGGCCAAGGGATCATCCATGGTGGGATCCTGCGCCAACACAGGTGAGGGTGGAATGCTCCCTGAGGAGAGGGAGCTCGCAGATAACCTCATGGTACAGTACTCAAGTGGAAGGTTCGGTGTATCCTCAGATTACCTGAACGTGGCCGATGCAATCGAGGTCAAGATAGGGCAGGGTGCAAAGCCTGGTATGGGTGGACACCTCCTGGCAGAGAAGGTGAGCCCGGAGGTCGCAAAGATTCGTGGAATACCCGAGGGTACCGACGCCCTCAGCCCTGCACGCTTCCTTGACGCCACAAGGGAGGGTGACCTTGCAAAGCACATAGAACTCCTCAGGGAGGTCACAGACTGGAGGGTGCCCATAGTCGTTAAACTTGGACCCGGACGCGTATATGAGGACGTGCAGATCGCGGCGGAGGCCGGCGCAGACGTTATCTCAGTGGATGGAATGGAGGGTGGAACAGGCGCAGCCCCTGAGGTTGTGATAGAACATACAGGGGTGCCAACCCTGGCAGCACTCGTGCAGGCAGTTAACGGTCTCAATGATATAGGGCTGAAGGACGAGGTTGACCTCATAATAACAGGGGGTATCCGCAGCGGGGCCGATGTGGCCAAGGCCATGGCCATGGGAGCCGATGCAGTTTACATCGGGACCGGTGCAATGATTGCAATGGGATGCCGTGCCTGCCGCATGTGCTACACAGGCAAGTGCCCTGTTGGTGTCGCCACACAGGACCCCGTACTGAGGGAGAGGATGGACGTGGACCTTGCAGCAAGAAGGGTCGCAAATTACATAAAGTCCATGACCGAAGAGGCCAAGATGCTGGCCCAGCTTGCAGGACACGACGATATACGTAAGTTCAACCCTGAGGATCTCAGGGCCCTGGACACCAACACAGCAGATATAACAGGACTGAAACTCATAAACCAGTGAAAAAACACTTTTTATATTTTTTTAATCAGATATAACAGGACTGAAACTCATAAACCAGTGAAAAAACACTTTTTATATTTTTTTAATCAGATATAACAGGACTGAAACTCATAAACCAGTGAAAAAACACTTTTTATATTTTTTTATTGAAATAAAAACCTGCTCTGGATCAGATTTAAAGTGCATGAAAGGGGCAGCCCTGGAGAAACCCCTTAATCAACAGAGAACAGACTTATAAAATAATGACAGATATGATCATATGATCGAGACAGGACACAGAAACAGGATACTGATTCTACTCTTTATAGGGGTCTTCATGGGGGCCCTCGACATAGGAATCATTGGCCCGGCACTTCCCGCTATAGAGGACTACTTCAGGGTGGATCCCCGCCTTGCATCATGGACATTCATATCCTACATACTCTTCTTCATGCTTGGAACACCCCTCATGGCGAAGCTCTCAGACAGGTACGGGCGCAGGGACATCTACATACTTGACATCCTCCTGTTTGCTGCAGGGTCGGTTATAACTGCCATGTCACCATCATACCCCCTCCTCATACTTGGGAGGTCCATACAGGGCTTCGGTGCAGGGGGAATATTCCCTGTTGCAAGTGCATTCATAGGGGACACATTCCCCCCTGAAAGCCGTGGAAAGGCCCTGGGCATCATAGGATCCGTCTTTGGTTTCTCATCCATAGCGGGACCAATCCTTGCTGGTTTCATACTCCCCTATGGCTGGCAGTGGCTCTTCCTCATAAACATCCCCATCGCAGCGATAATAGTTGTCACTGGATTCCTTATACTCCCAGTTACAGTTAAAGGGGATGATGGGAAATTTGATGCCATGGGTACCATCCTTCTCGCAATCACTGTGGCATCCCTTGCAGTCGGGATAAACCAGATCAATACCACGGACATCGCCGGGAGTTTAATGAGGCCCATTGTCCTTTTTCCTCTCATAATTGCAGCTGCACTCACACCCCTTCTATGGCGGGTTGAAAGGGCTGCAGATGACCCTGTTGTAGAGGTTGACCTCCTGGGCAGCCGTGAGGTACGGATTGCGACCGCCATATCTGCTGGTAACGGTCTCTCCCAGTCCGCAATTGTATTCATACCCAGCTACGCCCTCATCGCCCTTTCACTCTCAGAGTCAATGGCCAGCTTCAGTCTCCTCCCATTTGTAACCACAATGGCCCTCTCAGCTCCCCTGGTCGGTGTTCTGCTTGACAGGGTTGGTTCAAGGACTGTGATGGTCTCAGGGAGCATTATCCTCATGGCCGGGTGCATCATCATGGCCCTGCTCTCATCAACCGCCCCCCTCTTCATACTGGCTGAGATACTCATGGCCCTTGGACTCATAACCGTTATAGGGTCCCCCCTCAGGTACATAATGCTATCGGAAACTCCCCCAGAAAAAAGGGCCTCTGGACAGGCCCTCATAAACATAGTATCCAGTGCCGGGCAGCTTGTTGGGGGCGCGCTGATCGGGGGTATAATAGGATCCATGGGGGGAGGGATAATGGGTTACAGGTTCTCATTCCTCTTCCTGGTTGCAGTCGCAGTCTCAATCTTTCTCCTGTCAACTAACCTTAAGGGAAGAAGTGAACAGCTTGAAACAATGAAGAAGAACCTCTAAAGAACAAAATATCTGAAACAAAAAAGAACCTCAAAAAAATTAAATTAAATATCTGAATTCTATTCAGATGTGAGGTACTGGTAGGTGAGGGCTGCAAGGACAGCTCCCACAACAGGTCCTATGACGTAGATCGGGAAGTAGTTCCAGAGGTTGGTGCCAGCGAAGATCATGTCGTTGAGGTATGGGCCAAAGGTACGTGCAGGGTTCAGTGAGCTTCCGCTTATGTTACCCAATGTGGTAATGATACCTGCAACTGTGAGGCCGATTACGATCCCAGCAAATCCCTTCGGGGCCCTCTCATCGACGGCTATACCCATGGCCGTGATCATAAGAAGGAATGTCCCAACAGCCTCTGCAAGCATTGCCTGCCAGTAGCCGATCCCCGGGAAGGGTGCTGTGGCCCCCAGTCCACCTATGGTGGCTGCAGTTATACCCGCACACTGGAGGAATATGAAACTCCCGAAGGCTGCCCCTAGGAGCTGTGCAATGATATAGGGTACAACGTCCCGTCCAGGAAACTTCTTAACAGACCAGAGCCCTATTGTCACAGCAGGGTTTATATGGCACCCAGAAATGTTTCCCAGTGCGTATATGCTTGCCGCTATTGCAAAACCGAATGCGAGACCTATGGCAACCCAGTCGCCAAGGCCACCCAGGAGACCTATACCAATGTTAAATGGGTTTGGAGCTGTGCCCCCAGATGCTATCATCAGGGTTATGGCGGCTGATCCGGCACCGAAGAACACCAAAAAAAATGTGCCTATAAACTCAGCGATACACCTCTTTGTAAGGGATACCATCCTAATCCTCCTTCATGACATTGTAGCAGTAGGGACAGAGTATCCTTGGCAGCGTACCCTTAACCTTCTCTGCTGGGAAGGGGTAGCCTCCACTCCAGATCTCGGTTTCCTCCCTTATGGCGTGCTCGGTGCAGAGCCCCATCCCGCAGACTATACATATTGCAACCGCATCGGTGTCCTTGCCCTGCTCGGCGCAGACATAACATTTCATATGATCACCAAAAAAATGGATGGATTGGTGAAGCTATACAGCTTCTCTCCACTGGCAGTGGTTGTGTCTGAAGTCAATTAGGGCTGCTGCTGCGCAGTTCTTACATGTCCTTGCAGGTGATGCAGCGCTCTCCTTGTGGAGTGCGATTATGTTGGTCATCAGGGTTGCGGTGACCGGTTCACTTGTAAGGAGGCATGGGTAGTCAGCAAGTCTCATGAGGGCTGAGAACCTCACTGTTATTGCACATGCCGGGTATGTGTAGCGCTGTGGGTTCATTATGACTTCATTTTCGTGTATCGGTGAGAGATCAACCTTGTAGTCTCCGACCATGGGTTCAAGTGGCCCTTCTTTTCCGTTAAGCATCCTCCTTGCCCTGTCGATGTGTGTCCATCCACGGTATATCATGTCCATGAAGTCGCTGTTGTGGAGTTCGGCTGCGGCGCCCCTTGTGGGGTAGAGCTGTACATAGTTGTGGAACCTCTTTGTGAGGAGGTCAACAACACCTATTGCATTGAAGCCATCAAGTTCGAGTATGTACTCGACAGCGCATGCAGATGAGCCTGTTGCAAGGCTAAGGACATCATATTCACTCTTAAATGATGACACCGCGCTGTTGAGGGTGCTGTCCATGACCTCGGTGGTTGCCTCTATTATGGCCATTACCACATCATCCTTGCACATGTTGTAGGTGGACTGGGCTATGTGATGTGATATGTCACCAACACAGTATGCTGGTACAGTGAGTATGTTGCCGTAGTGCACCCCATCATCCATGGCTGCCCTGACGGTTGCCTCCATCTCCTTCCTGTAGCGGGACATGTACTCCCTTACATCAAAGGATTCATGACCATGGTCGTCCATGAGTTTTGCCTGGGCCTCCACTGGCTCCTCATAGATGTATTTCACCATTTCGATTTCCTTCTGGGCTGCCTCTGCGGCGGTCGCCCCCCTCTCAAGTTCGTTTGCAAATACCTCCCCTATACCGTAGGAAGTGTTCATACCCCATGATTTTGCTGATAGTATTGCCTGTTTGTGCATTTCGGGGATGTCTGTCTTGCTGAGAATCCTGTTCACCACGTTGCTCGTGCTGCCAGGCATGAGGGCAAAGTCAACCACACATGTTGGGCCGTAGAATCCACCGTACCTTCTTATTGCCTCTTTTCCTATAAGTGCCTCAGACTTTTCTATGGCATCTATGAATGCCTGGAGGCTCTTTTCAAATTCGCTGTCCTCATCCCGGAGTATTTCAAGGACCACAGGTGTCTGGTAGTGTTCCACGAATGGGTCGTCCTCTGGTCTTATGGTGTCTGTCAGGCTGTCAAGTATCTCATAGTGGGCCTTCACTGAGTCCCTGTGCAGGTTTATCACAGCCTCGCTCTGGTCTCCGACGGGCTCCATCTCCTGCACCACATCCAGGTAGGCCTTTGTATCCTTTATTTTAAATTCCTTTCCCCTATTCTTTTTTATGGTTTCGACATCGGCTTTCTGGGCCATCATGGCCTCTTTTACCATTTTTTCGTATAACTCAACCATTAGATCACCTTCGGTGGAAATGATCCATCTGGATAATTACATTCCACCAATATTAAGTAGGTAAACTACATTAATATCAGTTTCTAAATATCACAAGACAAAAGTTTTAAATAGTGGTATTTTTCTGGAAAATCTTCAGTTTATCATGATTATTCATTGAAATTTTTTAGGGCAAAGGTGAAAAGTGGGCAGCCACATATACTAGTATGGTGATGTTATGGAGGTTGACTTCAGCATGGAAAACATCAGGAGGTGCCTCTGCCTCGACTGTCCCGTTCAGAGGAAGAGCCGGTGTGTGGCTGATAAGAAGAGGATAATGCTCCTCATAACCCAGCAGGACCTTGACAGTGCCATGCGAATGGACACGGACCGTGTACCCGGTGTGTACTGCTCCACAGGGAGAGCCATATGCACCGACATAGACCCACATGAGGAATGCCTCTGCAGTGAATGTGAGGTCTGGGTGGAACACAGACTGGGTGATGCTGAGATCTCAGAGTATTTCTGCATCAGGGATTAACTTCGTTATATGTGTCTATGACGAAGATAAAACCATGAACCATACACTCTTCTTCAGGTATGGTCTGGAATGATAATGTCATATCATGGTATGCAGTCCCCAGGGCAGAAAAAAATAGAATAATCGATTTAAGGCCTATTTTTCTACACCGCCGGGTTTAGATACCCTCCCATGTCAAACAGAATTTTTTCAGTGATTTTAGGGTCCCGATATGGTTTTTTTGACTGGAAGGGGCCAGGTCTAAAGCAGGATTTTTCCTAGAAGACCTGATTTTATATCCTATATCCACCAATATATGGGTGTATGGGGGTTAAGGAATGGAGGAAATATTAGAAAAGATCGAGGAATTTTTTGGTTTTATACCAGAGATATTTAAAGTCCTGGAGGACGAGCCAGAGGTCCTGGAAGCATATTATGACAAAATGGAGAAGATTCTATCTAATGATGCGCTCCCACTGGTTACAAAGGAGCTTATAGGGGTTGGAGCTGCAGCAGCCCTTGGATCTGAACACTGTCTTAAAACACATATTAAGGCTGCAAAACGCCTGGACGCAGGTGGTGATGAAATATTACTGGCGATCCTTATAGGAGCATCCATGGCAGAATCAACAGCACTTTCAAGGTCCCTGAGGGTGTTCAAAGAGGAAAGGGCGGATCTGTAGAAATCATATACCTGTCATCAGCGTATTAAACATCAAGCTTAAGGTGATCCTGCTCTGAGGTGGGACTGCGGAAGCAGATGTGATTCTAAAGGTGCAAAAATTGAGCGCCACATATATACCATGCAAAGAATATCCCTGCATTTCGAGGCAAAAATGTATCCAGCCATCAGACATATCACCAGACAACACAGACATAAAGACACCATCCAGGGGTGAAAGACATCCAGCTATCACACATATCTGTAAGCGACATAATAACCGTCCTCACACCAACATGCAACTTCAGATGCAGGTACTGCTTTTTCAGACCAAGGGGATGCAGGAACCACCCCCCTGATTTTATAGCGGATAAAATCCTCAAGATCAGTGAGGAAACAGGAACTGAGAGGGTCCTGATAGCGGGGGGTGAGCCCACCCTCCAGGAGGACCTCCCTGAACTGACAGGAATCCTGGCAGAAAAACTCCATGTTACCATATCAACCAATGGCACCCGCAGGGATGTTCTGGGGAGGAGCACCTTCCATGAGGTCCACATTGACCTCAAGGCCCTCGACGAGGCGAAGCACATCCACCTGACCGGGGAGTCCAACCGGGAGGTCCTTGAATGTATAGAGGAATTCTCGGGTTCAGACAGGATTGAGGTCTCAACGGTCCTGGTGCCGGGTCTCGTTGACCTTGATGAGATCGAGGGGATTGCAGAGTTCCTGTCAGCATGGGATGTTCCCTACAGGATAACAGGGTATGTTGCCCACGCTAACAGCCTAGGTGCAAGGCGACCATCTGCTGATGAGATAAGGGCTGCTGCCAGGATCAGCAGGAAGTACCTCAGCAGCGTATCAACATCCCTCGACTTCAGGAGGCACAGGAAGAGGAGGATGATAGTCACCCTCTAGTCGCAGATGATGTAAATCGAAAACTATATAAAAACCTGGCCTTGGACATTAATAATGAAGGTTGGGATTTGATGAGGACGACACTTATTTCGGTTATCATATTATTTCTGATTGTAGGGGGAGTTTTCACAGCTGCAGCTGCCACTGAAACAGGCAACAATTCCTCAGATGTTAACAAAACAGTTAAAGGTGGGGGAGGAGTTCAGCCACTTTCCTTTGCATCCAGTATAGACGTGCAACCATCAACCATCAGTCTGGGAACCGTTTACCCGGACGGTATTGAGAGGAGTTACCCCAATGCTGTAACAGTGACGGTAACATACCTGTTTGCCTTTGGCGACACACTCTCGGTTAGGGGCAGCGGGGACCTTGTAAACACGGCTGACAGCTCACTCAGGATACCCCTATACAACCTCAAATTCAGCACCCCCAGCCTCAGCAAGAGGTCCTTCACGACCTCCGATCAGACCATAATGACCTACAGCGGATTAATTGGATCAAAGAGTGTAACCATGGATCTTTACATCACTGTACCCCCATACACTGACCCTGGCACCTACCAGACAACACTCATATACACATCAACCTAGCATCATCCTCTGGTTTAAGTGATTATTTCCTGATGATATGATAAATTAAGAAGGGTATCAGCAAAAACCATCCAAACTTTTTTGTGAAAATACCCACATACAATTCAAGTATATGTTTCCAGTGTCACGAAAAATGAAAAGATTTATATAATGCGCTGTGACAATTAATTCTTATCTGAAATACAGGTGATCAATATGAGGGAAAAATTAATGGGTATAATCCCGCTTATAGTTGCCCTTGTGTTTGTGGTGGCGATAGGTGCATACAGCTCTCCATCATATGCGGCAACAGCAAGCCAGACAGTTACGGTTACAGTGCCAGAGGCTATCTCAATAGTTGTACCAGATGTTAACTTTGGAAGCATTACGGCAGGAACTGAAGGAACAAGCCCTGCTTTCACAGTAAGTAACACCGGTAACGTCAAGATAGACCTCTATGTCAAGGCAGATGCCGGAAACTTCACAAGCCCAACTGCTACAGACACAATACCAATAACAGGGTTCAAAATTTTCAGTAATGTCACCGGTAGCTACGCAACCTTCCTTACAAGCTACCAGAAGATATATGACAACATGAACAAGGCAGCCCAGGGATCAGGTGCCCCAACAACATGGTCAACAACACTCAAGCTCAGCGTACCAGCATTCACAGAGGACGGCACATACACAATAACAAACACATACGCAGCAGTGAAGCATAACGCAGCTCCACCATCACCATAAACCAACTATTTTTTCCTATTTTTAAAAATCTTTTAATACCTTAAGATTTAAACTCATTTTTAGGTTAAGGTGGATGACCATGAAAGCCAGACATTTAACAGCCTTCTTAATGATCATATTTGTCCTCGGATACGTGGCGCCCGCACTGGCAACAGGCCTCTGGGCATCACCTGCAGACTTCAGATACAACCTGAAACCCGGAGATTCTGTGAGCGGCGAGGTTACAGTTCGGAACATCGGCAAGGAGGAGTTAAGCGTCAACGTGACCAAGAAGAGACTCCTCATGGACAGTGTGAACCTGGTGTACTCTGACAGGGGTATAGCCCAGTGGATCACCATTGAGGGTAACACCACCTTCAAGCTCAAACCAGGGGAGTCAAGGAAGATAAGATTCACAGTCAACGCACCCGGAAAGATAAACTACCTCGACGCTGCAGGGGCCCTGGTTATAAGGGGGGTGCCTGTCCAGAATGCCACAGCCGGACAGATACAGATAGTCCAGGGAGTTGAACTCGTGGTACCCATATATGTGGGTCTCCCTGGGCCGATAATCGAGTCACTCAAGCTGGAGGACCATAAAGCACCCACCGTACTTCTGAGCTTCATGCCAGGGAAGTTCACCTACAAACTCAAAAATACAGGTACAGTCCAGGCAAACATGACAGGGGCCATTGAACTCACAGGGATCACAGGTAAACAGAGGGTACCCATCGATGGTGTTGTCTACCCCGAGGACAGTTACACGCTGGTTGAGACATGGAAGCCAGGGTGGCTTGAATTCGGACCATACAGCGCCAGGACAGAGATAAAGTATGGGCGTTTCCATCAGACAAAGAGCATTGAGACCACCGACACGGTCATCGTGATACCTGCATGGCTGATAATCCTCCTGGTCCTCGGAGCCACCGTGTGGATGATCCGTAAGAAGGGAATTGAGCCTCCAGTCTCAATCAAGATAGAGAGGAAAAAGTAATCTCTATTTTTATTTTTCTGCTACGATGCGCACCTATTTTTATTTGTAGAACTGTTTTTAAGAGGTTTTCCAAAGTTCAAAGTTCTTCGGAAAACTATGCACACTCCCCCTTTAAAAGCACTTGGTATTACAACACGTCCAATTAACATCAAAATAGTAATAATTAGACTTATATATTAGTAATAACATTATTTTTAATGATAGACTTAAAGGAGGTGAAAATGTATGGGAAGACAGTATTTCATGGTTTTCATGGTTCTTCTCGTTGCTGTGACACTTACAGGTTCGGTGAGTGCAGCGGATACGACATGTGAGGTGGGGGTTGACGTCAAATATGAATACCCCGACGATAACGGCAATATAAACCCCGACATCCAACTGACAGACGAAAACGGGACAAAGATAAACTTCACCAGGACCTTTGACCCGGCAGCCAACATGACCAAAATAAAATTCAACTACGAGAACATGACAGAAAACACAAAATTCACAGTAAAAATCCGCGCACCAGGATACAGGGAACTCTCACACACATTCCAGCTAACAGACTACGGCACGGTATACGCAGCCCACCTCTCACTCCAGATGAACGCCACAGACGCCTACAGACTCGGAAGGGAAATAACAAAGAAGGCAGACCAGATTCTCAACTTCACCAGAACAGAGGAGGTCCTGGTCATAACAACAGCAGGAACAGCCCACTACAGAAACCAGACAACAGAGGACGTCCTGGAGGGCATACTCAACCAGGCCCGAGGTATAGTGAGCTATGGTAAAGGGAACCTCCTGATGCTCAGGAAAACCCGGCTAGACCCCCTGGACTTCGCATTCATAGTAAGGAAGGGTAACGACCTCATACTCGCCTACTTCAAAAACGCCAGCATGACACACATCTACATTGGAACGGTCTCACAGAACATGACCCTCACACAGTACCAGGCACTCCAGAAAAAACTCGGAAACGAAACATTCCCCATAGCAAGCCTGGCCAACGCATGGGCCATAGGACTCTCACCAGACATCCTCAGGGAAGCAGCATTCCATGGACACGTCTGCATGGGAACAATCAGCGGCTACGCAATGATAGAAACACTCCTCAAATACTACCCTGCTACAAATGAATTTGGTCTTCCTCTTGAGGGTGTAAGTTACAAGGTTATAGGCGTCCCCGGTGGTTCAGACGATGACGTATTCATATACGCCATGGACGCAACCCCCGGGAAGAGGGCCTATGTGGGGTTCAACACAACCGAAGACACCAACATTGTTGGCTTCATCCGATGGAACTCAAAGACCAAAACAGGGACACTTATCATAATGGCATACAACCTTCAGGACCTCATCAGCAAATACAAACAGGAAACCGGTGAAACAGCAGTATCAGAACTCAAATTCAATGCATGGGCTGTTAAAAAATTAACAACAAGTCCAGAATCCCTCGTGAAGATCCTCTACGCATTCGACAACCTCACACAGGACCAGGTGAACTATCTCATGGGTTATGAGCCCACGAAGGGTAATACAACCATCGCTGCAGCTGGCCTTGACCTCAACTACATCCTCAACCAGACAAACCTGATAAACGCAACCCCATCCAGCAGAACCTACAGTACCGGCAATCTAACATACTGGGACATCAAGAACATCGGCCGCCTTGCAGCAGAGAAGGCTGTAGAGCTCTTCCAGGCCATGGGTATAAACATTGAAAGGGATGACTACCAGTTATTTGTCCTAACATCAGCAGGCTACGTCAGACTAAACGGACAGGACACCAGTCCAGTCTGGGATGGAATCTATGAGGTCCTCGGCTTAAGGCTCAGCAGAAAAACACTTCTACCAGTACATGCCCCACTCTGGGGTCAGCTAAAATTTGACTTCTGTCTGATCAACGGCACACAGAAGATAATCAAATCAATGTACTACAATCTCACAAGCGGAACACTTGTTGTTCAGAATTCATCCAACTACATAATAGAGGAGGTCCTACCATATGATCCGCCCTTCGATGTGCTGATGGGGTGGCTCTTCCACAACCATGTCTGTGGTGGAAGCTCACCGGGTTACCTCATAGCAGACTACATCTTCAACAAGTACCCCAAGGGTGAAAACGAGAAGTACATCTATGTCACAACACTCGACAACTGTAAGGACGACATACTCTTCATGCTACTAGGTGTTTCAGCTGGACAGGGAACCTACGCCAACCAGAGACTGACAAGTGAGGAGACAGCTGGCAGTGGAATGAATGGGATGGTGGGCTACATCATAGTATGGGATGAGAAGACAAACACCGGAAGGGTTGCAATCATCACCTGGCAGAGCCCACGCTTTGCAGCAGGATCCAATTCCTACGAGGAGTATATCAGACTTTACAAGCATGACTATTCATCACCAAACCTTATATCAGCACCTGTTGTCAGTACAGCGGCAGAGCGCCTTATAAACCGGGAGGAACTCGGCATACTCCTTGCTGGCGGAACCGGATCAATGAATGCACTTCAGTACATATTCAGCATACCTGCAAACAGGACCCTGGCTGACCTCATACCAGTGAATAACGGTGGATCAGAAAGTGGAAACCAGGGCGGTGTACCCGGTGGTATTCCTGGTGGCTCAAACGGCGGTTCAACCGGTGGTTCATCTGTTACAGGACATACCGGTCACTCCCCTGGTTTTGAGGCTGCTGCTTCACCGGCAGCTGTGAACGCTGCATCTTCAGTGTCAGAGGAGCCTGCATCATCCCCTGCAAGGGCCTATGAGGTTAAGAATGCTACATCAGGTGCCAGTGGCGGTGACTCCTCATGGTACGTCTATGGTATCGTGGGCGTCCTTGTTGCTGCTGGTCTTGTGGCCTTCGGATTCCTCAGGGGCGGAGCAGGAAAATAAACCCCACCCTTTTCTTTTTTTAATATCACTACCTCATTCTCAACAATAAAATTTATACATGTAAACGTACTGTCTATTAAATGGAGGTTTTACCATGAAGATAAGGGGTGTGTCCTTAATCCTTGTTCTTATGGTGCTGCTTACTCCAGCCTCCTTTGCCTGGAAGACGGTGACCCACTATGACACAGCAGAGGCCATATACGAGAAGCTGCCCTCCCACAAGAAATCCAGGTTAAACGTCAATGCCATGGTCGACGGATCCAACGACCCTGATGAGAAGTTCCATGATACAGTGAGACACAGCTTCCCCAGGAGCTTCACCGAGGCGAAGAAATGGCTCGACCGTGGAAGGAGTGCCTACAGGAACAGGAACTACAGGTATGCGAGTTACTGTTTCGGGGTTGCAAGCCACTACATAACAGACACTTTCAGCGCCCCACACTCTGTGAGCGGGGAGTCATCATCACTCCATACAGGCTATGAGAGGCAGGCGGTGTACCTTGCACCCAGAATAAGTTATGTATCAGGGGACCTCTACACTCTGATGAACAGGGGCTACCTCAACGGTAGGAGTGACTGGTCAAGGTGGACGAGGACAAAGAGCCCATCAATAGTCCAGAGGGACCTCAACATGGGCACCAGTGTCGCATACATGGCAATAAACTCAGCAATGAATTAAAAAATTAATTATTTATTTTTCATTGATGGTGACTGCTCTACCACCAACAATCAGTATCACCTAGAAGCTCAGCCCGGATATCCTCTCCATGGCCCTCACAGTGTTCCTGAGGGAGTTGAAGGCTGTGAGACGGAAGTATCCCTCACCGCTTGGCCCGAACCCTGAGCCAGGTGTTCCAACAACCTCGGCATCATTGAGGAGTGTGTCAAAGAACTGCCAGGAGTCCATTCCCTCCGGCACCTTTATCCAGATGTAGGGGGCGTTTACACCACCATAGTACCTTAAACCCGCCCTTTCAAGGCTCTCCCTTATTATCCGGGCATTCTCCATGTAGTAATCTATGGATTCCCCTATCTCCCTCTGTCCCTCTGGTGTGTAGACGGCCTCTGCAGCCCTTTGGACCGGGTAGGACACTCCATTGAACTTGGTTGTCTGGCGCCTGTTCCAGAGCTCCCTCACAGAGTGCATCCTCCCGCTGCTGTCCGGGACCTCAAGTTCCTCAGGCACAACCGTGAAGGCGCACCTTGTACCTGTGAAGCCAGCGTTCTTTGAGAAGCTCCTGAACTCAATTGCAACCTCCCTTGCACCTTCAACCTCGTATATGCTGTGTGGTATCCCATCCTCCTGGATGTAGGCCTCGTAGGCTGCATCGAAGAGTATCAGGCTGCCATTGTCCCTTGCATAGTCCACCCACTCAGCAAGCTGTTTCTCTGTTAGTGTTGTGCCTGTGGGGTTGTTGGGGTAGCAGAGGTATATTAGATCTACCTTCTCCTCGGGGAGGGAGGGTATGAAGCTGTTCTCCTCTGTGCAGGGTAGGTAGACGAGTCCACTGTACCTCCCCTCATCGTCTGCCGGACCGGCCCGGCCTGCCATGACGTTGCTCTCAACGTAAACAGGGTACACAGGGTCTGTGACTGCGACCACGTTGTCGAGTCCGAAGATCTCCTGGATGTTCCCTGTGTCGCACTTGGCACCGTCGCTTATGAATATCTCATCAGCCGTGACATCAACTCCCCTTGAGGCGTAGTCGTTCTCTGCTATGGCCTCCCTAAGGAAGGGGTATCCCTGTTCAGGCCCGTAGCCCCTGAATGTCTCCTCCTCGGCCATCTCATCAACGGCCCTGTGGAAGGCCTCCACGACGGCCCTGGGGAGGGGCCTTGTAACATCACCTATACCCATCCTGATTATATCGGCGTCAGGGTTTTTTCTCTGGAATTCCTCAACTCTCCTGTTTATCTCAGAGAATATGTAGCTGCTTTTAAGTAGCAGGTAGTTCTCGTTTACGGTCACCATGATCTATCCTCCAGAAGTTAATCACGAGAAGAATGATATTATCATGTAGTCTGCAGGGGCTAATAAAAATTGCTGTCCTCTGCTTCTGTGCATTTCTCTGGATGAAAAGTAGAAGGTTCCATCTCAGGATAACCAAAGATGTATTGTCCGGGAAAATGAAAAATCATTTGTGGGCATAGTAGAATACCATCCCACCATCAAGAGAATCCAGGCGGGCGAAGCCGAACCTTTCGAGCTGGACAACATCATCAACCTCCAGCCCTGATGCGTTGGCCTCAATGAATCCACTCACCCTTGATGCGTCCGGCATGACGACCTCTGCCTCCAGGGCGGAGTCTGCAGGTACCCAGTGTATCATTGAAGCGCCGAGTTCACGGGCCTCATCGATCCCTTCACTGTGGTACCTCAACTCACCCCCAGAGTAGATCACATTAACAGCGTCTATGAGGCGCAGCGGTCCCTCCTCAAGGTCGTCACCTGGAAGGTAGACCTCATCCCTCAGTTCAAGGACCCTGTTCCCGAGTTCAGGGTGGTCCGGGTGGAGGGGCCTTTCAACCCTCACAGGTCCGGGTAAACCTAAAACTTCAAGCTTAACGGGATCTGCAGCGAAGAAGTACCTCCTGGCCTCCTCCTCGAGTATACCCCTGTTAAGGCCGTATATCTTCTTCCAGCTCATTGTGGAGTCTGCTATCTTCACTCCTATTTCAATCATCAGCTTCCTTATGGCCTCCGGCCTTATACCCCTCCTTGCAATGGCCCTCAGGGTTCCGAGGCGTGGATCGTCCCAGCCAGAGTACTCACCCCTGAGGATGCCCTCACGGGCCCCTGAGGTGCTGAGTGCAACGTCATCCATCTTCAGGCGCCCGTAGTGTATGAATTCAGGGGGCTCCCATCCGAGGTGTCTGTAGAGGTACTCCTGCTTCTCACTGTTTGCCAGGTGGTCCTTACCCCTCAGGACGTGTGTCACGCCGAGGAGGTGGTCATCAACCGCCACTGAGAAGTTCATCATCGGGTAGACCCTGTAGCGTGTACCTGTGCGGGGGTGCTCCGCTTCAACGATCCTCATTGATACCCAGTCCCTTATGGCGGGGTTGGGGTGGTTAAGGTCCGTCTTAACCCTCACAACGGCTGAACCCTCATTCATCTCAAACATCTCCCTCCATCGCTGGAGGTTCTCCTTGACGCCGAGGGACCTGCAGTGGCACGCCTCTCCCCTGTTCTTGAGTCCCCTGAACTCCTCAGGGCTGCATGTGCATACATAGGCACCGCCCATCTCTATGAGTTTCTCTGTGTACTCATAGTAGGTCTCCATTCGGTCACTCTGGATGACCGTCTCATCCCATGCGATGCCCAGCCACTCAAGGTCAGCCGGGATCATATCATAGGCCTCCGGGTCAACCCTGCGAGGGTCTGTGTCCTCGATCCTCAGGATGAGTCTGCCGCCATATCTCCTTGCATATTCATGGTTGAGGATAGCGGCCCTTGCATGGCCTATGTGGAGGGGTCCGCTGGGGTTGGGGGCGAACCTGAGTACCACGTCTCCCTCTGCCCCTGGAAGTTCCTTCAGGCCCCTCCTCTTCTTCTGTTTCCTCTCGGTGATCTCAAGGCCCAGCCTCTCCATCTCCTCCTTCTGTTCCTCCGGGCTTAAACTGTTGACCCTCTCAACTGCAGCCTCAACCGCTTCCTTAACCTGGGGTGCCCTCTTCCTGAGTTCCGGTTCGTTGCTCATGACCGCCCCCATAACTGCCCCTGGGTTAGCCCTTCCCCTGTGTTTAACTGCGTTCATGAGGGCGTACCTGTAGACAAGGTCCTCCACTGGCACCACCTAGTGTTCCCTTTCAAGGACGAAGTCGGCTATCATTGCGAGGGCTTCCCTTGCATCCGATTCCTCAAGTACCTCGAGGCGCTCCTTTGCCATCCTCACATGGTCCAGGGCGACGCCGTGGGCATATTCTGTTGCCCCGTATCGTTCGAAGATGTCTATGGCCTCTGCCACAAGTTTATCGTCCCCGGATCCCAGGATGGATATCAGCCTCTCCCTGTCCTCATCTGATGCCCTCTCAAGTGCCTTCACAACCATGAGGGTCATCTTGCCCTCTGCTATGTCGCTGCCCACGGGTTTGCCCAGGGATTCCTCGTCACTCACCACGTCAAGGTAGTCGTCGTGTATCTGGAATGCTAGGCCGATGAACCTGCCGTAGTCCTCGAGGGCTGAGATCTCCTGGGGTGAACCGCCGCCCATTATTGCCCCGGCCTTTGTTGCGGCTGCAATGAGGGCCGCTGTCTTCTTGTAGATCATCTCCATGTATTCATCCTCTGTGACGTCCAGTCTCTCCTCGAATCCCATGTCAAGGGCCTGGCCCTCACATATTTTTACGCATGAGTCAACGACAACTGCAAGGGCGTCCTTCACCCTTTCAGAGTCCCCGTTCCTGATAACCGCCTCGAAGGCCTTTGAGAAGAGAACATCCCCGGCGAGTATGGCCATGGGTTCTCCCCAGAGGACATGTACGGCTGGTTCTCCACGTCTGATCTCGTCGTCATCCATTATATCATCGTGGATGAGTGAGAATGTGTGGATAAGTTCTATGGCCGCTGCAACACCTGCAGCATCCTCTGGCTCTCCGCCGACGGCCTCGGCACTTAAAAGGGCCAGTGATGGCCTTATCTTCTTACTGCCTGCTGTGATGAGGTGTTCGGATGCCTTCAGGAGTGTTTCGGGTGTTATGTCACTGATTGACTCCCTTATCCTCTCATCAGCTATTTCAGAGTACTTCCTTAGAATATCCACTACTTCCATCATCGGATACCTCCATTAAAGACCTGTGCCTGTCCATTCCTCAGGATGTGTATATCGTTACCCAGCTTGTAGCCCTCCTCCTCTGCTATCTCTGTATAGGCTGAGAGCATGCTGAGGTCGCCATGGGCGGGTATTATGTGCATGGGGTTCAGCATCCTTATGAAGTCCCTGTGGTCCTCCCTCCCTGCATGCCCGGATACGTGGGCGTTGGTGTAGATCCTGGCACCGCTTGATGCCAGACGCCTCTCCATGAGGTTCCTGTTGGCCACGTTCATGGGGTTAGGGATTACCGGGGCTGATATCACAACATTGTCACCCCTCTGGACCCTGAACTGGGTCTTTGCATTGGCTATCCTTGGGAGGAGCGCGTCTGGTTCTCCCTGATGCCCTGTGGTTATGAGTAGGTAGTCCTCACGCTTTGCCTCTGCACGTGCAAGGGCCCTGTTAACCGCCTTGGGACTTCCATATATGCTTGCATTCTCAGGGAGTTTCAGTATCCCCATGGCCTCTGCCAGTCCACAGTAGCGCTCCATTGACCTTCCCAGGAGGAGCATCTGCCTGTCGCTCTTTGATGCTATGTCACTGATGGCCTGTATACGCTCCATGTGGGATGAGAAGGTTGTCACGATCATCCCTGTCTTCTCCTCCAGGGGGTTCTTCATTATGTCCTCCAGGACTATCCTTGCAACCTTCTCTGAGTGGGTCTTGACCTCCTGCTTCTCATTGGCCCTTGTGGTCTCCACTATCATGGCGAGGACTCCCTTCCTCCCGAGTTCCCTGAGGCGGTGGTAGTCTGGTGGTGGGGATATCTTCTGGTGGTCGTCGAATTTGAAGTCCAGTGCATAGACTATTATGCCCTCTGGTGTGTGGAGGGCTGCTATCACGGACTGTGGTATACTGTGGGTTGACTGGATGAACTCCAGGGTTATGCCCGGTGATATCTGACACTTCTCCCCGGCGTTCAGCACCTGGAGTGTGTTCAGGACGTTGAACTTCCTCTCGGCCTTTATTGTTCTCTCTATGAGTGCTATGGTGTATGGTGTTGCTATTATGGGTGCCTGGTACCTGTGGGCGAGTTTTGCAACGGCACCTATATGGTCAAGGTGGCCGTGGGTGAATACTATGGCCCTTACCTTCCCGTCCACGTCCTTCATGAGGGTGTCGTCGGGTATAACCCCCCTCTCAATCAGGTCAAGGCTGTGCATCCTTGCTATATCAGTGTCCTCATGTATGTGAACCCTGTCAAGGTGAATCCCCATGTCAAATATTACAACGTCGTCTCCTACCTTAACGGCGGACATGTTCTTACCAACTTCCTCGTATCCGCCGATCGCAATTACTTCTACGCTCAAATTATGACCTCCTGGCGTATTTTTTAGTTTCAAAGCCCCTTTCGTTCAGCCATTCTCTTGTCTGGCCTGTGATTATGATTGGTGATTTTTTAAGATCCTCAAGTGTCTCTGCACCTGCAAGGTACATTGCAGTCCTGAGGGCCTCATTGAATCCCTCAATTACCTTAATAACATCGCGGTAACCATGCCCTGCTGCTTCAAGGACCGGGAGTGCGATTCCCACCATTTCTGCGCCGAGGGATATTGCCTTGGCGGCGTCGATCCCGCTCCTGATACCCCCTGATGCTATTACGGGTATGCTGACAGATTCTACCACCTCCACTGTGCTTGCAGCGGTTGGTATGCCCCAGTCCCAGAAGAGTTCTCCGAGGTACCGGTCGTCCGCCCGGTATGTTTCGACGGCAGCCCAGCTGGTGCCTCCTGCACCTGCAACATCTATGGCTGACACACCACAGGATTCAAGTTCAATGGCGTCCTCTGAGCATATCCCCACCCCTGTCTCCTTCACCATTACCGGGACGTCCACTGACTCAACTATTGATGATATGGATTCAAGGGCCCCTGATGAGTCAACGTCTCCTCCAGGCTGGATGGACTCCTGTAGGGGGTTGAGGTGCACTGCAAGGGCGTCTGCATCTATCATTTCAACGGCCCTTTCAGCGTATTCTGTGTGTGAACTTCCAATATTTCCTATGAGCATTGCTGAGGGTGCCTCCTCCCTTGCTATGGTGTAGGTCCCCTCAAGTTCAGGGTGCTCAACCCCTGCCCTCTGACTTCCAAGTCCAAGTGCTATTCCAAGTTTCTCTGCCGCCCTTGCAAGCTCCCTGTTTATCTTCATGGAGGCAGGGTGGCCGCCTGTGATTGCACTTATCATCACAGGGGATGATAACTCCTTACCGAGAAATTCGAGGCTTATATCTATCTTTTCCCTATTTATTTCAGGCACGGCCCTGTGAACTATCTCAATATCCTCGAAGCCTGTCTTCTTCCTGTACTCAACATCACAGCTGGCGCACAGGATTAGATGCTCCAGTTTCCTGTCCGAAATCATGTTTTAACGCCCTTTAAAAGTTTTCCCTCAATTATAACATCCTTTGAATGTTGATTGATAATCGTGAAGTCTTCAATGTTCCCCTATGATCCTTGTGCCCCTTACCTCCTCTCCCAGGAGGGCTCTCTCAATATTTCCTGGCACTGCAGCATTAATTATCTCAGATTCCACACCCTTCTCTGCAAGCAGAAGGAGTTCCCTTATCTTACCAACCATTCCACCAGTGACGTCGGTGTTCAGTGTCCCGTCCAGGGATTCCAGGTCATCGATGGATTTTATAACATCAAGGAGCCTTGCATCGGGGTGCTTCTTCGGGTTCCTTGTGTAGACACCATCCACATCTGTTCCAAGTATGACCCTCTCAGGCATCAGCCTCATGGAGAAGTGGTTTATCAGCTGGTCCCCTGATATCACTGAAAATTTCACCCTGCTGTCTGTGTCAAGTACAACGTCCCCATAGACCACTGGAACCATACCCTCATGGAGGTATGATCTGATCATTGAGATATCAGCATCGCTTATGCGGCCACCATGGGCCCTTATGAAGGCTGATGGCTGCATTGAAACTGCTGGAATTCCCTCAGCAAGGAGCGCGTCGCATACATGACTGTTGAGCTTTTTAACCCAGTTCTGGGTCAGTGCAAATCCAAACCGTCGGCGTTTGAGGTCCTCTTCATTCTCTATCTCTGAGCCTATCCTGTACTCCCCTGCAAAGGGGTGGCCGAAGGATCCTGCGCCGTGCACTATCATCAATGATGATGGTGAAGCGTTAGCTATCTCTGAGGCTATCCTCTCAAGGTTATCCCTGTCTATTGCAGGTTCCTCAGAGTCCTTCCTGGTAATTACACTTCCACCAAGCTTGAGAATGATCATTACATATGCACCCTGTGAATATTAGATGAGTCCCTCAGGTGAAAAACTGGCCTTCATGGCCTTCCAGTTCCTGTTAAGGGCCCTGACAACATCATCCATGCATCCGGGGCAGTGGGCTATTATGCTCCCGCCACCGCCGGCACCCGTGATCTTTGAACCCGCTGCCCCTGCATTCCTTGCCTCATAGACCATCATTGAAAGTTCACGTGTGGATACGCCCATGGAGTCCAGCAGCCCCTGGTTGAGGTTCATGAGCTCCCCAATGGGCTCTGTGTTGTTCCTGAGGAGTTCCCTGTATGCTGTGTTGGTGATGTCCTCAACTGTGTCCATTATCCGCCCCATGATATCCGGAAATCTCCTGAACCTCTCTGCCACCCCGGCAACCATCCTGGCTGTTTCCCCGGAGTAGTCAAGGTGGGCTATGACAAGGTCCCCCAGGTCGGCCTCAAACTTATTCACCCTCCTCTGGCTGTCAAGGTACACCAGGCCCCCATAGGTGCTGATGGCCGTGTCAAGGGGGCTTGCGGCTCCCTGTACATCAACCTCCACCCTGTGGGCCCTGGCGGCTGTCTCCCCGGGTCCATGGTCCCTTCCATGGTACCTGTCGAGGGCGCCTATCATTGCAACGGTGAGTGCAGCCGACGATCCAAGGCCTGAACCTGCGGGTATCTCCATCTCCACGAGTATATCAAGGGGTGATGAGTCATGGTA
The DNA here is from genome assembly GCF_014889545.1 of Methanothermobacter thermautotrophicus. Taxonomy (NCBI): domain Archaea; kingdom Methanobacteriati; phylum Methanobacteriota; class Methanobacteria; order Methanobacteriales; family Methanobacteriaceae; genus Methanothermobacter; species Methanothermobacter thermautotrophicus. The sequence continues at coordinate 51,909 of NZ_QKOF01000001.1, read as the reverse complement.
AAGCTCGAGGCACCTCCCGATGTAGTCCAGGATGCCACCGGCTGGTCTATCTGAAATGTGTTCTATACCAAGGGAGGGGATGGTTACATGGGTGCTGCTGGATTCACTTACGGTTACAGTCACCCTGCGGTCTATGGCAGCTGCAATTGCCGGTTTGCCGTAGACCACCGCGTGTTCACCAAAAAGAATGGCCTTGGCAGGTGCGGATGCCGACGACTTCAATTTTTCACCTTTATCTCAGGACAAGTGAGGCGTAGCCCACCACCGAACTGCGGTCACCGGTAACATCCCCGCTTGTTGCATAGCTCAGCAGGTTGCATTCTGTGGCTCCAAGAATCCTTGAGGCTATTATGGTGGCCGCCACAGGCCCATAACCGCACATGGTTGCGTTTAGTTCAGTGATAACACCGTACATGCCTGTATCATCCATGGCAGTTATCCTTTCAATGATTCTCCTGTCGGTGGCCTCAGCAAGGTCCTGTGGACTGTAGTGTGTGAAGTCTGTGCTTGCGATGATGGCTGCATCCCTTCCGGTCTCCCTGATGGCTGATGCGACTGCATGTCCAACATCAGCAGCCGTCTCATGGTCCTGCATCCACATGGTAACCGGTACTATTCTGAAATCACCTGTGAAGTACTGGACGAAGGGTACATGAACCTCACAGCTGTGCTCGGCGAGGTGTGCTGTCTCATCCGGGTCGATGATCCCTGATTCCCCTACAATTGCCCCTGCAAGCTCTGAGTCGATCTCCACTGTACCTAGGGGCGTCTCCCATGCACCCCTGTGCATAAGCGATACACCTGACCCCATCCCTGTGTGGTTAGGGCAGAGTATCACGAGGGTCTCGGATATCCCATCGGATACCAGCTCATGGTAGGCGTGGGCTGCCACGGGTCCCGAATACATGTAACCTGCGTGGGGGGCGATCACCCCCTTTATCATCCTTGCGGACCCCATCACCGGGAGGGTGCCGGGGCCAAGTTCATGTTTAAAGCACCACTCGATGCGCCTTCTGAGGGCCCCTGGGTCCCGTTCATAGAAAGCTCCCGCCACTGCAGGTCTCCTTATCATGTGATCACTTCTAGATCTTCAGTTCAAACTCCGTTGGAGGTATGTCCAGGTCCTCATCCTCCTTGAGTATTCCCTTCTCACGGAGGAACTGCCTTGCCAGTAACCAGTAAACCAGTGCTATGGCCTTACGTCCCTTGTTGTTGACGGGTATTGCTATGTCTACATTCCCGAGGAGGTTTTCAGTGTCACAGAGGGCCACCACAGGTATGCCTATCTGTTTGGCCTCGATTATTGCCTGTGAATCGGATCTTGGATCTGTGGCGACCAGGACCTCAGGTTCAATGAACTTTGCATAGTTGGGGTTTGTGAGTGTGCCTGGTATGAACCTTCCAGGTATGGTCCTTGCACCTGTAACTTCACCGAATTTCCTCACAGGTTCCTGTCCATACTGCCTTGTTGAAACGGCGAGGATGTCATCAGGTTCATACTTTGAAAGGAACTTGGAAGCTGCGATTACCCTGTCATTGGTCTTCCTTATGTCGAGGACGTAGAGTCCGTCTGATCTCACGCGGTAAATGTACTTCTCCATATCAGCTGTTTTCTGCTGTGTTCCAATGTGCAGTCCTGCTGCAAGGTATTTGTCCAGTGGTATTAGTAGTTCTGACAATCTATCACCTCAAATAAGTTTAATCTTGAAATGGCAGGTCAGCCATCCTTGAATATGGAATCTCTTCCTGTATGCGTATGAGTTCGTTGAGTTTGGCTATCCTCTCACCGCCTATTGCACCGGTCTTTATGAGGGGTGCTCCGAAGGCCACTGCAAGGTGGGCTATTGTATCATCAGTTGTCTCACCGGACCTGTGTGAAACCACAGGGGTGTACCTGTTCTCGAGGGCCAGTTTGACTGTGAGGTAGGTGTCTGTGAGGGTGCCTATCTGGTTGGGCTTGATGATTATGGCATTGGCTGCGCCCATCTCTATGCCCTCCCTGAGTATCTCCCTGTTGGTCACGAAGACATCGTCACCACATATTATGCAGCGATCACCGACCAGGGATGTTAGCTCGGCGAAGCCCTCGAGGTCTCCCTCATGGATGGGGTCCTCAATGAAGTACATGTTATATGTTTCAATTATCTCCCTGACAAACTCTATCTGTTCACCGGTGTCCCTCTGGATGTTCTCCTGCATGTAGACGTACTTCTCGATTTCAGGGTCCCAGAATTCGCTGGCTGCAAAGTCCAGTGAGGGTCTCACCTCAACACCGAGTTCATCTGTGACCTCCTCACAGGCCGTGGTCTGTATCTCCAGTGCGTCAATGTTTGACAGGCTGGGCACCCATCCGCCCTCATCGCCCTTACCGCCTGCAAAGGATGGGTCCTTCTTCTGTATGAGCTCCCTTATCCTTTTATGTACTGCTGCATTTGTGAAAACAGCCTCTGTTATGTCCTCAGCACCCACAGGTACAACAAGGAACTCCTGTATGTCGGGGGCGTTTTTTCCTGCGTGGGCCCCACCGTTTATCATGTTACCCAGGGGGTAGGGTATGGATGTTGCAAGGTTCCCTCCGAGGAACCTGTAGAGGGGCATGTTGTAGGATGATGCGGCTGCCTTTGCAGTTGCCATTGAAACAGCCACCACAGTGTTACCTCCCAGGGATGAGAGGTTTTCGGTCCCATCAATCTCCTTCAGGACAAGGTCTATGTCCTGGAGGTCCACTGCATCCATTCCTATGAGTTCTGATGAGATTATATCCTCAACCTCTGTTATTATCTCATCAACCCCCCCTGATGGGAAGGCCGCGACTTCCCTGGAACCTGTACTTGCACCGCTGGGGGCTGCAGCCCTTCCAAAGCCGTTCCAGGTTATAACATCAACCTCAACCGTGGGGTTTCCCCTGCTGTCAAGAATTTTTCTCACTCTAACATCTTCAATAATACTTTCCATTAAAACACCTCACAATAAACTCCAGACTGAAAAATAGTGGTTTATTAGAGTTTATTTGTCTCTTCTAACATCCAGTGGCATAACCTTCTTTTCAAGTTCCTTTCTGGCTATGTCAACAGGGTCCAGTGACTCCCTGATCTCAACGAGTGGCCTTGCGCCCATCGATATCTGGAGTGCTCTGGCACCTATCAGCCTAGCCCTTTCAAAACGTGTGAGTTTTTTTGACGCCATATGCATATGCCTCCAAGAAAAACTTAAAATAGAGGTTCTTGGATTTTTTTGGTTTGATGGGACCGCCGAGATTTGAACTCGGGTCTCCAGCGTTCCGGTGCTGACCATCCCCGTTCCAGTTGAAAAGTCCGGAAACTTCTTCAATGGCTGGGAGGATGGACCAAGCTACCCTACGGTCCCCTACCATGTCTCAACATGTGAAATTAACATCCGTCTGCAGCAGTACCTCTTGAGGCCCAGGTCATCAAGCACGTCCTTGGGGTCCTCTCCATCAGCCACTCTCTTCTGATACTCATTGAAATAGGCTGATACCGGTTTTCCGCAGCTTAAACATCTTACTGGAATCATACTGAATCATTCTACTCTTTAGTTTATAAAATAAAAATATATAAAGTTATCGATTGATCTACCTGTAACTCTTCTGTCTCCTTGCACGGGCGCCGCGGCCACCGTACTTCTTGGGCTCTGAACGTCTGGGGTCTCCCACCAGCATTGTTCTGTCGTACTGTACAAACTTCTCCTTGAGGTCCATGTCGCTGGTCCAGTCCACGAGTCCCCTGGCGATGACCATCCTTGCAGCCTCTGCCTGTCCAACGATGCCTCCACCAACGACCCTGACGTTTATGTCAACATCATTTACAATGTCGCCGGCAAGCTTCAGTGGTTCCATGATCTTGAGCCTTGCAAGTTCAGGTGTGTAGAGTTCAACAGGGACCCTGTTGATCCTCACTCTACCCTTACCTTCCCTGATGGTCCCCCTTGCAATGGCGGTTTTCCTTTTGCCGCTTGTGTGAATAACCTTCTTCATGATTACACTCCCTATCTAGAATTTAGCACCCAGAAGTTCTGAGATCTCTCCAAGTTCCATGCCCTTCTTTATGTTTCCTGCCTTTGCATCGGGTATTTCAATCATTTCCTCGTCCTTGAATTCGCGGGGAATACCCACATAGGCCTTCAGGCCCTTGAAGGCTTCTCTTCCCTTCGATTTCTTGTAGGGTAACATGCCCCTGACTGTCCTTCTGAATATGTCATCGGGCCTTCTGGGGTACTTGGGACCCATCCTCCGGGGGTTGGATATGCTGGCCCTGTCGATCCTCTGCTTGTACTTGCTGTATGCCCATTCCTTTGAACCTGTGATTACGATTTTCTCGGCATTTAAGACAATCACTTCCTCCCCCTCAAGGAGCTTCTTGCTGACGACACTTGCCAGTCTTCCAAGGATATGTCCTTCTCCATTGATGATCATGAGCAACACCTATTCTATTATCTTTATGTTCTTAATGGCCGGGGTCTCTTCAACAATTTTTCCGAGTGTCAGGCACTCTCCGCCGGCCCTCTCGATCTTATCCCTTGCTGTCTGTGAGAATGACAGGGCAACAACCTGGACCCTGTGGTCAAGGTTCCCGCTTCCAAGGACCTTTCCAGGCACTAGAACCGTTTCATCCTCATCTGAGTGCCTGTTTATCTTTGAAATATTGACTGCGGCCCTGTTCCTTGTGGGCCTCTCGAGTCTCCTTGCAACATCCTTCCAGATTGCTGCGCCCTCCTGGGATGATTTTTTCCTGAGATTACGTATGAGTTTTATAAGATTGGGATTCGTCTTGGTAATCTTCCTTACCATGGTTAGCCTCCTTCACAAAATGTTATTACCCGCTCTGCCTTGTCCCTGAGGATGTCACATGCCTTGAGGAGGACATCCCTTGGGTCAACTGATCCGTCGGTCTCTATCCTGAATATGAACTTGCCTTCCTCGTATCCCACATCTATGGCCCTCTTATCACATGCCCTGACACAGCTCTTACACATCGAGCAGTTCTCAACGTCAATAACCATTGGCTTACCTGACTCCTCTCCAAGAACATCCCTCGGACATGCCTCGATGCATTCAAGGCACTCGTCACAGTCTTCAGTGAACTCTATCTTCGGGTAGTACTTGTATGCGCATGCTGTTGTGGGCTCCCATTTCGCATGTTCCATTCCCACACCCAGCTGTGCGACAGCCTCCAGTTCAAGCTCGTCATCATCTTCAAGCTTCACAAGGGGGATGTCAGGGTAAACCGGTTTAACTGCGGGTGTCTCTGAGACAAGGTCACCTGAGTAAACAACACCCGGGCCCTCCTTCCTGAGGGTGAGGGATACACTGCACTCTGAGCAGTACTCCTCACAATCGCACTCCTCAGGCATTTTAAGGGATTCAGCAAATTCAGGGTCAGCTGCAAGGGGTACAAGTCCCAGTCTGTGGGCCAGTACCTCATCGAACATCTTGGCGTCGTTCCGGTACATGTTAACGTATTCAATCGCCAGTTTGGGGACCTCCATCATGCAGATCCTCCTTATGGCATTTATGAATGGAACTGTGACGCCGCTGACCACAAAGACCATTTCGGTATCAGTTTTTTCCTTAAGAGCAATATCCATTTTAGACCCTTCTTCCCCTCTTACCTCCAGGCCTGCCTGTTCCATCGTGAGGTATGGGAGTTACATCCTCAATTTTACCTATCCTCATTCCAGCCCTTGCCAGCGCCCTTATGGCTGCCTGTGCACCAGGTCCAGGTGTCCTTGGACCGTTTCCACCAGGAGCCCTGACCTTTATGTGGAGTCCAGTGATGCCCTTCTCCTTTGCATCGTCAGCTGCCCTCGTTGCAGCCTCCATTGCAGCGAAGGGTGAGGACTCCTGACGGTCCGCCCTCACGACCTTACCACCGGACCACTGTGTTATGGTCTCTGCACCGGTTATGTCTGTTATGGTGATTATCGTGTTGTTGAATGATGAGTAAATGTTTGCAATTCCCCATTTTTCCTTCTCAGCCATGTTATCTCTCCCTGAAATTATTCAGCGTCCTGGGCTGCTTCGATCTGTTTTTTCATTGGGGATGATGGGTAGAACCCTATCTTATCCTCTTCTCCCCTTTTAACTATGTATCCAGGGGCGTCGATTTTCCTTCCGTCAAGGGCTATGTGGCCGTGGATGACCATCTGTCTGGCCTCCTTCACGGTCCTTGCAAGTCCCCTCTTGTGGACCAGTGTCTGGAGTCTCCTCCTGAGAACGTCCTCCACTGTCAGGTCAAGGACGTCCTCAAGTTTGGCGCCCTCGTTGAGTATTCCTGTTCTGACCAGGTGACCCAGGAGCTGTTCCCTCTCCTTTTTGGTGTGTTCACTGGCCATACCGAGGAGGTACCTTGCGTCCCTCCTGTATCTCCTCACCATTGTCTCTGCTTTCCAGACTTCCTTCTTGTTCTTGAGGCCGTACTTTGCCACGAGCCTGTTTTCTTCCTTTATCCTTTCAGCGTTCCATGGGTGAGGTGGAGTATCATACTTTTTCCTTGCCTTACGTGGGTGTCCCATTTTAACATCTCCTTAACTATCTCTTCTTCCTTCTCACACCAACTGAGGAGCCTTTCCTGAATGTTGACTTTGTCCTCTGTCCCCTGACAGGTAGTCCAAGTTCGTGTCTTCTTCCCTTGTAGCTCCTTGTTTTCCTCATCCTGTTGAGATCCTCTCTGAGGCACATGTCAAGGTCAGATTCTATGAGGTGCTTGTCCTCGCCTGTCTCGTAATCGTTACGCCTGTTAATCATCCATGATGGGATGTTGTACTTTGCGGGGTTCTTTATTGCCTCTTCAAGCCTCTCTATTTCTTCATCGGAGAGGTAGCCTATTCTCTGATTGAGATCGTATCCTGCTGACATGATTATTGCCCTTGAAAGAGCCTTGCCAACGCCCTTTATACTTGTAAGGGCATTTTCCATGGTCTTATTACCATCAATGTCCTTTCTGGCAATACGAACCATATGTTTGAATTCTTCTTCCATTCATTAACCTCCAGTAAGAGTGAATTCGCGGGACGGGGGTTTGCGAATTCTTCATAAGAGTCGTAGGTGCAACAGGGTTGCATTAACCGACGCCGGGACTGGGATTTGAACCCAGGAGGAGCAAAGCTCCACAAGATTTCCAGTCTTGCGCCTTACCTGGCTAGGCTATCCCGGCACACGATGTATCATATAACTGTATATTATGACATCTATTTAAGTATTGCTGCCGTCAGTTTCTAGCGCCACATCCTCGGGTAGGTCCCCGGTTCCATGAAGACCTTGCGGGTTTCAATAACAAGACCTCCATCTGCAGCTGCAATATCCAGTGCAGACATGGATGCCTCGCCAACACCCACCAGTTCACCCTTGAGGGTCATGATGGCGACTGTGTCCCCCCTTGCTATGCTGTCATCAAGGCCGGCTATGCCGCCACGTGCAAGATCAGCGCCATGGCATATGGCGTCAACCGCCGAGTCCATGATAACCACGCGGGGTAGGTGACCCACGGCAAACTCCATGGGCAGGATGCACTCCCTCAGGAATGTTTCATCTCCATCCTCAACCCAGAACTGGTAGGCGTCCTTGAGGTCATGGAGTGTCACAAGGCCCCCCTCTGTGAAGGGTCCCACGACTGTGCGTCTGAGTTCAGCCATGTGGGCGCCCACACCAAGGGCCTCGCCAACATCGTGGCAGTACTTCCTCACATAGGTCCCTGCCTCACAGGCTATCCTGAAAAGGACATCCTGACCATCCACCTCCAGTATATCCACACGGTAGATGGTTCTGACACGGAGATCCCTTTTAACCGCTGATTTCAGTGGGGGTATCTGGAATATCTTTCCCTGAAATTCCCCGATGACCTCCCTTATCCTTTCCTCATCCACCTCCCTGTGGACCCTCATGAGGCAAACGTACTCCTTAGGAGCCTCCAGGAGGAGCTGCATGACCCTTGTGGCCCTGTCTATTCCCAGGGGGAGCACACCCGTGACCTTCGGGTCGAGTGTGCCGCCGTGTCCCACCTTCTCCACGTGGAGCATGTCCCTGACCCATGAATCAACCTGATGGGATGTGGGACCCGATGGTTTATCAAGGTTCACAACACCCATGGATATGTGGGTCTCCATGTCCCGCTCATCCGGTGGGCACCCGTATTCAGGGTTTGTGGTGGTCTCCTTTAGTTCAATGAAGTTTGCCATGAGGGATACCTGCAAAAAAAAGAGGTGGATTTATTCAAGGGATTCGAGTTCCTTCTTTATCTCCTCAAGATCATCCGACTTGATTTCTATCTTATTCTCTGTGGGTTCCAGGTGGTTAACGTTGCACCTTCTGTTTTTAACGTTAACACCCACAACTTCCACGAAGTTTTTGTCGATGATATCGAGTATCACGCATTTCTCACCGGCTTCTCTTCCTGCGGTTTTTACACATACTCTTCCAACTTCTATTGCTGCCATTAAATCACCTCAGTAACTTTTAGTATGATGTCAGCCACGCCCTCGGCGTCAAAACGGCTGGTGTTTATCACAATGTCATATACCTCGAGGTCATCCACGTCTATTCCATGAATCTCCCTGTACCTCTGGGCCTCGCTCCTCTCACGTATCCGGATTTCCTCCTTAACTGTTTCAATGTCCTTGGATTCCCGGACACCTATGCGCTGGGCCCTCACATCAAAGGGTGCTATGAGTAGCACCTTGAGGTCGGCCCTTGCGAAGTGTGCAGATAGTCTGCCCTCAAGTATGAGGTCATCGTGTTCATCTGCAAGTCTGGCCTGTCTCCTGTCAATTTCAATGTCAATTTCAGGGTTTTCCTCTGCAATCCTGCTGAACTCGAGGATGTCAAGTTTCCTCTCAGCAGCCATCTGCCTGAAGACGTCTCCAGCAGATACACATGGAATACCCGTCCTCTCGGAGAGGATCCTGGCAACTGTTGTTGTGCCGGTCCCGGCCAGACCACCGATGGTTATGATCATTATGACCTTGCCTCTTTCTTAAAGACTTTGCGTGCGCAGCTTGAGCAGTAGTAACCACCGTATGGTCGGTTGGGCCTCTTCTTGGATTTTGAGAGTTTTCTTATTTCGTAGGGTCTTCCTCTTGGAACACCGTGGAGTGGCTTTCCGCAGCCAGCACATACATGCTTTGATGGCTTCTTTCTGCGGTAATGGATAACTGTTCTTCCTCCGGGTGTTCTCTTGAAGATTCTCTTATATGATCTGGATCTGTATCTTAACTCTGGCATTTCTATCTCTCCATAACCTTACATTCCACCTTTAAGTCCCATGAACTTCCTGAATATCTGGGACATGGCAAAGGAGCATAATATGTACCATCCAAGCCATCCTATGGCATAGGATGGGGCGTTTGGTGGCATGCCATAGAACATGTGCCACAGGGGGACGAGGAGGACATAGTATGCGACCTGGGGTAGTATGACCAGGGTCTTGACTATGTGTGGCTCCTGTCCCATCCAGTAGAAGACAAGGATTATAGGTATGAATGTGACTATCATCGGCTTGAATGACATGGTCATCATTTCACGCTGCTTATCCATGAACTCCATCTGTTTCTTCTGGATCTCCTCCAGCGCAGCCATGTCATTCTTCTTCCTTGCCTCCATCATCTCCTGCTGGAATTCCTGCATTTCAACCTTGAGCTCCTCCAGTCTCTCCTGGTCCACAAGGAGCTTGTTGGCCAGGGTTATTACGAAGGCCACTATGGTCGATATCAGGAACACCGTTAAGATGGGGTTCTGTGGATTCGGGTCCATTGCAATGAAAGGACCGAACACAGCATTCAGCGCCCCGTAAATAATTTCAAGCACCATTTTATTTTCCTCTTTACCTTACTCCAGCACGCTTTTCATCTCACTGACTGCAGACTCAAGCTGGTTGTTGTGGTTCTTAACAATCTTGACCGTTGCACCTGTGAGTGTTGCATAGGCCATGGCAGCGGCCCTGTTCATCTGCTGATGGAGGTCAATCTCCTGCAGGGACTCCACATCCCTGTCCCTTGTTTTGTCACTTATTCTCCTTGTGAAGATCTCCTCTGCATCGGCTTCAATAAGCACAAACATGTCAGGTTCCAGTTCCTCAAGGACCCATACTGGAAGACCTGGCAGAAAACCAGCGGGCGTCTTTATGGTGCAGTGTGTGTCGACGATTATATTATTCTCCAGTGACCTTTCTCTTATACTTTTCGCAGCAGCCCTCTGTATATCCTTCTGGACCTCTGGTGGGAGTGTCCTCATCTGATCCCTGTTTTCAACAAGGCCCCTCTCAACTGCTATCCCAAGCATGACGTCCCCGTAGTTCACATTAAGATAGTCAAGCTCCTTAAGGGTGTTCTCAAGGACCGTTGTGCTTCCTGAACCAGGTATTCCTGCAACTACAACAACCTTCATGGTACCACTTCCAATTTAGTTCTAATCACCCAGGAAGCTTCGAAGTATCGGGTGCATGTCCATGAGCTGTTCCTGGGCTATCTCCTCATAGAGTCTGTAAACTATACCCACAGTGAGAAGTACACCTGTTCCTCCGCCAAGTGAACCCGTGAGGTCGGCCACGAATGCAAGGAGCCCCACAAATGCCCCGCCAAGTATGGTTATGGTGGGTATGTAGCGTTTAAGTATCTTCTCAAACTGGCTCCTGCTGCTCCTGAAGCCAGGTATCTGCATACCCATCTGATAGAGCTGGTTTGCAACATGCCTCGGGCCGATGTTACTTATCTCAACCCACAGCCAGGCGAAGAGGACGCAGAGACCGATGAATACAACTGCATAGAATATAACCTTGAAGGGGTCGAGTATGAGGGCGTCTATTGATCTGGGAGCTGTCAGGAGATATGCCAGCCCGTCAACTGCCTGTCCATTGCTGACGGTACCCAGTATGGGGTATCCAAGTTTCTGGAAGACTGTGGCCATGAGCTGGACGTTGAGGAGGAGGGCGCTTGTGAGTATAACTGGCATGTTACTCGCATAGATAAACCTGAGGGGATACTTTCCAACAGCACCCCTTGATAGCCTCTTACCTCCACCCATGGATATGGGTATCTCAACACGCATACTCTCTGCATATACAACCACCAGGAACACACCTATGAGGGCCAGCACAGGTAGCACATAGTACTGGAAGTCCGGTGACTGTCCTGTGAACAGCAGGTAGAGGAAACCTGTTATTCTACCCGCAGGCACCCCTGGCTGGGTGGGTGCTGAGAGCGGGTTGAAGGCACCCACTATTATCTCCTGGGATACACCCGCTGCAATGAAGAGTCCAACACCACTGCCGAATCCCCACTTAGAAACCACCTCATCAAGGAATATTATGAGTATACCTCCGATGGTGAGCTGGAGTATGAGGATCCAGGCAAACTGTGGAGCTGATGGTGCCAGTGACCCTGTGAGTACAAATATCAGGGCCTCGAAGAATGTGAATACCATGGCAAGGAGCTTCTGCAGTCCCTGGAAAAACGCCTTATCCTCATGCCTTGAAAGGTCAAGTTTAAGGATCTTACCCCCTACCAGGAGCTGAAGTATGATTGATGCTGATACTATTGGACCTATACCAAGTGTGAGTATTGAACCAAAGTTTCCTGCGAGCACTGCCCTTAGCTGGGCGAACTGGTCCACAGCATTTGCACTCAAACCATAGAGGGGTATCTGGGCCAGGAAGAAATACAGTACGAGGATTATACCCGTCCATTTGAGTTTCTCCCTGAAGGGTACCCTGTAACCAGGTGACTTTACCTGGGGGAGGACTGAGAATAGGGGTTCAAATTTTTCCTTCAACTGCTCCACTCCTTGTCAGCCGGTTTACTCTATGACTTCAGCCTTTCCTCCAGCCTCTTCGATCTTCTCGGTTGCGCTCCTGGAGAACTCGTATGCCTTCAGATGGACGGGCCTTGTGATCCTCCCGCTTCCAAGGACCTTCTCGAATCCAAGGTCGCGAACATCCAGTAACACCATTCCATCCTTCTCAGATGCAACTCCCTTCTCAAGGAGTTCAGGTATCATTTCATCCAGGCAGGCCAGGTTAACTGTTTCCAGCCTCTTTATGAGTTTCTGGGGCCTCTTGAAGCCATATTTACCGAAGTGTTTTGGGTCATACTTGACTATCCATGTCCAGTGGTGTTTGTGCCCACCTGCCTGTCCTCTACCACCGCGGTGACCTGCTCCCCTCCTCTTCTTGGAGCATCCTCCACCGACGGTGCGTGAGCCCCTCATCCTTGTGATCTTTCGTCTTTTCCTGATCATGAGTGATTCCTCCCTAGATCATCCTCTTCAAAAGGTCATTTATCTTTTCGCCGCGGTATCCGAGGCTTCCACCCTCATTGAAGGCCTTTTTCACACCTTCATATCCCTTTCTTGGGGGGTGCAGTCTGAATACAGGTTTTATTCCTGCTTCCTCAAGTTTAATCTCGCCTTTGAAGACGGCTGCAGCGAACTCATCAATTGAACCGTAAGCGGTTTTCTCATTTATGTACTCATCGGTTATCCTCTCTCCCCCGACGAGTCTTCCCCTCTTCCTTATCATGGCTGTCAGGGTTTCCTGGTCGACTTCACCCCAGGTTATGTAGTCCTTGGCCTTCTGGAGCATGCCAAGGTAGCTGGGTGTGTCCTCAACCAGGACGGCGTGGTTTATCCTGTTGAGTCTTAACATTTCCATGGTGTCAGCTATGTCCCTTCGAACACCTGCTGATCCCCTTACCCTTACTACTGCGAACATCTAGAATCACCTTCAGGTACTGCAAACACCGAGGTTCTTAAGGTCCTTCTCGCTTGCCTTTACTTTGCTCAGCTGTTTGAGGGCGTCGAAGGTTGCCCTGGCGAAGTTAACTGTGGTCTGTGTCTGTCCGCGTGTATGTGACCATACATCGTCTATACCCGCAAGTCTCATTATGGTCTTGCCCACGTCACCTATTGCAAGTCCAACACCACCCGGTGCTGGTATGAGGGTCACGCGGACACTTCCGCTCTTACCGGAGACCTTGAAGGGTACAGTGTGTTCCCTTCCACAGACACATCCCCAGTCACCGCATCCTCTTCTGACCTTTATTATGTTGAACTTTGCATCGTCAACTGCCTTCCTGATGGCAGGGCCAACCTCCCTTGCCTTACCCTGTCCAAGTCCAACGTATCCATCCTTGTTACCAACTGCAACTATAACCCTGAAGTTAACCTTTCTCCCTGACTTGTGCATCCTCTGGACAAGGTTGACGTCGATGACCTCCTCCTCAAGGTCAGGAAGCAGTGCATCGATTATCTCAAGTTCCATTATGGGGTGTCCCTCTTCGAAGATCTCATCGATGCTTGTTATGACACCCTCCTTTACAAGGCGTCCCAGCTGTGTCCTTGGCTCCCATTCCTCCATGTTGAAGTTCATAATCATACCTCTTCATCTATTCTCTTTTTGATTTCATCAAAGTGTTCCGGCAGATCCACAGGGGAAAGACCCCTTTCAAGGTACTTTGAAAACCTCTTCCTGAGTTCTTCCTCATCAAGGGATTCTGCGTACTCCCTTATGTGTTCTCCCCTGATTCTTGATTCATCGGGCAGCACTGATTCACCGTGCGGTATACTGAGTCCTGCGTCAACAGCCCCCTTGAGTGCAGCGAATACCTTTGAGCCCCTGATGGCTGGTCTTAGTCCTATGTCGAGGACTGCCTCATCTATACCCTCCTTCAGGGCCCTCTTACCGCACAGGTAACCTGTGAGGTAGGCTGCTGCTGTGTTGCTTGTGCCTCCAAGCCATCCCATCTTCTGGAGCTGTTTTGAGTGGGCTGAGACAAGTGTCTCATCTCCGTCCCTGCCCACGTTGATTATCTGTGCAATGACATGATATGTCGTTATCCTGACGACGAACCTTGATTTACCTGTTTCTACCATTTTGTAGCGGGCCCGGTAATCAGTTTTACCTTCCCTTCTTCTTCTAAATGCCAGCTTGTATCTTGGTCCATGTGCCAATCAAATCCCTCCTACCTGAGCATGTCGTGGTCCCGGGCATAGGTCTTCATGTAAGATTTGCTCTTAAAGGCTCCGCCCTTGGCCATCTTGTATAGTTTACGGTAGGTGCTCTTGTTTATTTCGCGGTTGTCCCTCATCTCCTTGAGGTCCTTTCTCAGTGCCCTTATGGTGGTCATCCACTCATCCTTCTTGGGTCTTCTGGCACCCTTCGCACCCTTTATACTTCCAGGTCCCCTTCTTCGTCCCTTCTTCTTCTGCTGGGCTATCTTCTTTGACCTGTAGCTGCTTATGCCCTTCTTGGGTTTGGCCTTTATTGCGCCATCCTTTATTAGCTGCTTCACACTGTCCCTTGTTATTGCCCTTGAAACCTCATCTATCCTTTCAGGGTCTATCCATATCCTGTTAACCCCTACCTTGAGTATATCTGCAGCTAATCTCTTCTGAGTAGTAAGATTCATTCAAGAAACCTCCTTGTATTCAGCATTTGCTGATAAACCCGAAAAATTCCGGGCATCCCCTTAAAAAGTTTTTTCGCTGGACTGGAAAATAAGGCCCCTTCCAGTCCTCCTCTACGGGTTGAGAACCTTGATGCCAAGTTCCCTTGCCTTCTCAAGCATCAGGTTTTTCTTTCTGGTACCCACTGCTGAAGCTATTCTTGCAGCCTGTTTTTCAGGGTCCAGTGCCTCAAGTTCCTCCATGTTGGAAACCAGGACATCCTCGTATCCTGATGGGTGGAGACCCCTGACTTCCCTTGGTTTCCTGTAGCCGATTGCAGGCATCGCAGGTTTACCCTTCTCGTACCTCCTCATCTTGCTTGTTCTGCCCTTGGGCCTCCTCCATTTTTCCCCTAATTTCTTGTATCGGGCGTATTCCTGTCTTTTAAATTTTTTCCTCATCGAATCACCGTCCCTATTCCTTGCTCACAAGGTATATGCCGTCCTGGAAAACCCTTGGGTCCCTTCCCTTGATTCTGGTGGCCTGTTCGATGTTGGCCATGGTCTGTCCCACGTGCTCCTTGTTGATACCTGTTATCTCAACCTCGTCGCCCTTGACCTGGACCTTTGTGTCACCAACGATCCTTGCGGTCCTGGGGTGGCGTTCACCGAGGAAGTTCTCAATGACAACCTTATCCCCTGCCACCTTCACACTCATCGGGAAGTGGGCATAAACGATCTTCATGCGGTATCTGAAGCCCTCGGTAACACCTGTTATCATGTTGCTTATGTGGGCCCTGACAGTTCCTATCATGGCCTTATCCTTCTTTTTCGGGAATTTAACCTCGAGGACCACCTTATCGTCTTCAACAGCCATCGATATCTCTGAATGGTTGAATTTTCGGGAAAGTTCGCCCTTGGGGCCCTTAACTGTGACGCCACCATCGATGGTGACATCCACACCATCAGGGATGGGTATCTCTTCCCGGATTAGAGCTGCTAGAACCATGTTATCACCTAGTAGACGTATGCCAGCAGTCTACCGCCAATACCCCTGTCCTTGGCCTCTTTATGGGTCATTATCCCCTCAGGGGTTGATACTATTATTATCCCGAAGTTCTTAGCTGGCAAGTATCTCTTTTCAAATTTCTCGAATTCGTCCTTCTTAACAGCGTGCCTGGGTTTTATAACTCCGCAGTGATTTATGTTTCCCTCAAGTTCAACTATGAACTTCCCGGCCCTGCCGTCGTCAACGTATTCGAATTCACCGATGTATCCTTCCTTCTGCATTGTCCTTAACACTCGCCCTATAAGCTTTGAGGCGGGGGTTATCCTGCACTTAACGTTACCCCTTATCTCATTGTTCCTTATGTTGGTCAGGGCGTTTGCAAGAGGATCCATAAGAGTCACAGTAAACACCTCTTTTAGTTGTACTTTTTAAACCCTATTTTAGGTGCGAGTTCCCTGAAGCACTGCCTGCAGAGCATTAACCCGTATCTCCTGACGAGGGCAGAGTGATCCCCGCATCTTGAGCATTTCCTTGATGCCTTTCCATATTTCCTTGGCAATACAATCACCTTCAGACTATTTTAACCTGGAATTTTTCCTTCATGAATTCGATTGCCTCTTCGCGGCTGACCCTGTGCTTCTGGGGAACCTTCCTGCGCTGTATCCTTCGCCTGCTTATCCTGTGGCCTGGCTTCTCAAAGGTGACAGAAAGGTTCATACCGAAGATCCCTATCTCAGGGTCGTATTTCATTCCAGGTATGTCTATGTGTTCATCTATACCCATCGAAACGTTACCATACTCATCGAACTGGCTGGCCTTTAACCTGTTACCTATTCCCTCAAGGAACATTTTGAGTACCTTCTCGGCCCTTTCACCACGGAGGGTGACCTTGCATGCGATGGGCTGTTTCTTCCTTATACCGAATTCAGGGTTGGTGACCTTTGAGTGTGTCCTCACTGGTTTCTGGCCGCTCATCTCTTCAAGGAGCCTCTCGGCCCTTGCAAGCTTTTCACCGCCTTCACCAACACCTATGTTGAGGGTGACCTTGAATATCCGTACTTCCTCCATCGGGTTCATCTATTTCCCTCCTGGAAGTGAGATCACTGACTCGTCCTTTCCTATGACGAAAACGTAGTCCTTGAGTGTCAGGAATGTTTTTCCTGCGCCTGTCTCGATGACAGCTGTGTTTGGCATTGAAGACCTTGTTATGTTTATCTTCTTGATCCTGCCTATTTCACCGGTGTGCCGTCCTCCTGTAACAAGGCCGAGGCTGTCCTTCTCAAAGGGTATCCTCTCAAGGATTTCCTGTTCAGGTATTGAGAGCTTTACAACGTCTCCCACCCTGAATTCATCCTCTGAGAGATAGTTACGGCCGTCATGGAGGTTGAGCTGGGTCCTGCCACCCTTAATGGTTGTCTTGTTCACTATCTTGCAGAGCTTGAAGCCTGCGTTTTCCTCGTCTATGGGGTGCAGAACCAGCCTTCCCCTTTCATCGGGGAGCACCCTGTAGACGTCTCCTGTCCTGGGTATGCTGACAACGTCCATGAATCCGACCGGGAACTTGTAGTTCTTCCTTGGCCTTCCATCCACCAGGACATCTCCACTGTTTATTATCTTCCTGGCTTCCCTTGCATTGTCTGCAATCTTCAGGATGTCCCTCACAATTATCATGAGTGGCAGTGATTTCTCAATTGCGTGGGGACCTGGAGATGGTTTAACGGTCCATTTGTATTCCTTGGGATGAATTGGCCAGTGAACCGGTGATTTGAAACGTTTAAGATGTTTTCTTGATGCCATTATTGCCATTTTTATCCCTTCCGTTCTAAGATTTTAATTCTCTTCTCATCATCAAGGTTGAGGTCAACTATTCTCAGGTTTGATGGGTGTAGCGGGAAGTAGACTGTTGTCCCATCAACCTTCTGTATTGTGGCCCCTTCCACGTAGACCCTGTACCTCTTGAGGTCCACCCTTTCGACCTTACCTTCATGTCCCTTGAAGTCACCCCTCAGAATCTCAACCTTGTCTCCCTTCCTTATTGGCAGGGACCTTCTACCATATTCTTCCCTGAGTTCCCTGCTGAGATTTGCGCTCATCATCTTTCGACGAGCGTGTAATGGTGCTTCATAAATGTACTTCCTCTGCTTTCTGGGCTGTTTTGACATTCTATCACCCTTACACTATTATGCTTGCTGCGCTTCCCACACTGGGCCACCTGTCAGCAGCTTCCTTTGCAACAGGACCCCTTATCTCGGAACCCTTGAGGACTCCCTCAGGGCTCACTATAACTGCAGCGTTATCCTCGAATTTCACCCTCAATCCGTCGGGCCTTCTGTATTCCTTTTTCTGCCTTACAATAACAGCGTTGAGGACCTCTCTCCTCATGTCAACTGTTCCCTTCTTCACGGAGACAACGACCATGTCGCCAACACCTGCTGCTGCAAGTCTCCTGCGCACACCCTTGTATCCCCTGACTGATATTATCTCGACTTCCCTTGCACCGGTGTTGTCGACGCACTGGAGTCTGGCCCCTACAGGTAATGCCCTGGTAACCTTGGATGCTATTGCCTTCATCTTACTCTTCCCCCTTCACCTCGACAACCACGAAGTTCTTGGTCTTGCTGAGGGGTCTGCATTCAGCAATTTTCACTGTATCCCCTACCCTGACGTCTATGCAGTCAGGTTTGTGGGCCTTTATCTTGGATTTCCTCTTCTCGTATCGTTCATATTTGCGTATAAATTTGTAGAAACTCCTTTCAACAGTCACTGTCCTTTCTGCCTTGTCACTGACTACGGTTCCTTCCAGTATCTGACCCCTGATGGGGAGGTCACCGTGGAAAGGACAGTTAGGATCACTACATTTAGATTTAGGTTCTGGAACATCAATGCCGACCATTCTATCACCACTATGGTTTTCTAAATTTCTTCTTTATTCTTTCCTCAGGACGAGCCACCAGAGCTCTACCATCAATCTCAACAAGTTCACCCTGCGGTGTTCTGAAATGGAAGACGGCTATTCCCTTTGGAACCGTTATTTCCCGTCCGTCATCCATTTCGATTCTAAGGGTATTCCTGGTTTCATCCACGACTCTTCCTGATATTCCCTGAATGTCCCTGTGAACACTCCTGGTTATTCTCACAGAAAGGCCAATAAGCTCATGCCTGAAAATATTCCGGGGGGTTATCAAGGTAACCCCTACCTTATCTCGATTGTATCTGATGAAAAGCCCATATCCGCCAGAACTTCCTTGACCTTCTTCTTATGATCCCCTTGAAGTTCTATCTGGCCTTTCTTGGCTGTGCCTCCGCAGGCACATCTTGCCTTCAGTATCTTAGTGAGCTCCTTTATGTCTATATCGTGTTCATCGATGCCCTCAATGATGGTCATCACTTTACCGAATCTTCGCCTCACTGTGTAGACCTTTAGTGTCTGAACTTCGCGTGCTATTTCCTCACAGACGCAAAGTTCTTCCGGAAGACCACATACATCGCAGATTTTCATTTATTTCTCCTTCTATTTTTCATTCATGATGGTGAGAACACGGGCTATTGTTCTTCGGATTTCCCTCATCTTACCGGGGTTCTCATGGATCCCGGCAGCAGCGCTCTTGGAAATGTATCGGGCGTATTCTGCCTTGAGTTCATCCAGTTTCTTCTGGAGTTCCTCCCCATCCATTTCCCTTATCTCTTCGCTCCTAAGTATCGCCATTTCAATCCCTTTCTATTATTCACTGATATGAATCAGGTCCATATATATTATTTTTCAGATTCTTCACCATCTGCGTCCTTCTTCTCTGCCTCAGTGTCTTCCAGGTCCTCAACCTCCTCGAGATCCTCGACCTCCTCAAGGTCTTCAATCTCTTCCAGATCTTCAAGGTCCTCAACAACCTCTGAGGCTTCGGAGGTTTCCTCTGCAGGAGTTTCAGTGACCCTTGGGGCCTCTATTTCAACCTTGTCAGGCAGAACAACATCAGGAGGCATTATACGTACATACACTCCGAGAACACCGGGTTTGAGCTGTACAGTGGCAAATCCTTCCCGGACATGCTTGACTGAGGGTTCACCACATTTCTTTATGTAACCATCAGTGAACTTTGCTGTGGCTGAACGGGCACCCCTTATCTTACCTGAAATGGTGACCTCGACACCCTGGGCACCTGCAGCCATTATCCTCCTCATTGTGGTGTAGGCAACCCTCCTGAAGTGCATGCCCCTCTGGAGCATTGCAGCTATCTTGTGGGCCATTATCTTGGGGTTGAGTTCAGGGACATCAACCTCCTTGACCTCAACCTGGGGGTTTTCAAGGTCAAACTTGTTTTTTAGTTTCTGTGTTATGGCCCTCACTGTCTTACCGCCGCGTCCGATGACCATACCTGGCCTCTCAGCGTAGACCACAACCATTGTACCCATCGGTGTGACCTGGACATCCATGCCACCGTATCCTGCCCTCTCAAGTTCCTTTTCGAGGAATTCGTCTATCCTTGTCCTTCTGAGACCTTCAACGACAAAATCTTTCTCTATCAAAATTTATGCCTCCCCCAGAACTATCTGAACGTGTGTTGTTGGTGTGTTGAATGGTGTGGCCCTTCCAAAGGCCCTTGGAATCCAGCCCCTTATAACTGGCCCCCGGTGACTGGATATGTGGATTATCCTGAGTTTCTCGGTGTCGAGTCCCTTGTACTCTGCGTTGGCCTCTGCGTTCTCAAGGACCTTAAGTATCTGACCTGCTGCCTTCACAGGGTAACGACCGCTGGCCCAGCCATTGAGGCCCTTCCTGTGGCCAACCTTCCTGTTGTATCTCTTGAAGGCAACTGGCCTGTCCATCCTGATGACCTCTTCAAGGTAGTTCTTGGCCTTTTCGAGTTCCATTCCCCTGATCTCCCTGCAGATCTCCACTGCGTGCTTTGGTGATATCTTGAGGTGAGTCGCTGATGCCCTGGCTGTTCTTGACCTGTCTTCCTCTTTATAAGCGTATTTAACCTTAGCCATTGTCTAGTCTCCTTATTTAAGAGGCACGAACATTGATGATCTTGTAGCTCCCATACCGGGATCTCCGTGCTCAACCTTCTTCCTTGTGGGTGCGAATTCACCGAAGTAGCAGCCGATCATTTCGGGCTGGATCTTGACCTCCACAAATTCCTTACCATTGTGGATACCGAAGGTCATTCCAACCATCTCAGGAAGCACTATCATGTCCCTGCAGTGTGTCCTGATGACCGGTGGCCTTCCCTCAGTCTTCCCCTCTTTCTTTATTTTCCTTATCTTCTCGAGTACCTTCTTCTGCCTTGGTAGGAATCCCCTTTTGAGGGATCTTCTCTGCCTTGATGGGAACAACTTGATTACATCGTCAAGTGGCATCTCCTGCAGTTCTTCCAAGGTGTAGCCGCGATACCTAAACTCTTTACGTGCCAATAGGTCACCTCCTTATTTATCTCCTTTTCCCTGTTCTTCTGGCAGCTATTGAACCGACCTTTCTTCCTGGAGGAGCATGCCTTGATACGGTTGTTGGCCTTCCAGGATGCTGTCTGTTTCCACCACCGTGTGGGTGATCAACGGCGTTCATTGCAACACCCCTGACTGTGACGGACTTCTTACCCTTTGCCCTGAGGGCATGGTACTTCTTACCAGCCTTGAGGAATGGTTTCTCCCTTCTACCTCCTCCAGCAACAACGCCAACAGTGGCCCTGCACTGTGGGTTGAGTGCCTTCAGTTCACCTGATGGGAGTTCAATAACTGCCTTGTCAGCATCATGGGTGATTAGAGAAGCGTATGTTCCAGAGGACCTTACGAGTTTTCCTCCGTCTCCTGGTCTGTTTTCGATGTTGAATATGGGTGTCCCCTCTGGAATCTCACTGAGTGGCAGTGAGTTCCCTGGTTTAACCCTTGCCTTCACTCCGCATTCAACCTCTTCGTTGAGCATTAAAGCTTCAGGCGCCAGTATCAGGCGTTCCTCACCGTTTTCAAATTTAACGCGGGCAACCGGCGCTGTTCTTCCAGGGTCGTGCATTATGTCAACGACCTTACCCTTGAGGGAGCCTTCACTCTCGATGGAGTCATAGGCGCGGTATTTTATTTTGCCCTTGAAACGGTGAGATGCACTTCTGTATGTGGGAGTTCCCCTTCCTCTCCTCTGTGATATTAACCTTTTTCCCATCCGAATATCCTCCTGGTTATTTTTAGAATACTCCCAGTTTAACCGCTATGTCCTCTGCACTGTGTTCCTTGGCCAGCTTTATGTAGGCTATCTTCTGGCCCCTGGGAGTTACCTGTGTGTTGACCCTCTCAACCTTAACTGCGAAGAGCTCCTCAAAGGCCCTCCTCACATCCTTCTTTGTGCTTTTCCTCATAACCACAAATGCCAGTTCATTGTTCTGATCTATAAGGTTCATGCTCTTCTCTGTGACATGTGGCTTCATGATAACAGCATATGGATCCATAATATACACCGTCACTCCTTCTTTACTGGAATAGTCCATCAAGTTTTTCTATTGCTGATCTTGTGAAGACTGTCAGTCTTCCAGGATGTGTTCCCGGGGCGAGTAGCTCTGCGTTGAGGTTTTCCACAGTTACCACGTCAACGCCGGGGTGGTTCCTTGCACCCCTTGTTATACCCCTGTCGTCTCCAACTACTATGAGTGGGCCCCTGGGTGTCCTGTACTTCCTGCCCCTCATTTTTCCCTTTCCTGCGCGTATCTTTTTGCCTTCCTTCGCCCTCACAATGTCGTCCATGATTCCAAGTTTCCTGAAGACTTCCCTTGTATCGGCTGTCCTTTTAATCCTGGAGAGTTCATCGTCAACCACCAGTGGCAGCTGGGGTACGTTCTCTATCCTGTGACCCCTTGCCTCCACGAGGTCCTTCCTGGCTGTAGCTGCAACTGCTGACCTTATTGCAAGTCTCCTTTCCTTCCTGTTTATCCTCTCATGGTAGTTCTTCTGGGGCCTTGGGGGGTGAGCCCTTCTACCGCCCACTGCCTGTGGAACAAAGGCGGCCCTTGAACCATTCTTTATACGTGGAACCATTGCAACGCCGCGTCCAGCACCATAGGACTGTGCAGAGGTCCTCTTACCTGCCATTGGATCTGGACCCCATGGCTGTACCCTTGCTGTCTGTGCGGACAGGACAGCCCTCTTTATGACGTCGGGTCTGAATTCTTCATTGAAAATTTCAGGAAGTTCCATCTCATCTATGGCTTCACCTTCTAGGGAATAAACCTTAATCTTCATTTTGAACCACTCTTATACTCCTTGTTTTGATGCTGTGCTGATGTAGTTTATCTGGGGTGCTTCTTCCTGTTTACCTGCAGCCCTTATGGCCTTCCTGAGAACCACAAGCCTCTTTGTTGGGCCTGGAACTGACCCCTTAATCATGACGTAATCGTTCCTGACTAGCCCGTACCTTACAAAGCCGCCGTCAGGGTTTACAAGGTCAGCCTCACTGGCGTCACCGATCTTGAGTATCTGTTTGTTGTACTCGGTCCTCCTGTGGTAGCCCATCTGACCTGCCTGGGGTACGGTCCACATGGTCCTTGACGGTGTCCATGGACCAAGTGACCCTATGTGTCTTCCCTTACTGCTCCTTGCAGCCTTACCGTACTGTATCCTTATACCCCACCTCTTGACGGGACCCTGGAATCCCTTACCCTTTGTCACTGCTATTGCATCAACAAAGGCGCCCTCGGAGAATATCTCTGATGCCCTGACATCCTTTCCAAGGACCTCAAGGGCGTATTCAAATTTCTCCTCAGGGGTCTTGCCACCAAGTCCACACTCGAATACCTCTGGTTTCTTTTTGGGAACACTTGCAAGTCTTGGGTTTGTGTGGACTATAACCCTCACATCTGCAACGTACTCCATGTTTGATCTTATTTTCTCAATTGCGGCTTCCTGGTCGTAGTCATCTGCGGGTGGGGTGAGCTTCCTTCTGAGGTCATCCTTCGTCTCTGTTGCCAGGACCTCACCGAGGGTTCTGAGTCCCCTGCTGGTCTTCTCATAGGCCCTTACAGCCATCACTGTCAGGGGTGGAACCTCGAGAATTGTGACTGGAGTCGAGACCTCCATTCCCTCGGTGGGGGAATTCTTCTGGTTATCGACCATTATGACATGCGTCATCCCTGCCTTGTAACCTGCGAGGGCAAGGAGTCCGGGCTCATCCACCTGGGGCCAGGACTTGACCCTCGGGGTTTCCCTTGCCGCCCTTTTCCTTGGACTGAATGCAACTGATCCTTTTCTTGGTTGATGATGTCTAGCCATTTAACTTTACCTCCTTACATCATTCATCTTTTTCATCAATCTGAGTTAGCATGTTAAATACTGAAAGAGTAGCTAAAACAGCCTCCTCAGTCCTTACAGTTTCAGTACACTGACCTGGAAGGGTATTAACCCATATATCCGCTTTGATCTCTGGTAATCCCTTGTAAGGACCGCCAAAGAGGATGGCCGCCTCGCGGGCCTTCCTCATCCTCGATTTTACTTCATCCAGAATAGAAGTAATGGGCGAAGCATTCCTGGATGTTGCAACGACAACATCGGCACCTACTGTTTTAAGGCTATCTGTGAGGTTTCTCCGGGTATCCAGTACCTCGTATCCCCAGTATATGTCGTCTGGTTCATCGGGCTCTATCAGTATTTCCTTACCCAACCGGGCGACCCTGAAACTCATTATCCTATTTACTGTCAGTTTTTCCCTGCACAGTGCAAGTTTATCTGCGCCAATATCCACAAGAGTTCCTTTCTTTACCCTTTTAACTGTCAGTCCCTGCCTGTATTCACCAGCAACGGGTTTTCCAGTTGGGTGATGGGGAGTTCTCAGAGGTGGGAGTATCCCCACATGCTTCAACTCCCTCATTATCGGGAAAACCTTCCTGCGAAGGTATTGAGGTGTATCCATATACGTCAGGATATCCCTAATAAACCTTGCCTCTCCATCTGCATCATCGTGATAGATCACTATACGCTTAACCCCGAATATCGAAGCGGCCCTTGCAATGAGACCCACCTTGTAGGTCTTTATTTTGAGATCCCCTGTCTCAGCCGTCAGTGAATCCGGGATAAAGATGGACAAATCTACTCTATTCATCTATTAATATCTGTCCGGATCTATTTATAAATATTTCCACAATGCAGACTGGGCAAGTAAACCACAGACCACATCGTATATCACGGTATACAATGTGAGCGGATCCACCGCAGATTGCAATAGGTACTAAAAATTGTATGGTATCCATATTTAAACTTTCCGCTGATTCGGTAAGAGAACATCAGAACACAACCCGCAGAATGACCACACCTACAGAGGCAACGTCCATCCTGTGGAAGCTGTAGGTCCGGGGTATGGGAAACTCAACCCTGAGCCTGTGTGTCACCTTTCCCCCGAGTTTAGTGTAGTAGCTCCTTACAAAGTCCTCGGAACCGGCCATGTGAAAGGAGTAAACTGTCCTGGCAGTGGCTGCCGCTGCATCCATAAAAATTCTGTCAGCACCCCTCTCTGCCCTCTCCTGGGAACCGAAGGGGGGGTTCTGAACCACCGTATCGACCACTGGTAAAGAATCATGGTGCCTTATGTCCGCCTCAATGAACTTGATGTTGCCGAGTCCCAGTTCCTCAGCAGCAGAGCGCCCGACCTCAAGGGCCCCTGAATCAATGTCAATGCAGTAGACCATCTCTGAGCCCAGCAGGGCTGCTCCAATACCCAGGATACCTGTACCGCACCCAAGGTCAGCCACCGTCTTTCCCTCTATGTCACCCATTGCCCTGGCTGCCCAGAGGACCTCTGCAGCAATCCCTGGTGGGGTGAGGTACTGTTCAAGGGTCGGATCCGGGTCCGGGTGGCCTGGAACCCTCTCAAGCAGCATCTCAAGATGTCTCTTTCTCCTTATCATGTTACCTCCAAGAAGCACCTCAAGGCGTCCCTGTGTCCCCGGATATCCCCATTCCTCTATCTCTGGAAAATATCCATCCTAACATAATCCATCAAACCCATCAGAAAATTTCCACCCAAGATCCCTAACTGAAACCCAGTCTACCCAAACCATCAAACCCTCATGTAACTCAAGTGGTATGCTTAAAAATAGGTTCATTCAATAGTATATAATAATCTGTTAAAAGTTCAAGGTGCAGTTAGATGTTCAGTAAAATCCTTGTTGCAAATCGTGGTGAAATAGCAATAAGAGTCATGCGTGCCTGCAGGGAGCTTGGAATAAAGAGTGTGGCTGTTTACTCTGAAGCAGACAAAAACGCCCTCTTCACAAGATACGCCGATGAGGCATACGAGATAGGAAAACCAGCCCCATCACAGAGCTACCTCAGGATCGACAGGATACTGGAGGTGGCCGAGAAGGCAGGTGCCGAAGCCATCCACCCCGGCTACGGTTTCCTTGCAGAGAACCCCCGCCTCGGAGAGGAATGTGAAAAAGAGGGAATCAAACTCATAGGCCCCAAGGGCTCAGTTATAGAGGCCATGGGGGATAAGATAACCTCAAAGAAGCTCATGAAGAAGGCAGGTGTGCCTGTGATACCCGGCACAGATCAGGGCGTCAGTGACCCCGATGAAGCCGCCAGGATAGCTGATTCAATAGGGTACCCCGTCATCATAAAGGCATCTGCAGGTGGTGGCGGAATCGGCATGAGGGCAGTCTATGAGGAGGATGAACTTATAAGGGCCATGGAGTCCACCCAGTCTGTGGCTGCATCAGCCTTCGGGGACCCCACAGTGTACATCGAGAAGTACCTTGAAAGGCCACGGCACATCGAATTCCAGGTCATGGCAGATGAATCAAGCAACGTGATACACCTTGCAGACAGGGAGTGTTCGATACAGAGGAGGCACCAGAAACTGATAGAGGAGGCCCCATCCCCAATAATGACACCTGAACTCAGGGATAAGATGGGATCCGCGGCAGTTAAGGCCGCTGAATATATAGGTTATGAAAACGCAGGTACAGTTGAGTTCCTATACTCCGACGGGGAATTCTACTTCCTTGAGATGAACACCAGAATCCAGGTGGAACACCCGATAACAGAGGTTATCACCGGAGTTGACCTTGTCAAGGAACAGATAAGGGTAGCTTACGGAGAGGAACTCCGCTTCGCTCAGGAGGATATAAAAATCCGGGGGCATGCCATCGAGTGCCGTATAAACGCCGAGAACCCCCTTGCAGACTTCGCACCAAACCCTGGTAAGATCACCGGTTACAGGTCCCCCGGCGGTATAGGTGTGAGGGTTGACAGCGGCGTTTACATGAACTATGAGATACCCCCATTCTATGATTCCATGATATCAAAACTCATAGTATGGGGCATGGACCGGCAGGAGGCCATAAACCGGATGAAGAGGGCCCTCAGCGAATACATAATACTGGGGGTTAAAACCACCATCCCCTTCCACAAGGCCATAATGAGGAACGAGGCATTCAGGCGGGGTGAGCTCCACACACACTTCGTTGATGAATACAGAAGGGGTATAGACGCCGAGATGCAGAAGATCGTTAAGGAGGACCAGGAGATGGTTGAACGTCTCCATTCAACATTTCTCCCATCAAAGAAGGTTGCCGCCATATCAGCGGCGATAGGCACATACATGCATTCAAGGAGGGGGTGATGGCATGGTTGAAGATTATGATCCATGTGATGTTAAGGTGGACACAGAGTACATAGGCTGTGAGATAAAATGCTTTGATGAGGTTGACTCAACAAACAACGTCGCAAAGAGGATGGCTGAGGAGGGCGCCCCTGAGGGCACCGTCGTCATTGCAAAGACCCAGTCCCGTGGAAGGGGAAGAAGGGGTAAACCCTGGATATCCCCCCAGGGGGGAATATGGATGTCGATCATCCTGAGACCCGATGTGCACCCATCAAGGGCACCCCTTCTAACACTCGTGGCAGGCGTTGCAGTTGCCAGGACACTTAAGGAGGAGTGCGGCCTCGACGTGGGGATAAAATGGCCCAATGACATACTTATAGGGGATAAAAAGGTATG
The DNA here is from genome assembly GCF_014889545.1 of Methanothermobacter thermautotrophicus. NCBI lineage: Archaea > Methanobacteriati > Methanobacteriota > Methanobacteria > Methanobacteriales > Methanobacteriaceae > Methanothermobacter > Methanothermobacter thermautotrophicus. The sequence goes on along the minus strand of NZ_QKOF01000001.1, from coordinate 24,541 downwards.
CGGGATACTCACAGAGGCCCACGCCCGGTTCAACACCCTTGAGTACGTTGTTGTTGGTGTGGGGATAGACACCAACGTTGATATCAGCCACTTCCCTGATGACCTCAGAGCGGGAGCAACCTCCATTAAAAATGAACTCAAAAGAGACATAAAATCCAGTGAACTCATAGCAAGATTCCTGAGGAACTTTGAGGAGATATATAACTCCTTCAAGGACGGGGAGATGGATGGAATCCTTACGGAATGGAGGAAACTCTCAAAGACCATCGGTAGGCGTGTTGAGATAAGAAAACAGCTGGGTGAAATCGTCCATGGCGAGGCTGTTGGTATAAACAGTGAGGGTGCACTCATCCTCGAACTTGATGACGGCACACTGCGCAAGGTCATCTCTGGGGAGTGCATCCACCGATAATTTGTTCTCGGCTTGTATTTCCTTCAGTATTTCTTTTTTCCCTGATTGCAGGACCCATGTCTTCACCTAAACCTGCAGGACATAATTAAAGGGCCTCAATGGTTGCCGGACCTCCACGTTCACCCTCAACCCGGAACCTTCTACCTGTTATTTTCTCTGAGAGAAGTATATTGGTCTCGGCGTGGAGTGTCAGCTCAGATGTCCTGACCCTTGAATCCCCGGTGAGGGCCATGTAGGGGATTATCTGGTCGCCCATGTATTTATCGAGGGGGCTTCCCGATTCTATGAACCCTATGAGTTCCTCTGCAGCCTCAGAACCGACCTTCTCAGCCCTCTTACCCGGCTTTCCAAGGGATACCGCACCAAGGCGGGTTTTGCCCTCCGTCCAGAGGGTTATGCCAGAACCCCTCCCCACCGGGCCTGATGCATCCTCCACCCTTATATCAACATCGAGGCCCGTCTCCCTGAGTATCCTCCTGGCTGATTCGGCCTGTCTCTCTGCCACATGTATTGGGAGGTTTCTTGAATGTGATACGCCCCTTACAGCATGGATCTCTGACTCCTCAAGGGTGATGGGGCTGAGCTCAGATGGTTCGATCATCGCATGAACCATGCCACCACCCTCAGGGTAGTAGCCCCTCCTGATGATCTCGATCCTTGCCCTGTAGCCCATCATCTCCAGGATAGGGAGTGTTACCTCCCTGAGGTAGTCACAGGTGGGAGCCCAGAGTACATCGGTTCCACCTGAGACAGTTACATCAATTTCACCGTCTGATGCTGCAGCAGCTATCATGATGGCCTGCAGGACCAGACCCGTGCTTCCAGCAGTTTTAACATCGAAGTTAAATGTCCCACCCTTCACCCTGCCCGGTGAGAATTCCAGTTCCATTGACCCCAGCTCATCACCCCTGAGGTTCCCGTTGCTTATCCTGGCAACGGCCCTCACTGCTGTGAGGTGCTGATGTGATAATCCCTTCCTGGGCCTCCTGGCCCTGATATTGTATATCCTTAACCTCCTGGAGGTCACCGCGGCGAGGGCAGTTGATACCCTTACAACAGCCCCCCCACCCTCACCCCTTGATCCATCTATGACCACCAACCAGACACCACCCTACTGGTTCAAAGAGCTCCATGGCTTATCCAAGGATAAGTCTGCGCATTTTCTCATCATCAGGGATGATCCCTGAAAGCTTCTCGATTGCATCATGGATGGCCGCCTGGAGGGATGAAACTTCAAGCCTTCCAGCGTCCCGGGCTGCAAGATCAAACCTCAGGGTCTTTGAGGCTCCGGGCATTCCAACAGCGGGTATGGTTACTATGCCATGCTCTGATAGGAGTAGCATGGATATTGCCGTTGAAATCTCATCCTCAGTATATCCTGAACCATTGAGGCCCTCAACTGATGATGGTCTTATCATGAACCCAGTTGGTGTCTCCTCAACCCCAGGTCTGAAATCCCTTAAGAACTCCTCCTTCCTTTTAAGGGCATCCATGATTTCTGATGGCTCGAAATTCTCAAGGGCCCGGGCCATTGCAGCGATCAGGGGTGGCTGAGCCTCCAATCCAAACTGGTAGGCCTTTGACTTAACCACCTCGATGAGTTCTGCTCTTCCCGCCATCAGCCCACCCCTGGGGCCGTGCATCAGTTTATCTGTGCTTGTAACTGCAAGGTCCGCGCCAAGGTCACAGGCCCTCCTCTGGCCAAAGAGGACCGTCCTCAGCCTTGCACCTGATGCATCATCCACGAGGACCGGGACGCCGGCATCATGGGCCATTTCAATGACCCTGACAAGATCAGACTCCTCAACAACCCGGTGGTCCATGGTTGACCCTGTTACAACAACGAGGCTCGTATCAGCCGGGGGATTCTCTGTGAAGTCCTCTGTTTCATGGTAGCCTGCCGATGCAAGCTGAGCGCTTCTTGGGACTGATGGGTGTGATGGGAGCTCGGGGAGGTAGTGAAAAACTGTGGAGCCGGGCTCTGTGAGTGCCAGTACCGCTGAAAGAATGGCGCTGCTTGTCCTGTTGAATGCTGCAACCATCTCACCGCCCATATGCTCTCTTCCAGCTCCCTGAAGCTTCTCCTCAAATATAGCCGGGCCAACATAGGTTTCAAGGAGGTCCATATCCTCCTCTTCAAGTGGAAAGCCTCCTGAAAGACCTGTGAGGTCATAGATTCCGTCCCTTCCATGTTCCTCCATCCTCTCCCATATAATTCGGAGGGCATGTTCTCTGCGTTTAACCTCATTGAGGGGGTCCTCAAGCATGGATTCACCTTTTCATAATTATTCGGCAGGAGGCCTTTTTTTCCTTGGCTTGCTGTTTTCTGGTTTGAGTATTATGGCATGGTCTGCGGAATTCTGCAGCGCAGCGCTGAAACCTGGCTCTGCACCTATCACGATGGTGTCCTTCCCGTTCTCCTTTGCCTTGTTTATTATTGGCAAAAAATCAGCGTCACGTGTCATTAGGGCTATTATATCAATATTAGGGTTGTATATCAGTTCCATGGCCTCAACAGCCATGTAAACATCGGTGTCCCCTGCCACAACGATTGGTGTAAAGCCCTGATTAACAATTGCCTCTATGAGTTTATCTGATGCGTACTGGTTGAGAAGGACCTTACCAACACGCATATTACCATATTCTGACATTATCTGCCTTACAAGATCCAGGTTGAGGCTGAATTCCTTTCTGAGCATGTTCGGTCCATCAACCAGGAGGCCTATATTTTTTTCCCCACCCTCCTTCTTCTTGATGGGAATGTATTCCTTGAGGGAAGTTAGTTTCTCAAAACTTCGCATGGTATTGAATCCTCCAGTTAAAAAATTTAATCATAATAATTATTTGAGTTATTATAAATAAACTTTCTTAATGGTTATATGTGTCCCCACCAGTTCATTCTATCTCAAGGGACAGTTCATCCTCAAAGAGATCCCTCACAACCTCCAGGGAGTCTCCCTCAAGCTTTGTGATGGCCCCCTTACCCCCCTCATTGTAGTAGTACTCTGCACTTACGATCTTGCCCTCATCGTTGAGGTAAAGAAAGAGTCCATCGTAGTACTTTTCCGGATTCCCTGATGGTAGAAATATTTCGATTCTTACAAGAATTTCAGAGCCGCATATGCTGTTATAGAAGCTTTCACGTTCCTCATCATTCTTTAAAAGTTTTTTAAATTGATTTATCCTCTTCTTAAGTTCCTTATCTATCTTCTCAGCAGACATTATATCACTCGCACAGTTATCTGAAGAACAAGTTGTTCACCCTTGATCCAATTCCCAATATATAATTTTGCATGTTCTGGATTCCTGGCTCTGACTGTGGCGGCAGTCTATGAATCACATTATTTGGATTTCTGATCCCTGCCCTCTCTGGCTCATTAAAGAGGGTTATGATATGAGCTTGAAGGGAAGATCCCACAGACTCCTCACCTAAATGGAATAGCTATGATATGAGCCTGAGGGGGTTCTCCCGGCACATTATCCTCAGATCCTCATCAGTGAATCCATGCTGCCTCATGAGGTATATGAAATGTTTCATCCCCAGAATGGGTGATGGGTTGTGGCCCTGCCCGAAATCAGTTGCCAGTATGCACCGCCTCACACCAACATGCCTTACAGCCTCTGCTATTGATTCAAAGTCAAGGCCGTCATGGAGTGGCATGCAGGCTACGAGGCAGTGCTCAAGGTAGGCCCTCCTGGACATCTCCCTCTGCTCCTCGAGTGTCGCCCCAACGACTCCAGTCAGCGGGTGGTTGATGATGATCCTCCTGACCCCATGTTCAGCTGCAAGGTCAAGTACCCTGAATATCTCATCTGGTTTAAGGTGACCCGTCCCGAGGACCATCTCATGCTCACCAACAGCTGAAAGTACAGCTTCAAGGTCTCCATCTGCACTGCCCGCAGATGTGGTGGGTAACCAGACAAATTTTCCACCCATTAAAGCCGTGGCCTCCACGGCATCAGGGTTGAGGCCGCCCACAGAAGTGTTGAGGGTAACACCCCCTATAACCCTCATACCAGTGACCTCCGATGCCAGTCCTGCCCTCCCGGCGGTGGGTTCAGTGTGGCTCTTTATCACAACGGCCTCCATTCCCTCATCAAGTGCAGCGTATGCAAGTTCGATGTCGTTCATTATCCTCTTCTTCACATCAGGGGCCGTGTGCACATGGGTGTCCACGAGGCCAGAAAGTTCAATGTCCGCTGATAGGCTGAAATCAAAGGTCATTCCACTGCCTCCACCACAGAAATACTCACTCATCAAATGATAAACCATCAGTTCACTTTCTCCAGTACCGGGGACTTCATCAACCATTAAATACTAGTCGAGCAGTTTCTGGACCTCAAGGTCATGGCTGGCCTCCTCCACATTATAGAGGCTGCGGCCACTGGAGTCCATTGCAACTATCAGGGGTCCGAATTCCTCTACCTCAAGCTCCCAGATCGCCTCTGGAACCCCCAGATCAAGCCAGTGCACTGCCCTTATGGCCCTAACGGCTGATCCATAGAGGGCTGCGCAGCCCCCGACAGCGGCAAGGTAAACTGCCCCATGCCTCTTAAGGGCTGAAAGTGTTCGATCATCCATACCCCCCTTACCTATAACTGCCCTGACACCAAGCCCCAGGACCTCTGGCTGGAAGGGGTTCATCCTGCCACTGGTGGTGGGCCCCACAACAACCAGTTCCGCCTTCGGGTCCTGGATGGATTCCCTGCTGGGGTCTGGTTCACCATCAAACCTTATTATGGGCCCCGCATGGAATATCACAGAACCCTCAATGTCAAAGGGGGCTCCCCTCTCAAGGATCCTCTTATGGGCCCTGTCACGGGCTGTGAATATCCTTCCACTTATATAGACCACGTCACCCACACTGAGTTGAGTTACCTCCTCAGAGAGTGGTGTTTCAAGTTTAATCTCCATGAAAAACATCTCCTGCACGCATAATGGGCTATGCACCTGTTGCACCGGGACACTGGATCATGACCATGCCATCGAACAGATTTAACGGGGATCAGATTTTTGAATCATGACCCGTGCCATTGAATAAAATTTAATAGGGATCAGATTTTTAAATATCTTTCTCCAGTATACTGGCTGATTGCCAGAGAGATCAGTATGAGGTAGAATATGTCAAGTACAAAGAATGTGACCGACCTTTCAAAGTACATCATGACACTCCCTGAAACCGAGATATCCCTCCTCTCAATGGTATTCATTAGTTTCATTGCGGGTGCCCTCGGGTTTCTCATAGACCTTGTGCCTGGACAGAGCCCCCTCCATGACATCCTCTATGGAGGTACAAACGGCGTCCTTGTACTCGGATTCGCGTCCATAATGGCCGGTGCAATCACACAGCCCTGGGTCAATTCACTGGGCGGAAGGAAGATGAAGATGAAGCAGTCCATGTTCCTTGCCTTTTTCTCAATGATGATATTCTCAGTTATCTACCTGGGGGGATGCCTGGCTTCATCCATCCTGAACACTGACCTCATACTGGACTCAATAATAATTGCATCTGCAGTGATATTTGCGTTCCGCCTTCTGGTGATCTGGGGAACCTCAAACATAAGTTTCACAAATTCCGTGCTGATATCATCTGTCCAGCCCCTCCTGATTGTGAGCATGAACGTGGTTGTGGCGGTTCTGAGCCTCACAAGCAATGTCGGTTACTTCAGTGTCATAGGATTCTTCCTGAAGATGCTGGTGGCCTCTGTCATACTGATACTCGCCATCTACTCCTTCGTAATGGTGGTTGAGTCTCCGATGCGAAAAAATCTTGGTGTGGGGTCCCTGGAATTCCTCAGCCTCTTTCTCTCCCATATAACCGAGGACTCCCCTGAACTTGAGAACATCTTCAGTGAGATCGGGGAACCCGTTGACACCCTTGTTGGGGTTGTGGCCTTCAGGAGGGGTTCCGATGTGAAGGCCATCCTCATAAGCCCCTCAGTGCACCCGGGCCCCATAGGTACTATCGGTGGGGGTAACATGCCCACCCTAATCTCACGGCGATTCAGTGAATTCACCATGGTCGCCCATGGCCCATCAACCCATGACTTCAACCCTGTCTCTGTTAAGGAACTTGAAAAGGTGGAGGCTGCTGTGAGGGAGGCCCTGGATGATATGGAATACCATGATACTGCCAGTGAGTTCAGGAGGTACACGAGAAAAAATGCCACCATCGGTGTGCAGTTCTTTGGAGAGGATATGCTTATGCTTGCAACGCTGGCCCCTGAGGGCTTTGATGATATAGAATTCGGGGTGGGGCTCTCCATGATGAACCTGGCAAGGAGTAAATGCGGGTCAGAAAACGTTGTGGTGGTGGACTGCCACAACTCCTTCAAGGGGGAAACAGGCAGGATACTCGCAGGTAACCCTGAAATGTTTGACCTGCTTGATGCAGTTGAGTCAGTTGAATGCCCATCATCCTACCACAGGCTAAGGGTCGGATGCGCCAGGAGAACCGGTAACTTCTCAAAGGAGGATGGTGTGGGTGAGAGTGGAGTTATGGCCATGGTTGTTGAAGCTGGAGACCAGAAAACAGCCTACGTCCTCCTTGACTCCAACAACATGGTGATGGGCTTCAGGGATGAAATCAGGGAAGAGCTCATGAAACTGGACTTAGATGATGCAGAGGTCATGACAACAGACACCCACTTTGTAAACACCCTATCAGGGGGCCATAATCCTGTGGGTAAACAGAAAAGAGATGAAATCAAAAATGAGATCATCATGACGGTATCGGATGCACTGGACGACCTTGAGGAGGTCAGTGCCGGTTGCAGGGTCGTCAGGATAAGGGGCCTCCACACACTTGGACCCACCAACTCCACTGAACTCGTATCAACCATAAGCTCAATTGTTGCAGTTAGCCGGTTGATAGCGCCCCTGATATTCGTCCTGGCAATCATATTCGTATTTGCCTGGGTATTATGGACCTAAGGGATCGTGAAAGAGGATTTGAACTGGATTAGTTACCGGGAACTCACCCATCGCCACATAGGGAGTTAGATCCCTGAAATTCCTAACTTTCTGCTCTTCCAGAAAAAACTTTTATGGAGTTATTGTTGTTGAGGTGATGAGCATCGCCCATACAACAGACCATACAAAGAAGAATGGCACTATACCGCTCCAGAGCCACCCCTTAAATCCTCCAACTTCCTCCTTACCGAACAGCCTTTCAGCAATGTTCCCTACAATTAGAAGTATCACAAGACCCGCAAAGGTCCCAAGAGCCTGATTTTTGCCTAAAACTGCTATTGAACCATTAGAAAGATAGAATGACACTATTGCAGCAACTATCCCTGCAGGAACGTGAATAGCTGTCATTTTAGCCTCGATATCCATTTAAGAACCTCCAGATATATTTTCTGTATCTGGTTTAAATCAAACCATACAGAAGATATTATTGGTCCATGGTTAATATACTTAAACCCGTCGCTGATCCCGTATCATGGACTTTGGTAGGATGCATGTTCATGGTTTCCTACCGTAGTGGACCCATTTAAAGAATGTGAAACCCACTCCATAAATGTGAATATACTTAAACAGCCGGAGACAGAGAGGTATACAGACCCAATTTTATGGCCACTGCTTTTCCCATGAGGTGTTGTATATGAAGACAATGTCAAACGTTGATGTTTTTGCAGTTACCAGTGAACTGAATGAGATGCTCAGGGGTGCCAGGGTAGACAAGGCCTACCAGCCCCTAAAGGATACCGTGATCATAAGGTTCCATGTGCCGGGTGAGGGGAGGGTTGACGTGGTCATGCAGGCCGGTGCGAGGATCCACCGGACAAACTATCCGCCACAGAACCCCAAGGTCCCGCCCTCATTTCCCATGCTACTGAGAAAGCACCTCCGGGGAGGTATAGTGAGGGAGGTAAGACAGCACGGATTCGACAGGATAGTGGAGATAACCGTTGAGAAGGACCAGGAGTACACCCTCATTGTTGAACTCTTCGCGAAGGGCAACATAATACTCCTGAACCAGGACAGGGAGATAATACTGCCCCTGAAAAGGAAAACCTGGAGTGACCGGAGGATAGCATCACGTGAAATATATGAGTACCCCCCATCAAGGGGTATCAACCCCCTGGACTATGAACCCTCAGAGCTTGAAGAGATACTGATGAGCTCCGATGCTGACCTGATAAGGACACTTGCAAGGAGCGGCTTCGGGGGCCTCTATGCTGAGGAGATAGTCCTCAGGGCGGGCCTTGACAAGAACACGCCATGCAGCAATCTCAGCATGGAAGATGTAGAGAGGATTAATGCTGCAATAGGAGAAACCTTCAAAGACCTCCGGGGACTTGATCTGAAACCGCAAATCATAGGGGACGGTGAAGACGTCCTCCCCATTGAACTCATGGTATACCAGGGCAGGAAGAAAAAATACTTTGAAAGCTTCAATGACGCTGCAGACGAGTTCTTCAGCTCCATCTTCAGGGAAGAGATACGGAGGGCCCATGAGGAGGAATGGGAAAGGGAAGTTGACAGGTTCCGGAAGAGGCTCCGGATTCAGAGGGAGACCCTTGAAAAATTCAAAAAAACCATAGAGGTTTCAACAAGGCGGGGTGACCTCCTCTATGCAAACTATTCCCTGGTGGAGGATGTGCTCGCCACCATAAGGAAAGCCCGTGAAAAATACTCGTGGGATGAGATCAAAAATATAATAGCTGATGCACGTAAAAGAGGCCTCCCGGAGGCCAGAAACATAACCGAAATCGACAGGATGGGAAACCTGACCCTCCTCCTTGATGGGGAGCCAGTAAGGATTGATTCAAAGCTTGGGGTCCCCGAGAATGCAGAGGTGTACTATGAGAAGGCCAAGAAGGCTAAGAGAAAGATAAATGGTGTTATGACCGCCATTGAGAGGACTGAGAAGGAAATTGAAAGGATTGAAAGAAAGAGGGACGACGCCCTAAGGAACATCATGGTGCCCAGGAGGAGGGTTAAAAGGAAACTGCGATGGTTTGAGAAGTTCCGGTGGTTCGTATCCTCTGACGGCTTCCTTGTGATCGGTGGAAGAGACGCCGGCACCAATGAGATTGTTGTGAAGAAACATATGGAACCAAGGGACATATACCTCCACTCAGACATCCATGGGGCCCCATCCGTCGTTATAAAGAGTGGGGGGCGGGATATTCCAGAGACAACAATACAGGAGGCTGCAGTTTTCGCGGCCTCATTCTCAAGTGCCTGGACCCGCGGATTCACATCACTGGACGTATACTGGGTCCACCCGGAGCAGGTCACAAAGACACCAAAATCCGGAGAATTCGTTGCACGCGGTGCCTTCATCATAAGGGGACCCAGGAACTACCTGAGGGGTGTTCCCCTAAAGATAGCCATCGGGGTGGTTGACTATGAGGGTGAGAGGGTTATGAGCGGTCCTCCCTCTGCTGTTAAAAGGATGGCAGAAAAGTTTGTGACCGTGAAACCAGGTTACACCAAAAAGGAGGCCCTTGCAAAGGCCATAAAGTCAAGGGTTGATGATGAAAATCTATTCCCCCTTGAGGACTTCATAAGGAATCTTCCACCGGGAAAGGGGGACATAGTTGAGGAGGACTGAAGTCCCCAGCATGTAAAGCCCTGAACACCATAAAAGCCAAAAATAATATCTCAGGAGCCTACTTAACCTTCCTCTTAAGATTCTTTTTAAGCAGAAAGTTCAGGTCAATGAAGTACTTACCCTCCTCATCTGAAACAATTATTGAGTCATCCTCAAGGAGGGAGGTCAGGTTAACCTCATATATTCCATTCTTCCTTACCATTATTGTCTCAATGGGCTCCCCTTTGGGTTCAGGATCCTTCCGTTCAGCCACATACCTGAAGTATCTGCTTCCACACTTCGGACAGCCATTCATGAGCTCCTCTGAGGACCTGAACTTAGCACCGCACTTAATGCACTGATGCACCCGAATCACCGATCTCTGCAATCATTGAAAGGAAGTTGGACTTCCTTTTGACCGTCTTCATAACATTGGCGGGGCCTATTATGGTTAGCCCCACTGTCCTCCTCTTTGAAAGGCCCATGAATGCCTTCTCATCCTTTTCAAGTGTGTATATGTCTATACCAACGAAGTTCTCGACGTCGATCTCCCTCATGGTCGTCTCTATGAGTTCTGCCTCCTCCGAGGGCGAGAGGCTGCCCTCAAGTACCAGTATGTCCCCATCCTTTACACGGTCTATGATCATTGAGATCTTTTCCATGCTGCTTTTATCTTCAAGAGCCTTTGATGAAAGAAAATCCATTTTTAAGCCATCCATTTTGAACCCTCATCTGAATTTTTTAACCATTTCCATGTAAAGGTCCTCTGTATTCTCACCGTGCAGTGCGGATATAGGGACAACGGTGTGCTGGGGGAAGACCGATACTATCCTCTCAGGTGATGAATCCGGGAGGTCTATCTTATTGGCAACTATAAGGAATGGTATCTTCCTTGCCTCCAGGTTCCCTATTATGGTTATGTTCGCCTGTGTCAGGGGATCTTGTGATGAGTCCATGACAAGCAGAACCCCTGTTACGTCATCGAGCCATTTTATGGCCTCTATTATCCCCTTTGTGGCCTCCTTTGCCCTTTCCTTGGCCTCTGGTTCTGATAATCCAAACTCCAGAAAGTTCTTGTAGTCGACCTTGGTGGCTATCCCCGGTGTGTCGATGATGTCAAAGTCAAGTTCAGCACCATCCTTCCTTATGGTTATCTTCTCCTTCTTGTAAACAGTCCTTGTCTCATGGGGTATCTCTGATGTTAAGCCCAGTGGTTTTCCAAGCCAGTCCTCACACATCCTGTTGGCCAGGGTTGTTTTACCTGAATTTGGGTGTCCATAGAGTCCTATCTTAAGTTTCTTGTTCCTTCCAAGCAGTTTATCCATGAAGTTTGTGAAAAAATTTGCCATCCTACCACTCTTTCCTTGATTAATCAGCATTCATGGAATCCGCCGACATCCAGTATGACAACCTCCGTACCGGGGGATGTCCTCTCAACGAGCTCAGCGAATACCTGGGGGTTCTGTTCGATTACAGGGAAGGTATTGTAGTGCATCGGGAGAACCTTTTCAGGTTTTATCCAGCCCACTGCAGCTGCAGCATCATCAGGGCCCATGGTGTACCTGTCACCTATAGGTAAGAGTGCAATTTCAGGCCTGTAAATCTCACCTATAACATCCCTCATATCTGCAAAGAGTCCAGTATCACCGGCATGATACACCTTACCCTCCTGGGTCTCAATTATGAAGCCGCAGGCGCTGCCTCCTGATGTAACATCCTCTGTAAAGTCTATATCAGATGAGTGCCTTGCATCAACCATCCTTATATCTATACCATCAATGGAAACCTTTCCGCCGATGTTCATCCCGTTACTTTCAAGGCCCTGCCCTGAGAAAAAAACAGATAGTTCATGGTTAGCTATTAGGAGCGCACCAGTCCTCTCAGCGATCTCCATCGCATCACCGAGATGGTCAGCATGTCCATGGGTGACGCAGATCACATCTGGCTCCAATTCCTCAACTGCAGTGCTGCAGACCGGGTTGTTACTTATGAAAGGGTCAAGGAGTATCCTTGTATCAGAGGATGTTATCTCAAATGCTGAATGTCCAAACCACTGAATTCTCATTAAACTCCCTCCAGATTGATTTCATTGGAAAGTTCCCATGCCTCCTCAAAGAGTTTTTTGATCTCAGAGATTGATTTTTTATCCTTGTAGATGACACCAACCTCAAAACTCTCATATATGGGATCTGTTGATATTATAAGACCGTTTTTATCATCTGCGACTGCTGCAACCGTGTGTATGTGAGGCATTGTCCTTATCTGAACATTGTTATCCACCAGGACCTTTATCAGCTCCACAGAGGCCTCATCATCCAGGCTTGCCTCCTGTATTATGAGTCGGCTCTCTGTATCCATGAACTTCTTGAGGACTGAGACATCTATATTACGTATCCAGGGGTACATGAGGACTACGCTTTCCTCTGCCGCCGTAATGGTCTCCCTCATAGCATCTTGAACGTCTGAAGCATCGAATGACCATATTATGCTTGGCTCCCTCGTTTCAGCCCTTATCCTGTTTATTGCACCCTTGAAGGAGTCCAGGCGGTCCTCGAGGAGATCCTCGACGTCATCAACGTTTTCAATGTACTCCTGTTTGAGTCTCTGGAGCCTCTCTGTAACGTAGCTGTTGTCTGCTGGTTTCCTGGCGGGGCCCGGCTTTGGAGGTGCTGGAGTCTCTTTTCTGGGAGGCTTCACGGTGGACGGTTTTCTGGTTTCCTCTTTCTCCTTACCCCTCCTGATCTTTGGCAAGCTGAGAAACTTCCTTTTTGGGGCCTCTTCGTCCTTAGATGGTGGGACCTCTGATTTTTTTCTGATCTCCCTCTCCGGCGCTGACCTCATGGGTCTTATGGGGGCTGGCTTTATGGGAGGTTTTTCAGTCACCCGAGTAGTTTTATGGGATTCATCAGGCTTTTCAGCCAATTCACCCCGTATTTCCTCTGAGACTCTTGAAGGTTTAATTCTGGGAGTGGTGGAGGCTTCTGATCCTTTAACCTCTAACTTTTTATCGGCTGTCTCTGCAACTTTAATAGACCCTGTTTTTTCTTCATGTTCATGTTTTACCCTTACAGGTCCAACCGGCCCTTGTTTCCTTTCAGGTGCCTCCCGGGTTGATTTTATGGTTTCTGTAGCCCCTGTTTTTTCTCCGCCCTTAATCATTTCAGGTACCCTTCTGGGCCTTCCGGATTCTGCGGCTGAAGTTTTTCCGGTGACTTTACTCTTAACAGGAGGCCTGGCCGTTTCCGTCTTAATCCTTTTTTCACCTTTTCTGGCCCCCGAATCAGTTTTAATTGACTTCAGGTCTACCTTTCCAGCGAATAGAAGGGTTATTATTAGGCCCGGCACAAAGAGAATGAGTCCCAGAAAGAACATGAAGATATCAGGGGGTGTTGCAAAACCAAGGGACATGAAGTAAAGGCCGGCGAATATCATGAGTATTCCAGCAAGTGTGATAATCAAATATATCATTTAATGCCTCCCGCTCCCAAGAGTAACTGTAACTGGTTATCTATTTCTGCATTCCTTTATAAAAGGTTTTTTAAAGTGAAGTTTTATATAATCCTGTTTCCATATGGTGATCTAAAATTAAATGGGGTGGATTTCATTGATAATAGTTTTTGATGAACGCGGCCAGGGAGCCGCTGAGTATATACTGCTATTTGGTGGTGTGATCATGATTGCGATAGCAACTCTCCTGATTTACAGCCAGTACATAAAAACAACGAATCCACTGAACGTGGCTGATGACCTCAATAATGTGAGAGAAAGTGTGAACACCGGTTAAACTCAAAAAAGGGACTAAAGGTTCCCTGCTCGAATCTCAAAGTATGTGATGAGGTGCCTGAGCTGTTCAGGGGCATCCTCCTCATCACTGAGGGCATAGGCAAGTTTCTGTGTTATAACCCTCTTCTGGTCAGAACCCAGCGATAGGATCTCATTAACTATCAAGGAAAATATACCCTCAGCATCAACCCCAAGATCCCCTGTTTTTGCCATGAAAATTTTTTTGAGCTTGTTAAGGCTGATTCTGATTCATGTAGGTTCTCAGACTCAAGTCTTCTTATGAGGAGGTTGATCTCAAGGGGATCCCTCTCCAAAAGGCCGAATACTATGCCATCTGGTTTGAGGGACTGGACCCTCTCAACACCGTTGTATATGCTGAGGTCGTAGCCTGTGACCGTTATCCTGCTGGCCTTGAGTAGCTTGAAGATGGCCTCATTTATTGTCTTGTCGGTGACAGCAAAGCCGGTCTTAGACCTTACCCTCTCCCCAAGTTCAACACGGCTGAGGTCACCATCCTGCAGAACTTCAAGTATCACCCTGTCGATATTGTACTTCCTTGGCATCACATCACCCTTTGTGATACTATGAACAAAACACCTTAAATATGTTGATATGGATGTGATGGCAAGAATGTAACTGAGAGTGTTATCCGCTAAATTTATAAGCGGATAAATACATAGTAGGTAGCAAGCCAGAACTGGTGAATATTGATGGAGGTGTAAGAATATGAAGTTTTTAAAGGATGAAGCCGGACAGGGTGCAGCTGAATACATACTGCTCTTTGGTGGTGTCATAGTAATAGCAATAGTCGCACTACTGATTTACAGGGCATACTTCAGCAAATCAAACCTCAACGCGGCACAGGACATAAACAACGTAAGAACAAACGTCAACACAGGCGCAGGAATCTAAGAGTAGATTAAAGTGTTAATCGAGGAAGAGGCCCAGATAAGCGCTGAAATGATACTAATCGTAGGAGCCCTCCTTGTGATAGTCATAGCAGTGGGCTCCTACATTTTCAACATTTCCAGCTCAATAGCAGGAAACATAAGCGAAGTAATCAACACCGCCCGTGACTCCACGATTAACAAACTCTAAACCTTTTTTTAGCTTTTTATAAGATAAACCTTTATCTGCCTATTTCTGTAGATGAGTGAAAAATCTTCATCCTTAACTCCCAGGATGAGTTTTAAAAGCAGTGAATTCCTGTATTTTCTATTCATCCAGTATGATCCATAAGGTGTTTCAAGAACTGTGATGTTACCTGAAGAATTTATTATCTTCTCCTCAATCACCCCATCCTTAAACCTGATCACAGAGTAGGTCCCGGCCGGCATATCACCTGAACCCTCAGAGGCTATCATGGTTATCATCTGCTGAGGGACTACAACCACTATTTTCCTTGAATCATCAGGATGTGTCCTGGCCAGTATCTGGAGGGCATCTGGCCCTGAAAATCCATACCTGTTCATCAGGACATCCATGGCCGCCCTCCTGTCCAGTCCAAGAATCTCATTCATTATCCGGTATGCTGCCATCCGGCTGCCTGTCTGATTTTTAAGGAGTATGTAAGCATCATCCCCCGAGTTTGCCAGCATCCGCAGTATGTTTAAGGAGAGGGTCCGGTTCCCTGATGAGAGTGCAAGGTTTATCCAGTAGTCCCTTGCCGTTGTAGGTATCTCCGGGTCCATTGATGATGCATACCACACGCTCCTGGCCGGTAGAGTCTCGATGTATGCCAGTCTCCCGTCATAGAGGACAGGTCTGTCAGCCTCAGATGCATAGAAGTGGCCATAACTCCAGTCAGTTACTATAACTGTATCCCGGGGAGTGTTCTCAGCTATCCATTGGGCTGATTCCTCAAAGTAATCATTGTACCCGGGCTTTAAAGCTGTTACCATGCCAGCTGATACTACAAGCTGTGCAGATACCGTGAGGACAATGAGAATGAATGATACCCCCCTAATCCACCGGAACCTGGATTCAGCGGAGTATTCAAGAACAGCTCCCACGAAGATCCCTGCAGATACTGCTAGAGGTGCTATGAGCATCATTATAAATCTGACACCCTCAATGAGCGTCAGTGCACCGGCAAGAGTCCAGACTGATAGAAAGGTTACAGGAAGCCTGGAAGAGCCAGTTCTCCGGCAAATCATATGGGCTGCTGGTATTCCAGAAGCTCCCATCAAAAGCAGTACCGGTGAGACATACCTCAGAACCCTGTCCATGGATGCTGGCTGAAGCTCAGCCACACTGGTATACGAGTCCGGCCACGGATACCAGTGGGATTTATAAATGAGATCCTGCAGATGGAAGGGGGTCATGATCATTTTAATAAGTTCAAGGTGATTGAAAAGGATGAGGAGGATGAAAAGAGCCATGAAGGCAGGTAAGAATGTTTCCAGGACATCCCTCAGGGGTCTTCCTGAGCGTGAAGTCAGTGCTAAAATGATGAACGTCACAAGAGTCACATAAAACATTACCTGCCATCCGCTCCATGTGATTGAAAATAAAAACAGGGCAAAACCCCCTGTGGCCGATAGAAGCACCCTGTTCCTTTCACTGGCATCAGCTTCAATGAAAAGGAAGAAGACCGTCAGAGACACCGTCAGAATCAGCATGTCAGTATCATAGAATCCGTATACAGTTTTTATGAGATAAAATGGCGCCGATACCAGGAGCAAGGCACCCATGAATGCGGGGATGTCCCCCTTAAACCTTTTTACAGTGAAAAAGCATATCACACCCGCAAGTGGAGCCATAAGGGCAGGTAGTATGAGGCATATGGACCTTAGACTCACCGGTGCAATAACACCAAGGATAACATGCAGGGTTAAGGCTACCAGTGGGAGTAATGGAGGATAATCCAGAGGCACGCCTGGAGGGTAATATGAGTGCAGGTCCCACACCTTACCTCCAATTACAGCGTCACCCATGATCCCATGCAGTGCCAGATTCTCTGTGAGCCTGTAGTTATAGTATGAATCGCTCTCCTGAAAGTACTGGAGTCCCTCATCATCATTGTAGAGGGGATCATCATATCCTGCGTTTAACATCCTGATGGAAAACCCGATGGCGAATATCACTGCAACCAGGAGGACTGTCCTCATATGCTGCCTCAAGATCATCTAACCCCCCAGACAGTTACAGATCCATCCCGGTATAACTTTCTGTAGTGCTGGGTGTCCTCGCCAAGCAGGACCAGTCGCACAAACATGGATTCATCATGGCCCCTGTCGGTTACCACTGCAAGGTTATAATCCACGAGGAATATTACAGAGAAGTTACCTGATCTATTCACATCAATGAACCTCACTGAGTCCCCATCCCTAACTATGAACCTGAAGGGCTTCTTACCCATCCACAGGCCGCTCCGCAGGGCGCCTTCAACATCTGATTTCCGGACATCCTTCACCACATATAAGGCACTGGAATTGCCTGAAGTGAAATTCCAGGAGCCATAGTATAGGTACCAGTAGCCTATGTAAATCATGCCATCGGTTGTGAGAACCGTGAAGTTACCCCTCCTCTCCGGGTGAGTGTATCTCAGGAGCTCACCTGCAAATTCTCCCCCCAACCCATACTTATCAGAGAGTATCCTTGCTGCAGTGGACCTTTCAACTCCAAGGATGTCGTTCAGTATCCTTACCGTGAGTTCAGTATCCCCTGTCCTCTTCTCCAGCAGTGTGACAGCATTATCCCCTGAGGAGGTCAGCATTGTAAATATGCCCTCTGATAGGCTTTCATTATCTGTTTCAAATGCCCTGAATATCCAGTAGGCCCTCTGCGTATTCTGGGATCCCCCATCAAATAGCACCGGCCTGTTCGCTGCTGCTGTTATGTAATGGCCATAGCTCCACTCGGTAACCACAACTGTGCCTGGAGAGGTCTCATTAATCAAAAACTCCATTGCATCTGCGAAGTCATCATTAATGAAAGGAACCCTGCTGATCTCCGATGCCTCCAGGACAGCCACAGATAGTATCATTATGAGAACCACCAGCACAGCAAAATATCTCACCCTTAAAGGGATTTTATCAGCTGCAGAGTCCATATAGGAGAAAAGAACCCCGAGAAATACCCCTGATAAAAATGTTAAGGGTGGTATGGCCAGAATTCCGAAGCGGATGCTCAGATAATATGCTGCGAGTGTAGAGAGCATCCACACCATTGACAGAATGAAGATGAATGGTGTGAATGGCTTAAGGTGTCTCCTGCGCATCTCATCCCTGAGCAATATGCTGACAATTACCAGGGCCCCCAGAACACCAAAGCCAAGGTTAAGGGGCCCCACAGCTGATAAAAAGGCTGCAGGTGAAGGACTCTCCAGCTCAGAGACAGATTCATAGATATCTGGCCACGGGCCGCCTGAAGCCACCGGAGCCTGGAGGTTAAGGGGATTCAGTGCATATGAGAGCTGACCCCAATTAAAGAGACCTATTAATATAACCGCCATTAAAAGTGGGAAGAAGATTCTTTTTAAGGAAACTCTCCTCCAGAATATCAAAGAGTAAATGATGGCTGATGCTCCGGTAACATAGAATATGAAGGGCCACCCTGTCCATGTGAAGGAGAATATCAGAATTGAAATTGCATAGAGAACCCCTGCAATAATACCTCCCCCTTCATCGGATTCAACAGCCAAAGCGAAGAAGAATACTGCAAGAACCGGTAAAAGACAGTTAAACATGTCAGTGTCAAAAAATCCAGGGACTGTTCTTGCAAAGTATAGGGGTGCCGTGACCGTTAAAATGGCTCCAGTGAATCCTGACAGATCCCCGGAGTACCTTCTGATGAGGAAGAACATTGCAATTCCTGCAAAGGGTGCGATGAGTGCTGGAAGCCAGAAACAGATCTCATAGAGTGTTATGTCAGTGAATATGGCCAGAAACCAATAAAGGGCCACAGATATCCATGCTATCATCGGCGGGTAAACCGCGGGCCTGCCCGGAGGGTAATATGAATGCAGATCCCAGGGGACGCCACCACTTATTGTATCACCTGCGTGCCCGTTTTTCATATAGTTCAGGGCGATACGGTAATTGTAGTAGGAGTCAAGCTCATACATGTAGGGAAGTCCCTGGTCGTCTGTGAGGTAAGCCCTCTCCTCCGGATCAACCCCATGGAGATGGACTGTATCAACCCTGAGGATGAATCCAGTGAAGAATATCAGGAGCATCAGAAGGAAAATCCTCAGCCTCTCATCCAATACACCACCACCTATTCCAGACCATAGAGGGATGGGTTCATGCGGGGTATCATTGCCATTAAAACGCACTGCTCCGTGTTACCGGTCCTGTCAAGTAGTCCCCCTGAAAGGAAACTCACCGCACCCCTCTCCCTGCCAAGTTCATCCACACCTGTGAGTTCATCCATCACATCACCCACCTCCCTCCCGGCGAGGACCTCCTCAACCACCATTGGAGGGTACTCAAATCCGGCGCTGACACCAAGTGTTATGCGTTCACCATCATAGATTGCACACCACTGAAGATCAACAAAACCCGTGATTGTCTCTGGAACCCTGTGGAGTCCTGACTCGATACCAACACTGAGTTCACAGTCACTGAAGGCCCTTCTGGCACGGTTCACCGCCCCCCTGACAGTTTCATCGAGGCCCACTGGCTGATCAGGGACCCCTGATTCCACTTCAATGCCCCTGACCTCAACTTCACCGTATATCAACCTGAGGACGTTCTCTGTTGCCCTCACCTTAACAGGATTTTCTGAGCCGACATTGACCCTCATATAAACACCGCCGGAACAGTTTTAATGGATTATATGGCTCCTGATATTCAACCACAGAACTCTCCAGAACTCAAGAGGCCATTCACTCCTTCCTCCTTCTAAGGGCCCCGCGTATCCTCCTTATTATGTGGCCCATGCGGTCTATCTCACCCCTCCTTATCCTGGTGGATGATATTGGCAAACCATCATCAGCCTTAACCATGTCGATTGTTATGATGTCCAGTTCCCTGAACCCCCTCTCCCTCCTTATTTCATTGATCTCATGGGCAACGGGTTCTGTCTCCCTGCTCACGACTATCGCCTCAAAGGCCTCCTCTGTGACTGTGGTCCCATAGGGATCATCGAGTCTCATGACATGATAATCGGCGTCCTTATCCTTCAGGTACTCCTCAAGGTTCTTCATGCGGACGCTGCAGGGCTCAATACCCTCGCCCTTTGCAGCTGCAAATTCATCGGAGGTCACACCGATCATCACAGTCTCCCCAACACGGAATGCCTCATCAAGGAGTCTTCTGTGGCCCTTATGGAACCTGTCAAAGGTACCTCCAACTGCAACCAGTGAATACTTCCTCTTCATGGTATCATCTTTAAAAGTCAATAACCCATAGGGCATCGGGATTTATAAATCATGCCTAATAACCGGATGGATAAACTCCAGCATCCTCATTCTGAAGGAGCAGTTTAAGTGCATGACCCTACCAATATAATCTCATGGAACTCAGGGAGTACAATGTCATCGTCAAGAACCCCCGACGGGTTGACCTGAGGGTTGCCTCATGCTACCCCAGCCCATACTCCACTGCCATGTCATCACTTGGTTATCATATTATTTACCACTTTCTCAACTCAAGGGATGACACATGGTGTGAGAGGGTCATACACCCCCACAGCCGCAGCTTTGAATCAGGGAGCCCCCTGAGGGACTTCGATGTTGTGAGCTTCACCATCCACTACGAGGAGGACTACCTCAGGGTCCCAGGCATGCTGAGGGATGGTGGCCTGCCACCCAGGAGGGATGAACGCACAGGGCCCCTTGTCATAGCAGGCGGCCCCTGCATCACCTCCAACCCTCTTCCCCTCGCAGATTTCATCGACCTCTTCATAATAGGTGAAGCAGAACCCGTCCTCGACATGGTTATGGACAGATGCCTTGAACTGGATGACCCCCGGAATGAACTCGATGAGTTCAGGAACATAAAGGGCGTATATGTGCCCGACAGCCCTGCGGAGAGGGTGATCGTTGAGGACATGGATCAGGCATGCCACCCCGTGAGGCAGATAGTCCCTGTTACCGGTGACAGGTCCCTGACACCATCCCTGGGAAGGTCATACCTCCTCGGAGTTTCAAGGGGCTGTTCAAGGGGCTGCAGGTTCTGCATGTCAGGTTACCTCTACCGCCCTAAACGTGAAACATCACTAAGGAAACTCATTGACCTCTCAGAGAGGGGTTGCGAGGCCACAGGTTACAATAAGGTTTCCCTAATAGGTGCAGCGGCCTCCGACTACTCCCGTATAGAGGAACTCTGCAGTGAACTTGTGGAGATGGGGCTCCTGGTTTCCATGCCCTCCCTGAGGATAGAATCTGTTACCCCTGAACTCATGGAGTCACTCATCAGGGGAGGTCTCAGGACAATAACAATGGCGCCCGAATCAACCATGAAGCTTAGAAACAGACTAAACAAGCCCATAAGTGACGACATGGTCTTTGAGAAGACCAGGAAGGCCCTTGAAATGGGGCTGCGTGTCAAGATGTACTTCCTGATAGGAGCACCCGGTGAGACCCGTGAGGACCTTGAAGAACTGGCGATGCTCATGAGGGATCTTTCAGGGATCAGGAGGGGGCGGGTGAGCTTCAGTGTAAATCCCCTCATCCCGAAACCACACACACCCCTTCAGTGGGAGGGCTATGACCCGCGTGAGATGAAGCAGAAGATAAGGTTCCTTGGCAGACTGGTTAGGGGGCTTCCCGTAAGGATGGGGAGTCCGCGGGCCGGTCTCATACAGCACGTCCTATCCACTGGGGGTCCTGAAATAGGGGAGCTCATAGAAAGGGCATCCATATCAGGGGTTCCGCTGAGGGAGTGGGAGGCTTATGCTGGACCCAGGACCCCGGGTGAGATGCTGCCATGGCACAATATCAATGTGGGTTTGAGGGAGGACTTCCTGATGGAAGAATACATTAAGATGAAGGATAACAGATTAACACCATGGTGTGAAGAATCAGGCTGCTATGGTTGCATGGATAGCTGCCCCTCACTCAAACATTGAGAAAGTGTTCTGAGATCCAATTAACATAACTAAAGGCGATGATCATGAAGAAATTTGCCTCCCGTGTGAAGGATATACAGCTTTCTGAGATAAGGAAGATCTTTGATGTTGCAGGCGAGGATACAATAAACCTTGGCATAGGTGAACCAGATTTCAGTGTCCCTGATCATGTCAGGGAGGCTGTTAAGGATGCTGTTGATGAGGGCCTGACCCATTACACCTCCAACATGGGGATGGAGGAGCTGAGGGAAGCCATAGCAGATAAACTCAAAAGGGAAAACAGGGTTCATGCTGAACCAGAATCAATAATAGTGACGGTTGGTGCCAGTGAGGCCATATTCATGTGCACCCACGCCCTCCTTGAAGAGGGTGACCATGCCCTCATACCTGACCCGGGGTTTCTCTCATATGATGCCTGTGTCAGGCTCTCAGGGGCGGTGAGCATACCTGTGCCCCTCAGCATGGATGAAGGGTTCTCAATGAGCCCGGAAAGGGTTGAATCACTCATCACAGAGGATACACGTGTCATAATAATGAATTCCCCATCAAACCCCACCGGGAGCGTCATGGGAAAGGATGACGTGAGGGGGATTGCTGAGATCGCAGAGGACAATGATCTGATAATAATATCAGATGAGATCTATGAGAAGATACTCTATGATGGAGAACACTACAGCCCGGCGCGGTTCACAGATAACGCCCTCATAATCAACGGGTTTTCAAAGACCTATGCAATGACGGGTCTCAGGATCGGTTACGTTGCCGGGTGCGAGGATATAATCGAGGAGCTCCTGAAGGTCCACCAGTACAACACTGCATGTGCACCCTCCATATCTCAGTGCGCAGCCCTTGCAGCCCTCAGGGGACCCCAGGACTGTGTCAAGGATATGGTGGACGAGTTTAGAAGGAGGCGGGATCTTATGTTCAGTTCCCTCACGGATATGGGCCTTGAGTGTGTCCTGCCGGGGGGTGCATTCTACATGTTCCCCCATGTTGGTGATTCAGAGGAATTCTCAAGGCTTTCACTTGAAGCAGGAGTTGCAGTTGTCCCTGGATCCGCCTTCGGGGATGAAGGAAAAGGTTACGTGAGGATGTCCTATGCAACATCCTATGAACTCATCGAGGAGGCCATGGAACGACTTAGAACTGTATGTGGTGTTTGATTTGGAGGAATCTGAAAGGATACGTCTTGGAAGACGCGCTGCCTTTGCTGGTATAGGTGGTAATGTAGTGCTGACATCCCTCAATTTTCTGGTCGGTGTATCATCGGGGAGTGTTGCGCTTGTTGCTGAGGCAGCCCACACACTCTCTGATGTACTGACATCTGTGATAACCTATATAGGCTTCAGGATAGGGCAGCGCCCCCCTGACAGGCAGCACCCCTACGGTCATGGACGGGCTGAGGCCCTTGTCGGGCTTGTTGTTGTGGTCTTTCTTGGTATAATATCCTATGAGATACTTTTGGAGGCCTACCGTAAGCTCTTCACTGAACTGGCGCCGCCAGATTACACTGCGGCCCTGATGGCTGGTTTCGGGATAATCGCAAACATTGCAATGACCACCTACATTGGGCGTATCGGCAGAAGGATAAATAGTCCAGCAATTGTTGCAGATGCCCAGCACCAGAAGGTTGACATATTCTCCTGTATCGCGATAATGGTCGGGGTTGCAGGTTCACATCTGGGATTCAGATTCCTTGACCCCCTTGTTGCTGTGGTCATAGCGGTCCTTGTTCTGAAGACCGCCTTTGATGTTGGACGTGAGAACGTTAACAACATACTGGGGGCGGTCCCATCCCCTGAGATCATGGAGGAGATAGAAAAATCAGCCATGTCGGTGGATGGGGTTATGGGACTGCACGAGGTCCGCATAAACTACTTTGGGCCCTACGCCTCTGTTGATCTGCACATTGAGGTTGACGGGGATATGCTTCTCAGGGATGCCCACATGATAGCCCATGATGTTGAAAGGAGAGTCATAGAGGATATCGATATAATAAAGATTGTCAATGTCCATGTCTGCCCTGTGGGAGAGAAGTCCCGGTGCCTTGAATGGTCATAGATCCTTGATGAGACTTCATCGGCAGATTAAAAAACAGGAAGTACCATCTTCTGAATAGTGGTTGTAGTCCCTCAGAAGATGATAACCATAAAGAAAAATAATCAAAGGATTAAGATTAACAGATTAACCCTGACTTTTCCTGAGAAATTATTCTATGGTAAACCATGAGCAGAATCAGCAGAAGTGGGATGACTATATCAATGTATAGGGGGGCGCCGACATTTCCCGGAGAATAGTTAAGGTTAATTAAAGCATCCATGATGTGCCCTAGGCAGCTCCAAGGTAAAATACGCTGAAACCGATTATGGTTGCCATCCAGAATTCTCCACGAAACTTCCAGGATAGTAGGCCCAGCACACCAAATGATAGGTTCGCAAAGGCAACTTCAAGCTGGAATGGACTTCCGGTGGGCCATCCTATATACGTTGCAATTATATCCAGCATAAAGGCATGCCCAAGGAAGGCCCATAGTGAACCCAGTCCCACCTGCACCGTTAGAATTAAGAGAAGAGCTATTTCAGCAAACTTTTCAGAATCCAGGATGATCTGTTACGATAAGATGACCAGAAATGGTAAGGATCGTTAATATTGGAGTATGTTTCCATTTTCCACACCTGCATTTAAGTCTATGCAGCTCTGTGGAATATAATTTTCAGTTATTTTTCAATTATGAGTATGAGGGTGGTCTGGCAGTGAAGTGGGCTTCCCACAGCAAAAAACCGCA